>DDXG01000351.1 GCA_002347125.1 Phycisphaerales bacterium UBA2266
GCATGGAGATGAAGGAATGGCGGGGCGACATGGCGGCTTCGGACATGGTTAACCCGTAGAGGTCGACCTGGCGGCTGATGTCTTCGAGCCTCAGGATTTCCTGGCTGAGTCCCCGCTGCCTTTCCCGGAGGCTCTCACACTCTCCGGCGATGCGGTCGAGCGCCTTCCGTTCCTTATCCATATCCACCGAGACCCGGACGGCGAGGTCCTTTTCACCGGGCGGCCTGGGTGTCACGCCGCCGGTGCGCAGAACGCCTTCGACTCGCTGTCTGAGGTCGGTGATGTCGGCCAGTTCACCTTCGGGTTTGACGGTCGCCAGTGCGGCGGCGGATCCTTCGCCCAGATCGGAAACGCGGACGAACTCCATCACCCCCTCCCGCAACAACACCTCCGTGATCCGCTCACAATCCCTTCGGAGCGCCACGGCGAACAGTTGTGTCATCTGGGTCGTAAACATCAGAAGAGGCTCTCAATGCGTTCCGGCTCGATGCCGTACTGTTTGGCATTTAATATGGTCCGTATTCTCTTTAGTTCGTTCCGCTTGAGGGCGAAGTACGCAAGCACCGTGCCGATGGTGAACGGATAGCCGCTGAGGATACGGCGGATCTCGTGCTTGAGGATTTCATCGAGGATGCGTCGAATCAGCAGGAGTCGCGAGGCGAGGTCGGAGGCCTTGCCCGAGAGCATGGCGGACAGGCCGGGATACTGGGTCGTGACGACGTCGTGGAGGATGGATGTGACGTTCTGGGCCTGGTAGAGCTCGTGTATGACGGCCTTGTTGAGGTTGAGGCCGCCGGGCACGATGGTGGCCAGAACGGCCTGGAGGGGCATATCATAGAAGGCCTTGAGGCGGATGATCCAGTTGATGTTCTGCAGGTCGATCTCGACGCCGGCCAGCCTCATGGCGATTTCGCGGTCCTTCCGGTCGAGTTTGGCGATCGCGGCCAGGAGACGTTCGTAGTAGAGGTGGTCGAGGGCGACTTCCATGCGGAACAGAGACGCATCGGCTTCGACGGTGGGGCCGAACTTGCGGATGATACTGCGGTAGGGCGTGCCTTCGCAGGCGGCGGCCACCTCGTCGAAGCTGCGGGCATTGACGATGATGTCAAAGGGAATATCATGCACGATGCGTTCGTAGATGATGTAGTGCTCTCCGGCGTCGGCGGGTCGTTTGCGGACCTGGCGATCGAAGAAGATGCGGATGGCGTTCTTGAGGTTGTCCGTTTCAAACTGGCACAGCAGGGTCTCGATCAACTCCAGCGAGTCGGGGTGGACGTGCCGCCGGATGTCTTTGTAAAGGTCGATCTCCTTCTTGAGCAGTTCGAGTTCCGCCTGCCGAAGGTCGCCGGTGGCCGAGTAGACGGTTTCGAGCACGGCAAACGCCGTGTCGCGGAGGAGGGTCAGGGCCGCGTCGATGGAGACGGCTTTTTCGAGTTGCCCGAAGGTCTCGTCGGGCAGGATGTTGCTGATCCTCGCGCGGAGCTTGGCGTTGATGAAAGCGTATTTCGCCAGCGGACCGGCCATCAGTCGCCGTCTCTTTCCGTGTCGGTGGTCAGGACCATTCGGCAGATGTCATCCACCAGGGCGTCGATGATTTCGGCTTTGCCGCTGAACATCGCGTCCTTGAGGAGATCGACCTCCTTGAGCCGTTCCTGGCGAATCCGTTCGGCCTGTTTCTTCGCGTCTTCGACGATGGTTTGGACGGTATCGCGGGCTTTCTGCTCGGCGTCGGCGATCATGGCGGCGGCCTCCTTGTCGGCCTGTCGCCGTATTTCAGCGGCCCTTTCCCGGGCCTGCTTGAGAAAGCCGTCGGCCTTCTGCTCAGCCTGAAATACTTCTTCAATAATCTTTTTCATGGGATTGAATCCTGGAGAAAGCGAACGCGATGCGAACCAGCCATCGTGGGATTATACAGGTGGCCGGGGATTTGACAACTCAAATTGTACAGGCCCCCGATTAATTGGTAAGCCCTTTTTGGGCAAGTAATTACGGCGTGGCCGGCCTCTGCCTGGGGAGCCTGCGCCGGAGCACTCGGTTGGGCCCGGCGGTAGCCGCCTGGCCGGGGTTTTGCTAGTATAGCCCGCGGTCTTCGTGGACCGGCGGCCGGAAGGACCGGCCGCGAAGCGATCCGCAATCAAGGTATTGATGAAAACAGGTGAGACTATGGACTATGGAAGGACGCTCATGAGGTATGGGTTTGTCTGTGCGGTTCTTTGTGCATCGGCGGCTGTGGGGCGGGCCGCATCTTCGTCAATCGTCACGTTCGATTCGCTGTTGGATGAGATGGTGGACCGCGGACGTATCGCACGGCTACCGAGTCCGGCGTACACCTGTAAGCAGTTCAGCAGTTACGACCGCAACTCCACGGAGCCGGGCTCTCCCACGTGGTGGGCCAACTGGGACCGTAGCTACTTCGTGCGGGTGGAGGAGAACGCCGGCCGCAAGGAGCACGTGCTCATGGACGCCGAGGGCCCCGGCGTGGTCGTGCGGTTCTGGGCTACCTGGCACGGGCCCGGCGGCGGCGAATTCAGCAACGGCACGATGCGCGTCTATATCGACGGCCA
Organism: Phycisphaerales bacterium UBA2266; assembly: GCA_002347125.1. Classification (GTDB taxonomy): domain Bacteria; phylum Planctomycetota; class Phycisphaerae; order Sedimentisphaerales; family Anaerobacaceae; genus UBA2266. The sequence continues at coordinate 2,565 of DDXG01000351.1, forward strand.
GGCGGAGCCGGTCATCGAAGGGCCGATGGCGGACCTGGTCAGCGGCGGCAAGCTCGTGGGCGAGCCGCTGTCGCACAGCGTCTCTCCGCAGACCCCGTACCGGCATCGCGGGCACAACCTGTATCTGCCGATCCCCTATGCCAAGCGCTGCAAGATCACCTACCATACGGATGTCCTGATCGACGAAGGCGCTCGCAAGGGCGAGGCGCTTTACTATCAGATCAACTATCGCACGTATGAACCGGGCACGAGGGTCGAGTCGTTCAGCGAGCAAACGCTGGGCAAGTCGGCGTCCGCCGTCGGGCGTGTCAATCGGATGCTCGGCGAGTGCGAGCGATCCGGGTTGGGGGATCTGGTGGACGGCGGGCTGAAGGGTGCTGTCGCGCCGGGCGGGGAGAAATCCATGATGGTGACTGGTTCGCGCGCCATCCGGCGGATGCAGTTTCGCCTCCGGGCCGAGGACCTGCCGCAGGCCCTGCGGTCGACGATCCTGAAGATGGAGTTCGATGGAGCCGCCACGGTCTGGTGTCCCATCGGGGATTTCTTCGGGACCGGTTATCACGTTCACCCTCATTCGACGTGGTACACACAGGTGGACAAGGATGGGATGATGTCGTCCTACTGGGTCATGCCGTTCGGCAAGCGGGCAAAGGTCACGGTGTTGAACCTGGGTTCACAGCCGGTGGAGCTGGTTGAGGGGCGCATCTCCAGCAGCCCCTGGGAATGGGACGAACGCTCGTGTCACTTCCACGCGGCCTGGAAGCAGTGGGCGGCGATTGAGACGCAGTCCAACGAGAAGGCCGTGGACCACGGCGCGCTGGACCTGACCTGGGTGACCGTGCAGGGGCAGGGCGCCTACGTCGGGGATGTGCTGACGCTGTTCAACACGGCCGATACGTGGTGGGGCGAGGGGGATGAGAAGATTTACGTCGATGGCGAGACCTTCCCGTCGCATATCGGCACGGGCAGCGAGGACTACTACGGATATGCCTGGTGCCGGCCGGAGTTCTTCCAGTCGGCGTTCCATGCGCAGCCCTGCGGCGACGGGAATCTCAAGGCGGGCTTCTCCGTGAACAGCCGCTATCGGGCTCTGGATGCGATCCCGTTTACGAAGTCCATCCAGTTCGACATGGAGTTGTGGCACTGGGCCAGGACGAAGATGAACTATGCCCCGGCGACGTTCTGGTACGCCCGGCCGGGCGCGACGTCGGATGTTCAGCCCATGCCCGATGAGGCCGCCCGTCCGGTGGCCCGAGCAGTTGAGGACATCATCAAGCCGCGGCGTGTCGACGGCGCCATCGAGGGCGAGACGCTCAAGGTCATCGAGAAGACCGGCGGCGAGACGGAGATTCAGAACATACGGCAGCACAACTGGAGCAATAACGCCCAACTGTGGTGGCGGCACGCGAAGGAGCAGGATCGGCTCGTTGTGGAGTTCACCATGGACGAGGGCGGCGAATATGACGTGACGCTCGGCGCGACCAAGGCGGTGGATTACGGCATCATGCGGATCGCCGTCAACCCCGATGTACATCGGGGCACGAAGGTCGAATCGATAGACTTCTTCAATCAGGGCGTCGTGACCACCGAAGTCAAGCTGGGCAAGTGCCGACTCAATCAGGGCGTCAACCGGCTGGAGGTCACGGTGCTCGGGGCCAATCCGTCGGCGGTCAAGAGCTATATGTTCGGCCTGGACTACATCCTGGCCGTGAAACCTCAGTAAGTCCCCATTGCGGCTGGAAGACGGATTCCATGACCAAGGTCCAAATGAAGATAGTCAAGAAGAAGAACCGCAAGCGTGCGAGGATTTCTCACCTGCGAAAGCCCGAAGAGATGGGCCTGGAGCAGTGGCAGATCGCCCTGCGGCGGCAGTTGGCGCAGGAACAGAAGTTCCGCCTGAAGAACATCGGCGATGAGCCGGTCTTCTCGGAGTTCCGCGTCACGAATCCGCGGACGGGCGGCGAGTACCGCGTGGCGATTCGCGGCGAGGGACTCGGTGACAACTACTGCTCGTGTCCCGATTTCGCGGTCAACACGCTGGGGACGTGCAAGCACATCGAGTTCACGCTGGCCCGGCTGCGGACCCGAAGCGGCGGCAAGAAGACCCTGCCGGCGGGCTTTGCCCCCGTCTATTCGGAGGTATATCTTCGTTACGGGGCCCGTCGGCAGGTCGTGTTCCACGCCGGCGGCGGCTGCCCGGCGGCCCTGGGGAAACTGGCCGGCAGGTACTTCGGCGCCGACGGGATGCTGACGGCGGACGGATACGGGCGTTTTGAGGTCTTCCTGCGGGAGGCGGGGCGGTTCGACCACGACCTTCGCTGTTACGATGATGCGATGGCGTTTGTCGCGCAGGTCAGGGAC
>DDXG01000273.1 GCA_002347125.1 Phycisphaerales bacterium UBA2266
GCATGCCCCCTGCAGGGGGCATGCAAAGCTAGTACAGTGATTATATTGCGTCATTTTTCCTCCTTTTTGGTCTTCTTGGCGTGTTCCATGCGGTAGCTGGAGAGGTTGAGTTCCAGGATGACGCTGTGGTGAATGAGACGGTCGATGGCAGCGGCGGTGGTCATGGGATCTTTGAAGATGCGTTCCCATTGGGAGAAGGGCAGGTTGCTGGTGAGCATGATGCTGCCTCGTTCGTAGCGTTCGGCCAGGAGCGTGAAGAGCACCTCCATTTCGTCGCGGTCATGCTGGACGTATCCGATGTCGTCGATGATGAGGGCGTCGAACTTGGTGAGCCGTTTGATGAAGCGGTCGAGCTTGAGGTCGTGTTTGGCCCGCAGAAGCTCCTGGACGAGTAGGCTGCAGGGGGTGAAGTAGACGCGGCGTCCGGCGTGGATGAGTTGCTGGCCAATGGCGCACAAGAGGTGGGTCTTGCCGCTGCCGGGGTTGCCGAAGGCCAGGATGTTTTCGCAGCGGTCCAGGAAGGAGCCCTCGACCAGAGTGTCGACTTGAAGGCTCACTTTGCGGCCGAGGCGCTTGAGGTCCAATGCTTCGAGGGTCTTTTCCCTGGGGAGCCGTGATTCGCGCAGGAGCCGCTCGATGCGGTTGTGCCGGCGCACTTCACATTCGCTCTGGCACAAGGCCAGGAGGTATGCCTCATAGCTCATGTCTTCTTGCCGGGCCATTTGGGCGAGTTCCTCGAAGCGCTCGCGGACGGTGGGCAGATGCAGTTCCTTGAGATGGGCCGTCAATCGGGCGCCGACGGTATCTGTATTCTTGCTCATAGCACCACCTCCCGTTGCAGCGACTCGATGCTGGTCAGGAAGGAGTCGTAGCGCTCCAGGTCGATGTCGTCGATCATGACGTCGGTCGGGGCGGGCAGAACCGTGGCCTCGCGCACCATCGTTTTCACCGTCTCGGCGCTGATGGCGTGCTCCGAGTCGATGAGGGCGCGCAGGGCGTCGTCCACGGCCGTCTCGCTGTCCGTGGCCGCCAGGTGAAGGACCTGCAGATACTCTTTGTGGCCGCGGCTGGGACTCTGCCGCTTGAGCACGTCGTAGGCCATGCGGAACCGGCTGGTGGGAAACAAGTCGTCCCGGTACCGGTAGTTCGCAAAAGCCCCGGGCTTGCGCACGAGCCAGCCAATGACGTGCCGGTAATTGACGCGGTGCTGGCTCCGGCCCCGCAGGCGCGCCAGGGTGTCGAGCTTTTTCTGGGCGTACCACACTTCGAGATGGTCGGCGTAGAGCCGCACCTCGACCTGTTCCCCGATAAGCCGGCTCGACACCGAGTAGATGTTGCGGCCCACGTTTATGGTGCTGCCTTGGCCCACGCGGCACGCGAGCTTCTTGAAGCCATCCAAGCGCGCTCGGGGCAGTTCGCGCAACGTCTTCACTTCGTTCTGGAGCCGTTCTTGCCGGCCGGCGTTGAGTTGGACGAACAGTTTGCCCAGGAACGTTTCGTAATCCTCTCTGCTCGCGAAATCCCGGCTGCCACGGAGCATCAACGCCTGGTCCACCGCCCTCTTGAACCGGTGATGCCGCTGTTCCACGTCGCCGTTCTCGTTAGGCTTGCCGGTTTGAATCATCTTGCCTTCGAGACCGTAATGGCGCAGCAGGGCGCTGTACCGCTCCGTGAACTCCGCCCGGTCGCCCAACGTCGTCACCGCCGACGTAAGCCGGTCCGACTGGTGCGCCACAGGCACGCCGCCCAATTCCCACAACGCGTTCTGCAGCCCTTCTGAAAGGCTCTCGAAGCTTTCCGAAAAACAGACCGTCCCTGTTTCCCAATTCGAATGCGTCAGCACCAAGTGATACACCAAGTGCTCGAACCGCTGTCCGTCGACCGTCACGTCCAGATCGGCCATGTGCGTGAAGTCCGACTGGCACAGCACCCCCGGCGCATGCTCTTGGGCGAAGAACACCTCCCGCTCAGGCCCTTCCAGGGCCCGCCACGCCTTCATCCGCCGCTGCAGCGTCCGCACTTGCCCGTCCGGGAACACTCCCGGATGCCGCCGCTGCAAATCCTCGAACACCGTCTTCGCCTCAAGGCCCGGGTTGTCCTCCAGCATCCCCCGGACCTCCTCCCACACGTCCGCGAACGGGTCCGGCCGTGTCCGCCACGTGTGAGGCTTCACCATCTCACTCGGTAGCTTGCCCGATTGCCGATACTTGTGAGCGGTCTTCTCACTCATCCCCGCCTTCGCGGCGGCCAACGACAATGTCTGTTCCGTCTTTACGAGCTTCATCAGTTTCCTCACTTGCTGATCCGTAACCATCTAACCTCCACTCCTTCAAAAGGTTAGACACTACGGATCAAAGCTCAAAGAACGGTACTTCTAATTGTCGTTGGCTGGGATTTCTAATTGTCGCCCGTCACACATCCCCTTGCAGGACCGTCCTCTTTTCCTGAAAGGGGACTACGGCCGCTTGAAGAAGGACGCTGTTTACGTGCGCCGTGGTAGCTCGACCGCAGTAGCCAACCCTGAAGAGATCGCCAAGATGGGGCATGCTCGGCACGAGTCGCAGATCGCTCGCCCCGTCCTGGATGTTGCCTTCTACGACCAGGAAGCCATGAAAGGAATTGGTGTTTCTGCTACTTTGAATACGGTGAACGTCGAGCTGCCTGCCC
>DDXG01000157.1 GCA_002347125.1 Phycisphaerales bacterium UBA2266
GAGCTGCTGGTGGTGATCGCCATCATTGCGCTGCTGATGGGGATTCTGATGCCCGCCTTGAGCGCGGCGAGAAGACAGGCGCGGGCGGTGGCGTGCAAGAGCAATCTGCGGCAGGTCGGCCTGGCGGGCAACCTGTATGCGGAGAACCACGACCTGTTCGTTCCACGAGGCCTTGGGGGCGGGTCGGGCCAGGCGTGGTTTCAGTTGTTCATGCCGTATCTATCCATCAAGCCCGCCGGCGGGGACTATCGGTCGGTGAAGATGTTCCGATGCCCAAGCTATCCACACAAGGAGCAGACGGTGTGCTATGTAATCAACGGGTGGAAGTTCCGCGATCGTAGCGACGCTACCGGTAGCGAAGAGTTGAAGCCGACAAGACTGACGAAATGCAGTCGGCGGGCGGAGGTCATCTACTTGGCGGATAACGAGAACGGGTCGTGGCGGCCGATTATCCGGGCGGCCGACGACGACGGCGAGAACCGCTGCGACGTGTGGAATCCGGGGCATCTGCCGACCTCGACCTCACAGGATACCTGGCGAGGGCGGCGGGTGGCGGCGTCACGCCATCGGCATGGGTGCAATGTCCTGTTTCTGGACTGGCGGGTGGAGTGGATGCCGGCGGGGGAATGCGTTGTGGATATGTGGCGGCTTGAGGATCAGCGTTGAGTTCGTATTGCGTATTGCGTCGTGCGGATTGCGAGCATCCGGCCATGGATTCCATAGGTGGTCTCTTTGGGAGGTAACGAAACGGGGAGATGAGGGCACTTAGTTGTATATAATGGGGGGTGTGGTTGGGTTTTGCGCGGTTGCTGGTGTTTTTGTTGTGGAGGTGGCTGGCATGGGTGTTCGAAACGCGGTTCTCGGGGCGGTGGCGGCGGTTTGGGTGGTTCTGTCGGCCGGGGCTTATGGGCAGGGGCTCAGCCGGATGCTCTACTGGGCGGATAAGGACGCCGGGCGGATTCAGCGGGCCCGGCTGGATGGGACGGGAGTCGAGGATATCCTGACCTGGGAGGACGGGTTGATCGAGCCTCGGGGGCTGGGAATCGATATCGGAGCCGGCAAGATGTACTGGGTGGACGCAGGCCTGCGGGCGATCTACCAGACGAACCTGGACGGCACGGACTGGGAGCTGATGGCGGATGGTCTATCGTTCCCGGCGGATTTGGCGCTGGATATGGTCCGCGGGCGGGTGTACTGGTCGGATACGGGGGCCCAGAAGATACTGCGGATGAACCTGGATGGCAGCGGGGTGCAGGACGTCGTCGCGGGGGTGGGTTTTCCGTATTACATCGAGCTGGATGAGATCAACAACGTGCTGTACTGGAGCGACGTGGACGATACGTATATCCGGCGGATGGTGCTGGATGAGGGCCCGGTCGAGACGGTGGTCAGCGGGCTGACCCACGTGCGGGATATCGCGCTGGACCTGTACGGGGGCAAGCTCTACTGGGGCGACCGGGGCAGCCACAAGGTCCAGCGGATGAACCTGGACGGCACGGGGGGTGTGGAGGACCTGTTCATCGCGGCCGAGGGGCTGGACCGGCCCCACGGCCTGGTGCTGGATTACCAGGCGAGGCAGGTTTACTGGACAGATACGCGGACGTACGCGATCCACCGGGGCAATATGGACGGGTCCGGTTCGCCCCAGAAGCTGGTTTTCGGCGGGGGCATGGAGGGGCCGTGGGCGATGGTCATCGTGCCGATGACCCCCGATATGGAGCAGGATGGGGATGTGGATGGGGCGGATTTCGCCCTGTTTGCAGGCTGGTGGGGGCAGGATGCGTGCGGACGGCTCGATTTCTGGTGCGGCGGGGCGGATTTGACGGCCGACGGGCGGGTCGGATTTGACGACGTGATGGCGTTCTCGGGTGCGTGGCTGGAGCCGTAGGAACGGCAGGCGCCAGGTGCGGAGCGCAAAATGCGACACAAACCTGGAGGATCGAGACTCAAATGGCGGCAGTGGCGCCACCCCGAATGTGGGGATTTGGGGGATAATCGTTGAATTCGGGGGCACAATCGGGTATGATATAAGGGATTCTACTCGCGTTTGTGAGGTCCTTAACAGGAGGCTGGTGTCATGAACAGGCTTTTGGCGATTCTGCTGGTTGTCGCGTCCGTTGTGCTGGTTGGCTGCGTGGAGACGCGGGATGAATTCACGCTCAATCCGGATGGTTCGGGCAAGGTATTGCGCCAGATGACCGTGGATGTCAGAGCGCTGGAGGCTGCGGCGGAAGAGGTCGGGAACCTCATGGCGGCCGCCATGGGCGCGGCCATGGGAGGTCCGGCAACACCGCCGGCGCCACAGCCTTCGAGCGGCAAGACGCAGGCCGAGATGGAGACGATGGCGAAAGACCTGGCGCGTCAGATGCTTAACGGGTCTCAGGGGATTGACGTATGGAAGGACGTGTCATACGGTGCCACGCCTGATGGGAAGCTGTTCTTCTCCGGGACGGCGTATTTCGCGGATATCAGCCGGCTTGGCCTGGCGACGGGGGGTCAGTCGCCTTCTATGCAGTGGCTCTACACACCTGGGGCCGACGGAACTGTAGCGCTTGAAGGGCGGATTCCGGCCGCAGGGCAGTCGTCGATGATGATGGGTGCTCCCCTGCCCGGAGGAGCCCAAGCAAGGAATATGGACGATCCCGCGGTCGACGCAGAGATTGACAAGGCCATCAGCGACTATCAGTCAAGGACACGACCCGTCGTGGAGAAGATACTAGGCGGGTTCGTCATGGATAGCGTATTCCACTTGCCGGGCCAGGTGTCGGCGGCGTCTGTTTTCTCCCGCCAGGATGAACGGACGGTCCGTTTGGGTCTGTCGGGCGCCGGCATTCTGGTGGCCATGGACCGGATGATCGCCGATAGGCAGATGATGAAGACGACGCTGGCTTCGATGAAAGACTCGGCGAACTCCCCACAGCAGCAGCAGGATATGATGTGCAGGGTGCTTTTTGGGGAGCCGGGACCGGTACGTGTTGTTTCCAGCTCCGAGGGCGCACTGTTCGACTATGCGGTCGAGACGGCGGCGGCGCATGCGAACTACCAGGCGATGGTCGATTCACTGGGCTTGCAGCCGGCCACGGCGCAGCCGACGTTTGAGTCGTTGGACGATTTCGCGTTGCCGTCGGCGGATATGGACATCTCGGTAGACCTGCCGCCGTTGACGGATACGGGGATCCGCGTGGATCTGCCGCCGGCGCCGACAACGACGCCCGCGCCGACGGGCACGGGGTCGGCCGCTCCCGTGGCGGCGCGGGGCAACGTCCGGGTGGCGGCAGTGCGGCTTGTGCGGGTGAGCGACTCGGCGCTGGGGATTCTGCCGCTGGGGCAGCGGGCGGGCTATACGCTGTCGCTGATGGCCGAACTGCCCGAGGCGGCCGTCAAGGTCAACGGCGGGCTTGTGATAAAGGCGACGACGAACGCGATGCAGAGCCTGCTGCCGGTGCACGAGTGGGACCGGCGGATCCTGGGGACGACGCCGGCCAGGGACGGGCGGACGATTCTGTTTGAGGTGCGGCTGGCGCTGCCCGATGAAAACGCGACGGGGCTGGAGGGCGTTTCCGGGACGCTGGAGTACGTGACGGCGGGCGGGTCGCAATCCGTGGACATCGGGACCATGGCGTTCGAGAAAGGGGCCAAGGGCTCGCAGTTCGGCGCGGTCATCGAGTCGATCGGGACCGACCCGTTCAACAACAATCCGGCGGTGATCTACCTGCGGCTGGATATCAAGGAGCAGGAGATCGAGTCCGTGGAGTTCTCGGATAAGAACATCCAGATGGTGAGCAAGCAGGCCCTCGGGGATGCGACGCTGGTCAAGTGCGCCGCCGCGGGCGGCCCGTTGCCGTCGAGCGGTTCGGTGGCGGTGAAGGTCTACGAGGATCTGCAGGTCAAGACCTTTGCGTTCGACATCGGCGGCGTGTCGTTGACGGGCGGGCCGATGAGATGATTCTCGTATATCTTATTTCGTATATCGTATTTCGTGGGGACCGGCGGGCGGGCTAGAAATTCTCTATGATGCCGGCGGTGTGGACGGCCAGCAGGAGCAGGTAGTCGAGGTCGGCGAGGGTGTAGGGCGGGGCGTCGCGGTCGTTGTCGATGTAGAGGACTCCGAAGGTGCCGTTGGCGGTTCGAATGGGGGCGACGAGGGCGGAGCGGGTCTTATGGCCGTCGCCGTTGGGGGGGATTCTGGGAAAGAGGAGGAATTCGCCTTTTTCCAGGGCCTCGTCGAGTTTCTTGTTGAGCGAGATGTCACCGAGGCCGACTTCTTCGCGTTTTGCGTTGAGGCCCTTGTTGCAGGTCATCGGTCCGATGGCGTCGTTTCGCAGGGCGGCCCAGACGCGCGCGGCATGGAATTGGTCGAAGGCCAGTTCGAGCAGGGCATCGAGGATCGCGTCGAGGCCGTTGGCGCTGCAGATGCGCTCGGCGGCGTCGATGAAGTGGCCGATGCGTCCGGCCGGCAGTCGGAGGTCCGGGGCCTTGCCGTTGGAGGTGGTGCGGACGACGGTCTGGAGTTCACGGGTGTCCGTAATGAGCGTGTCCTCGAGGTGGATGGGCTCCTGGGCGGGGGCGTCCTGCTCGGTGTCGATGTCGATGAAGAACGAGCCGATCTGGAGGCTGTCGCCGCCGGCGAGGAATTCCCGCTGTATGGGCCGGCCGTTGAGATAGGTCTTGTTGGCGGAGTTGAGGTCCTGGACGGCCCAGCGACCCTCGGGGGTCTGAAAGAGCACGGCATGGCGGCGGGAGACCTTGACCTCCGGCAGGACGATCTGGTTGTCCACATTTCGTCCGATGCGGACGGGCCCGGCGGAAAACCGGAACTCGTTGACCTGGTGATTGTTCTGTCTGATGACAAGACGCATGTTTGGCC
>DDXG01000094.1 GCA_002347125.1 Phycisphaerales bacterium UBA2266
AAAGGGGTCCGGTACATTTCCTGCGGTTGCGTCTCCGCAACGCCCCGGACGCCAGGGATTACGCAGATTGCGGCAGAGAGAATGTACCGAACCCTTCCAGTTCACCCAGGAATCCCTACAGATTCTCAGGTCTATTCGCACGCCCGACCCTACACCCGTCGGCCTCCCATACCGCCCGCCACCCAACCACAAAGAGCAAGAGATGGAGAAACAAAGCCAAGCTTAGGCAACTTGGGCAAACTAGGCAATCTGACTCCAAGGCTCACGCCATCGCCACCCCCACAGCCCACCTCATACCGACCCTCAAGCCTGAATCTTCCGCTTTCCGCAAAACAACGCCATGCAAGTATCTGCTATCAGGTCGCTTATGAGTGTTGATGATGAATATGTTCGGGATTGCGCCGGCGCGGTTCTATGCAGGTTCGTGCAATAAATCGAAGCTGCACAGCCCGTCCGCCCAGTGGGCGACGGTGGACGTGTGCACCTAAAAGCCCCCGGATCTATGCGTCGTCGACGCGTCCGTGGCCCTGGCTGGCATGCACCTGGCGGGAAGGAAGAAGCGGCTGGGGGTTATCCTGGCGGGGTCCGATCCGGTGGCCGTCGACGCCATCGGCACCGAGATGATGGGCCACGAGCCGCTGACCCTGGAGTACCTGCGCTCTGCAAACGGCAAGCTCGGCAGCATGGACAATATCGAGATCACGGGTGATTGACGGAGAAGCGAAAGCCGCCCGGCGAACCTGTTCGCAGGCCCATTGTCCATCCTCTGGGTGATGGAATCGTCGCCTATTCCGTCTGGCTTGTCATCACGACGACGGGCACAAGCCCCTGATCCGGATTGTCATCCGGATCGTCATATTCCCCGACGATATGAACGATGTAGCCGGAGACGTCCTGGCCATTGACCACGGCGTGGAGCTTGGCCGTGCCGTTCCTCTTGACTCTCAGAGGAGGCCCCACACGGTCGCTGATGGGCAACATGGCTTCCGGCGGCGTACCCTGACCGGTGGGCCCGATATAGACGTCATAGTCCGCACCGGGGGTAAGCCGCCGGCAGTTGAGTTGGATGATAGTCTTGTTTCTGCCTTTAGCGAAATTGAGGATAGCGCGGCCTGTGGCGCGATCCGACTCAATGCCGTTGACCGGTTCCAGCATAGCCCGCACCGCTCTCGCAAAAGCAATGCTGGTCAGGCAACATACCCCGATTATAAGGCAAATAAGTGTTCGTCTGTGTCTTTGCATGTGTGTTCGTCCTTTCACGTCGGGTGCTCTGTTTTCACTATTTCTTATCTGTGAATCTGCTTCCGGCCGTCTGTTCTCCATGTTTGTATCGTTGCGGCGATTGACGATCGCGTTGTGCACCACGCGGTTCTTCCGTCCTTAAAGGGCTGTCATAAGTCTACGGTTGGCGCTATCCTATTGGACGCACCGACCCTTCTCTATGGGGTATAACCCCACCCGTCTGCAAAGAGGCGTCTTTGAAAGTGTCCAGGAAGGTCCTTTGTCCAATCATGAGAGTGGCAACTGCCTGATTGAACGGGGGTGGTGAATAGTTGCTGCGGCCTCTTCACCGCGAAGAATGCATGGGACCCCTTCAATTCACGTGAGGGAGTCGGCGCGGGGTCACGAGGCCAGGCTGAGATGCTTCGGTTCGCTCAGCATGACAAGGTGAGATTCGACGTGACACGAGGCGGTGGTATTGCTGCTTTGCCGCTCTGTTCATGGGGTCAGGCGGATGGCGCGGAAGGTCTTGCGGGCCGCGTCGCGGAGGTACTTCTGTTCGCAGGCGCCCTTGGCCTGATCGTATGCGTCGGGATCCATGCAGTCGTCGCGGCCGACCTTGACCATGATGGCGCCGTCGTCGCTGAGGACCAGCACATCCGGTCGGCCGCCCAAGGGGATGATGGCCTCCGGTTTGAATTGCGGCAGGCCGGTCTTGATGGGGGCCGCGAGGGTCGGAGAATCGGCCGCATCGCCCGACCAGCGGTAGAGGGCGAAGTTGTCGCGTTCATCCGGATCGCCCGCAATCAGCAGAAAGGCCGTCTGTCGGGGGCAATACTCCATGCTCCGCAGGCCCCTGCCGCCGAGGTCCCAGAGCATCGCCTTGCCGAACCGGGGGGCGGCGGAATCCTCAACAACGGCCTGGGCATTCTCCAGCGGGATGACAATCGCCCGCTTCGAGGACGCCATCGGAAACAGCGGGTTGCGAAAGCCGATATAGAGCGTGCGCCCGTCCGGCGCCGCGGCCAGGGCCTCGATGTTGAGGCCGGCTTCCTTGGGGGCGAGCTTCTCGCGTTCCTTCTTCGACAGGTCATCGTCAAACCGCGTAGCCTTGTCGATGCCGAGCTGTAACCCGATGGGCGAGGCTACCAGGGATTGCGCCAGCGTGACGCAGGGCCTGCCGGCGCTGCGGATCGACACATCGTCGCCCGTAACCTCGATGTCGGTGGCGAAGAAACGATAGCGATTGGGGCGCATCTTGCCGTCCTTGTTACGGCCGTGGGAGCTGATCCAGTAGATGCGGTTGCCGACGCGGGTGGCCCCCTCAATGTCGGCCTCCGGGTTCTCCGGGTCGATGGCGAGGTGCGCCGTCAGGTCAAACGCACGAATCGGCATGGAGCCGTCGGCGATGCGGTACAGACGCAGGATGTTGTTCTCATCGTCGGCGACGAGGAAGGAGTCGTCGGACAAGGCCACGCCCGCGGAGGCGTCGCACGAGCCGCGAAATGTCAGGTACGGCGCATCGGCGCCCGGCGCCGCCGACCTGCCGTCGGAGCAGGACCCAACGCCGCACAGCAGAAGGACAGATACCCAATATGTCGATCGCATGATGGCATACTCCATGTGCTACTGGTGTTCGGCGCGTCTATTCTATCCGGGATGTCTACGGCTTCTCAAGGCGGATGTTCCGGATGCACGCCCCCCGCCCGGTGACGAAACGCATATCGGCCAGCAGGTTCTGGCTGGAGGCGAACAGGCATCGCGGCATCGCGAACGTGGCCTGCTTCCACTGGTTGGTGTTGGTCAGCTTCAGCGGCTCGACGCCGTGATACTGCCGGCGGTCGGTCTCGGGGAAGTCGGAATCGTACTCAAAATGGATAGTCCAGTCACCCCGGTCGAAATACTCGAAGTGGATCGTGTAGTCGGCTGCCGCCGGCAGCGCCGGACCGGGGACGTCCAGGTACAGGCACGGTCGGTTCTCGCCGATGACCCAGCACCATCGGCCGGCGACCTTCTCAACGGTCCATCGCCCGTCGCCTCCCCAACAGACCCGCAGATTGTCCGGCCGCGACCATAGGGCCGCCAGTCGCGAGGCGGCCGCGCCGACCGCCTGCCACCGCTTCTCGAGGTGCGGGGCCAGGCGACCGTTGTCGAGTGTATCCAGCAGCGACTGGACGGCCGCTTCGTCATCCTGGCCCGTCGAGGCAAGTCTCTCCACATCCGCCAGCGCCACGGTCAGGGCGGCGGCCTGCTCGCCGCGGCGGATTGCATCCTCGACGGAGGCAACAAACGCCTCAACGCCGGCGCCAAGCGGCGTCCCGTTCAGTTCACTGCCTCGCAGTTGCGCCGCGGCCGCCAGGGCCCGATCTCGCGTCTGGTCGGCCCCGTCGACGGCGTACATGCCCGCGTGCAGCCATGCGTCGGTGGCCGTCCGCAGATACTGGGCGGCACGGTCGAGGTCCTCAATGCCGGCCTTCAGGCGGCTCGTTGCGTCGGACGGCTCGGCCTCAAAGGCCGCCTGCGCATCCGCCTTGGACTGCGCCAGGAGCCAGTGGGCGGTCTCCTTGTCTTCGGCGGCGCGGGAGATGCTCTTGTCCGTCGGATCGAGCAACTCGGCCAGGAC
>DDXG01000184.1 GCA_002347125.1 Phycisphaerales bacterium UBA2266
GAACGACGTCGCTCTGCGCGGGGGCTATGCGGGACTGGCGGGCAGCGACCCGAATGCCAGGGATATCGGGTGCTTCGAGACGGTACTGAGCGGGGATATTGGGATACCGGATTTCTTCTGGGACAATGTGTGCCACGTCGTAACGAGCTCTGGAACGGATGCGACGGCCGTGCTCGAAGGGTTCACCATTAGGGATGGTAGGGCGGAGTGCTGGTATTTCCCGGGCGATTTCGGCGGCGGCATACTGAACTTCGGGTCGCCGTTGATCTCTCGATGCAGGTTTGAAGGCAACACCGCATTCAATAAGGGCGCTGGTGTGTACAGTCATACAGGCAGTCCCGTGTTCACGGAGTGTGTCTTTGTCGGCAACGGAGGCGGGGGCACCGTGCCCACAACTAGCCACAGAACGGTGTCTGGCGGGGCCATTGACTGCGCCAGGGGCGCGACGTTGAGAGTAGTCAAGTGTGTCTTCGCTGGCAATACCGCATCGCAGGGGGCGGCAATTGACTGCTCGTATGCAGCGGCTTTTGTCGAAAACTGCTTTTTCTCCGGCAATCGAGGCTTCTTCTTCGATGGATCTGGCGGCGGTGCCGTCTACAGTTACAGGGGATCTGTGGCGATCCATAACAGTATTCTGTGGGGCAACTTCGACACGGTCGAGTCCAGAGAAAGGGCGCAGGTTGGTGTCGATGAAGGGCAACTTGAGATCCACTTCAGTTGTGTCGAGGGTTGGACCGGGAATCTGGCTGGCGTGGGCAACATTGGGTCAGACCCGTATATCGTGAACGGGGGCTATTGGGGGGACAGCAACGACCCGAACCTCGCAGTCGACTGGCGGCGACTCAAGAATGTGGTATGGGTTGACGGCGATTATCATTTGAAGAGCCAGGCGGGTCGGTGGCTGACGGACGAAGGACGATGGACGACGGACGCGGTGACGAGTCCTTGTATTGATGTCGGCGATCCGATGTCGCCTGTAGGGCTGGAGCCTTTTCCAAACGGTGGGCGTGTCAATATGGGGGCCTATGGTGGGACGGGGGAAGCAAGCAAGTCGTACTTCGGCGGGCCGCTGTGTGAGACGATTGTGGCCGGGGATGTCAATGGTGACTGTCGCGTGGACTTTGCGGACGTGGCGCTGCTGATGGTGCATTGGCTGGCCGATGGTGCGCAGGCGCAGTAAGGCAGAACGGGAGGTCAATATGGCAAGGAGACGAGCGAATCTGCGCATTGTGTGCGCACAAAAAAAGGAGACAAGCGACCCCCCGAATATTGTCTAGTCGGTACGCTTGCCTCCTCGGGCAAAGGAAGGAGTATTATGGCTTTTCTGTGCTACGCTGACTGCCGTGTTTTGCCCTTCTGAGTAAAGGATACGATAGATTCGGCGGGGTGCAAACTGGGGGCGGGATTTTTTTGAAAACGTCGGGCACATGAGAACGTGCGGCCCGGACGCAAGCCCGCCCAAGACAGGGTGGGACGGTTGGATGCCGGTTGTGGGAATACGCCTTGTCACATACGCAGCCCAGATGCTTCGCTTCGCTCAGCATGACAATGTGCGGTCGGCGTCATAGGTGTGCAACGCTATTGAGGGCCAAGCAACGGGCCTGCTCTTCTGGCTGCTTATTGCTCACCGCTGCCTGCTGCCTGTCGGCGTCGCAGTGCCTGACGCCGAGCGGCTACCTGGGGGGTTTTTCGCGGACGGTGAAGGTCCAGGTGGTTCCGGTGGTCGCGCCGAAGGCGTTGATCTCGTCGATGCGCCAATAGTAGGTGGTCTCCCAGGCGAGGATGCCGGGGGTGAAGGTGGTGTGCGTCTGGTTGGTCTGGAAGGCGGGGGGATAGTCGGGGCCGAAGTGGACGTTGTGGGAGACGGCCCCGTCGCCGGGCAGCCAGGAGAGCGTGGGCGTGGCGGAGACGCCGGTGGCGTTGTGGGGCGGCTGGTCGAACTGGGCCGCGGCGGGCTTGTCGAAGTAGGTGACGCGGTCGGCCCAGTGGCCGGCGAGCATGGAGAAGTCGAGCCCATCGACACCGCCGCTGCCGTCCACGTCGGTGAAGGCGGCCGGGTCGTCGCGGAGCCAGTTCTCCGCGAGGTAGAGCAGGTCGGCGGCGTCGACAACGCAGTCGCGGTTGAGGTCGCCGCGGATGTCGTAGTCGCGGTCGCGCGGGATACGGCCGCACGGGATAAGCAGTGAGGCGGCCCCCAGACGGCACAGGCGGGCGATCTCGCGGTCGGTCAGGGCCAGGTCGAAAACGACCACGTCGTCGATGTAACCGGGGAAGTACCGGTAGGCGCCGTCGTCGAAGGTGGCGAGCCTGACGCCGGCGGTTGATGCGGTGTCAATGGGCTGGGCGACGGCGGCGGTCGGACGGGGCAGTCCGTCCACGTAGAGTCGCACCTCGGCGACGTCGGGGTCGGCGTCGAGGACGGCGGCGATGTGGCGCCAGAGATTGTCGTTGACGGGCGTGTCGGCGAAGGCCCGGCCGTTGCCGACGAGGATGCCGGGGGCCCCGGTGGCCGGGTCGGTGACCAGGGACCATCGGGCGCCGGGGGCGTCGGCTCCCCAGGAGAGGATGTCGGCCCCGGTGGTGTCGGCGGTTCTGATCCAGGCGGCGACGGTTCGCGGACGCCTGCCTGAGACGCCCTTGTAGCCGGGTATCTCCACGTAGTCGTCGATGCCGTCGAACTTGAGGGCGCCGCCGAAGCGGCCGCGTCGGGAATCCCACTGGGGGCCGTTGTAGAGGGTTGCGTGGCGGCCGTTGCCGGAGCTGTCGGAGGCGATTGTGCCCGAAGACTCATCGAATTGGAGGGCCAGTTGCAGTCCCGTGACCGGCGGGGAGTAATCGTAGACGTCGATGACCTTGAGGTAGTCGACGTTGGGACCCTGGTAGCCGATGGCGGTGGCTCGGACGGTGTTGTAGCCGGCACTGAGGACGACGGAGAGGTTGGGCGTGTGGGTCCAGACGTCGTAGCTGCCGGTGTTGGGGAAGGGATGGGAGGCGGCGACGAGTTGGCCGTTGACGCGGATATCGAGGGGACGGCTGCCGGCGGCGAGGGCGTAGCGGAAGGTCAGACGATGTTGGCCGGTGTAATGGGCGAAGACGGTCCACTCGATGTAATCGTTGCTGTTGTTGATGTAATCGGCGAAGCCCCTGCCGGTGTAGCCTTCGCGGTTGGTGGCGAACTGGGGGCCGCTGAGCAGTGCGTCTTCGGCCTGGTAGATGTCTTCGTAGGGCCCGGCGGGTCCGCCGGTGGTGAACCGCCAGATCTGGCCGGCCAGCGTGGAGCGGTCGGAGGCTTCATCGACCCGCCAGAAGTACTCGCTGTTGACATCAAGGGCCAGGCCGGTGAAGAATGGGGCCTGGGTGGTTCCGCGATATTCGGGGGATGCGGCCGTGGCATTCTGGACGGCCGCGTAGTCAGAGCCCGCGTAGACGTGGTGGCCGGCCACATCGGCGCCGCCCAGCCAGCGCAGGGCGGTGTAGGGCCGGATGGACACGCCGCTGCTCACGGGCTCCGGATTCTCGGTGCGGCCTCCGTTGTAGAGGGCCGCAACGGCCTGGGCGGGCAGAGGGTAGTTGTAGAAACGCACGTCGTCGATTTGGCCGTCGAAGAAGTTGTTCTCGCCAAGGTGCGAGCCGATGTAGGGGTCGGCGGTGTCGATGTGGATGCCGGGATGGCTGTAGGTGCGTTCCATGGCGCCATCGACATAGACGCGGTAATTGGTTCCGTCGAAGGTGAATGTGACGAGCTTCCATGTGGCGGCGGGCCAGGATCCGGTGGCCGTGTGGATGTCTTCGTACTCGACGGTCTCGTATTCGACGTAGAGGCCGATTTCACCCTTGCGGGCCCGGTTGAAGGTGATGTGCGGGTGGTTGCCGTTGTCCCAGTAGAGCAGATCGAAGCGGCTGGAGGCACTGTTGAGGTTGGTGTCGGGATTGATCCACAGGGAGATGGTGAAATAGGGCTTGGGCAAGGTAAAGCCGGGGACGGAGACGGTGTCGTCGAGGCCGTCGAAGTCGAGGGCGCGGCCGAACTTGCCCGTCGTGGAGTTCGAGGCGAAGGTGGCGCCCTGGAGGGTGGCGGAGTGGCCGTGGCCCGTGGCGTCGGCGGCGGTGGTGCCGGAGGTCTCGTCGAATGCCCACTGGGCGACGAGTTCAGGCGGCTGGACGACGAGGCGGATGGGCCGACGGCGCGTGGCGGCGCCGGTGGTGTCGGTGAAGTAGACTGTGTCTTCGTAGACGCCGGGGGGCAGGGTCGCGGCCGCGGCGGTGAGGGTCACGTTGACGGCCGTCTGCGCCCCGCCGGCGAGCGTCCCGCCGGGCGGGACGGCGAGCCAGTCGGCCGATGCCGCGGCGGTCCAGATCACCGGCGTAGCGGCCAGGTTCGTGAGGGCGTAGGACACGGGCGACGGGGCGAACGGGCCGCCGGTCAGACCGCGAATCTCCCGCACGGCGCCCGGGACAATCATGAGATCGACGGGCACGTTATCGACGGTGAAGGTCATGTTGTTGCTGACCGGGTAGATGTGGGTGATTCCCATGCCGGATTCAACGCCGCTCCACCAGCGGGCGTCCGGGAGGGTATCGTCGTCGAAGCGGTCGTTGTTGCCGGCGTGGAACAGATCATTGCTCCCACCGCTGTTGATACCCCTTTCCAGCTCGAACTTGCCGTCGGCCTGTTCGACGGAGACGCGGTAGTGCCGCTCGGGGGTCATCTGCTCGTAGTCGTTGGAGCCGTCTTCATCGACGTGCCAGATAAGCAGGCCCTCGTCGGGCAGGCCCGCATTGCGTCCGGTCTGGCGGCGGCTCTCGACGAGGAAGAACTCGCGGGTATTGAGAGGATTGGAGTAGCGGTAGGTCGTGAAGGAATTCGCCTGGTGGGTGCGGAGCGTGCCGGGCGGGTCGGCGCTGATTTCGATGAGAGTCTCCCAGCCCTTGAGGTCGCGTAGATACGGATTCGGGGGACGGGGATTCGAGCTGCCGGAGGAGGCCATGAGGCAGTAGCCGCCGACACCGCTGGATTCGTAGCCGTAGTCGTAGAGGTCGGGCCAACTGCAAACCATGTGGCCGTTCTCGTGACAGAAGGTCCCGAGCCGCAGACTGCTGCCTATGTTGGTGATCTGGTACTTGCGGGACTTGATGCCGCTGCTGCTGGTGAAACCCGTATAGGAGCCCTGGTGCGGCCAGAGGCCCTTGGCCCAGCCGCAGTCGGGGCTGCCGGCATAGAAGAAATTGAGGGCGAGGATCTGCTTGCTCGAATCGGTGGTCAGGACGGTGAAATCGAATCGCTGGGCCTCGAGCCAGTTGAGGGCCTCGCTGATCAGGGTGCTGGTTCGGGCGGAAGTGCAGTCATCGTAGTAGGACTTGTTGTATTGGGCGGTGTAGTATTGGGTGACGATGTTGATGTACTCGAGATTGCCGTTGGAGACATCGTGGAAGTAGTCGCGGACCGAGCCGTTGTTGCCGTAGCCGGTGTAGCCGACCTGGTTGCAGAAGCTGTCGATTTCGGACTGGCTGACGGTGCCGGGCACATCCGGGAACTGGATGGGGATGGTCAGGCCGACGACCGTGCCGATCAGCGGGGCCGGAGCGGCCGACAGGCGGGCGACCGGCTCATCCTGGGCGTCGTCGCCGAGCAACAGGAGGCGGCGCCGGGCGGCCTGCCTGCGGATGGCGGTCTTCTCAAGACGAAGGCTCCTGGTCAGACGCCGGCGGACCTGTACCTGGGGATCATCGGGGTCATCGATGCGGATGGGGGTATAGACCACGCCCGTGGAGAGGAACTCGGAGCCGTCGGCCGACCGCTCGGCGTAGCATATCCAGCCGGTGTCGGGGTCCCGGATGAGGGTGTAGCCGTCAGGGCTCTCGACACGCTGGTAGAACTCGTCGCCGTAGACGAGGACCTCGACATGGGTCAGATCGGGCTGGAGCAGGGAGAATGGCTCGCCGTCATACGGGGCGGCCGCCAGAGGCGCAGCGGTCAGCCACAGCAGACAGACAACCAGCGTCGTCGCTGCCGTGATGGTGAACCGGCGGTTACAGTGGCTTCTAATCACGCCTCGTACCGATGCAGGCTGAACCAATGGAGGCGCCGATGCGCCTGGGGCCATGACGGCATGATTATAGCATATCGGCGGCCGGGCGAGAACAACAATTCCGGGTCTGGGACGAGTGCCCACGGAAAAAGGCAGGCGGGCCGACGGACACGCCGCCGGCCCGCGCATCGGCCTATTTGAACTTGACCACGATATCGGCCTGGAGGCGTCGGTAGTCGAGGCCGTTGGAGCCGGCGCCCCGGTCGAGCTGATTGTAAAAGTAGGTCAGACCGAGCTGGACGTTCTTATGGAGCTGGTAGTCAAAGCCGAATTCGTGCCCCTTGCCGTCGGTGCCGCCGCCGATGAAGTCGGAGTCCGTGAAGGCCCCGACGACGGCGTCGGCCTGGAGTTCGCGGTAATTGTAGCGGGCGGCCCAGGAGCCGGGGTCCTTGCACTTGTTGATGGAAGTTCCGATGAGCCAGCCGGTGTCCTTGTCGGTGACGGCCGAGAGGTTGTTGACCCAGTCACCGTAGAAGCTGACGGGCAGGCCGCCGATGTGGGTGCCGTACTCGGCGAACATCTCGAAGAGGTTGAAGTCGCTGCCCCAGGCGCCGCCGCCGGGGGTCGGGGTGTTGCCGGCCAGGATGCCGTACCTGTCGGCGAGTCCCTGGATGTTGGCGTAGTCGAAGTAGCCCGCCCCGGCGAGGATGTAGTCCTTGTCCATCGCGTGCTTCCAGTAGGACTGGATGCCCCACAGCGAGGTGTCGGCCCCGGCGGAGCTTTCCTGGACCCAGAAACCGCCGCCCGCCAGGTTCAACGTGTCTTTCTCGGACAGCGGCCGTGAGTAGACGACGCCGATGCCTTCGGGCGTCAGGTCGCCGTCCCAGATCAGCTCGGTGGCTCCGGGCGTGAAGAACGGATTGTTGATCTTGCCGCCGTAGACGTTGAGGCCCTTGACCGAGGCCGGATGGAAGTCGAAGTAGGCGAGGTCCAGCCACCAGTCTTTCTTGGAGAAGCTCTGGGTGAGGGTCTGGTTGGTGGATACGGGATCGGCGATCATGTCCCTTCGGTTGTCGACGAACAGCTCCCGCTGGCCGGTCGCCAGGCGGATGATGGCGTCCCACTCATCGTTGACGATGGCGCTGATCATGGCGCGGGCGCGGATGCGGTGTCGGCTGCGTCCATCCCGCCAGTCAACGCCGCCGTTGGCGTTTCTCTCGGCGTCGATGCTCTCATGGCGGTAGCGGAAATCGCCGGAGAGACTGATGCGGTCGGGCCAGGTGGCTTTGGGGCCGGTCGGCGCGGCGGCGACGGCGGCCTCGGCCTTGTCGGCTTTCTGCTCGACTTCTTCGATCTTCTCGGTCAGGGACTTGTCCCTGCTCTCCTGACGGGCCTCAAGCTGGGCCAGGCGCTCCTGCATCTCGTGCAGGAGTCTGGCTTGTGTTTCGAGTTGCTCCCTGAGCAACTGTATCTCGTCAGATTCGCCGGCCGACGCCCTGGGCGGGCAACAGACGACCGTCAGCACAACAATCAGGAGTAGCACTTTGGTCTTGGCCAGGTTCTTCATGTGTACGCCTCCAAAGGAATCGTGTGTTGATACGGGTTGTTTATTTGCAGACGGATGATATGGGTGGGGCATTAGAGGGCATTTAGATGTGTATTAACTCTGCGCTAATGTATAAGTAGGTCTGTTTTAGTCCAATAGTCGCCCATGGTCCATCCATGCGCGCACTGCGGCTGGGGGTGTCAGGCTCGGTGGTTGTGCTCAAATCTCCGTGGTTCAACGGTACGATTTCGCGTTGCGCCTCGCAAGATGCGCATGCCGCGTGTTGACGGCGTGTGATATTCGGGTTGGGGGAGTATTAGCGCGATTCTAACGGCAATTTCACGGAGTCTTCACAGAGGTCCCTTATCAATAGCATCGGATCGAAGTGTGTCAGTATGGATGTACAGCGATGACCGACAAAAAGACAGTCCTGTTCCTCTGCACCACGAATAGCTGCCGAAGCCAGATGGCCGAGGCGTTTCTCAGGAAGCACGCCGGTGACCGGTTTGAGGTCTACAGCGCCGGTCTGGAGCCGACGGAGATCCACCCCTTGACCCGCCGGGTGATGGCGGAAGTCGGGCTGGATCTCCACGGCCAGTATGCCAAGGGCGTGCGTGTGTACCTGGGCCAATTCTTCGTACACTATCTCATTATCGTCTGCGCCAGAGCTAACGAGAATTGCCCGAAACTCTGGCCCTCCGTCGGCCAACGTCTGTTCTGGCCGCTTGACGATCCCGCCGCTTTCCAGGGAAACGACGACGAGAGACTTCAGCAGTTCCGCGGGCTCAGGGATATGATCGAATCGCGGATCCTCGGATGGTTGAAAGAGCTTGAGGGCGTGGAGGCGTCGAGGCACTGAGGTGTCAAGACTGTCGGGCGGGCAGCCAGAGGGTGAAGGTGCTGCCGACGTTGGGGGTGCTGGCGACGGTTACACGGCCGCCGTGGGCCAGCGCGATGTGCTTGACGATGGCCAGCCCCAGACCGGTGCCGCCGAGCCGCCGGCTTCGGCTCTTGTCGACGACGTAGAAACGCTCGAAAATCCTCTCGATGTGTTCGCAGCCGATGCCACAGCCGGTATCCTTGACGGCGATGGCGATTTCGCCGGCCTGCCTGGCCGCCGAGACGGAAATGCCGGCTCCCCGATCGCTGTACTTGATGGCGTTGTCAAGCAGGTTGAGCAGGGCCTGCTCCAGCAGCGGCGCGTTGATCTTGGCGCCGAGGGTCTCATCGCAGCTCAGTTCGACGCGCATATTCTTGTCGGCGGCCCTGGGAGCAGCCATTTCGACGGCCGATTCCATGACGGGTCGCAGCGGGGCGGTTTCAAAGGCAATGCTTCGGTGCTGTTGTTCTTCCTCCAGGCGAGAGAGGCTCAGGAGGTCTTCGATGATGGCGTTGAGCCGGTCGGCGTGGCGGGCGATGATGGACAGGTAGCGGCCCGTCTGTTCGGGGTCCCTGGTTCCGCCGTCGAGGAGAGCCTCGACAAAACCCTGAATGGAAGTAACGGGCGTCCGCAGTTCGTGGGAGACGTTGGCGACGAAATCCCGCCGGACGTTTTCGAGGCGGCGAATCCGCGTCATGTCGTTGAGTACGATGACGGCGCCGGCGGCATCGCCGCGGGCGTCGGACAGACGCGCCCCGTGGACCTGGAAGAAACGGCCGCCGTTGACAGGCAGGGCGATATCGGTCTCCACAGGGCCCTTATCGGCGAGGGTCCGGGTCACGAAGTCCCTGAGGTCGGCATTTCGGACCAGTTCCTCGATGTTGCGGCCCTGGGCGGCGGCCGGGTCGATATCCAACAGGGCGGCGGCGGCGCGGTTGACGCTGACAACGCGGCCCTGCGTGTCCACGGCCAGGACCCCCTCCACCATACTGGTGAGGATGGCCTCGACTTCGTTGCGTTGCTGGGTAACGGCCCGTATCCGCTCGTCGAGGTACTGCGCCATGGTGTTGAGCGTTCGGGCCAGTTGCGCCAGTTCGACGGTGTTGGGGATAGGGGCCCGCTGATCAAGCCGGCCGGCGGCAAACTTCCTGGCGGCCTGCTCCATGGCCACGATGGGCCGCGTGATTCGACGGGAGACCAGCAAGCTCATCCCGGCGGCGGCCAGCGCGACGGCCAGTCCGACCCGGATGATCCGGCGATACACATCGGCCAGCGCCCCGTCGATCGCGGTGGCGTCAACGGCGGCGCGGACAACCGCGACGACCTGGCCATCGTGGCGGACGGGGACCGCCACATACATCATGTTCTTGTTGAGGGTATCGCTGAAACGCAGAGACCAGCCGAGGCCCTCTCTGAGGGCATCCTGAATCTCAAGCCTGTCGGCGTGGTTCTTCATGGCATTTGGGTCTTCGTCGGAATCGGCCAGAACCCTTCCGTCGGGGCCCACGACGGTGAAGCGAGTCTTTTCGCCGCCGGCGCGGCCGATTCTCCCGGCAAGCAGGTCGATGCGCGATTCTCTGGAATCGGCCATGAGCTCCCTGACATGCTCGCCGGCAACGCCGGCGAGCGTGGCCAGACCGGCGCGCATCTCGTTGATGTAAAAGGGACGCAGAGAGTGTGTGGCGTACCACCCGACGGCCACGAGAGACAGCACGGTTACGAGCAGGAACGAAAGGTATATCTGCCAGATGAGTTTCCCACCGGTCATAGAGGCTCAGTCCTTGAAACGGTATCCGACGCCGCGGACGGTTTCGATCAGCTTGCCGTGCTCGCCGAGCTTCTTTCGCAGCGAGACGATTTGAACATCGACGGCCCGGTCGGTGACGACGTAGTCGTTGCCGTGCAGGGAATCGACGATTTGATACCTTGTGAACACCAGTCCCGGGCGGCGGGCCAGCGTGTGGAGGATGTTGAATTCGGTGAAGGTCAGTTCGATGGTCGAATCGCCCAGGCAGACCTCGCGGCGGGCCGGGTCAATGACAATACCATGGACCTTGACGACGGCGTTCTCATCGATCTTCTCGGTGGTGCGGCGCAGGAGCCTTCGGATGCGGGCGACAAGGACCTTGCCGCTGAAGGGCTTCGTGACGTAGTCGTCGGCGCCGAGTTCGAGACCGGCGACGATGTCGGCCTCTTCGCCCTTGGCGGTGAGCATGACGATGGGGATGTGCGCGGTCCGGAGATTGGCCTTGAGTTTCTTGCACACATCCATGCCGTCTATGCCGGGCAGCATGAGGTCGAGGACAATGAGATCCGGGAGCTTCGATGTGGCCAGGTCGAGGGCCTCCTCCCCGGTTTCGCAGGTGAAGACCTGATAGCCCTCCCGCATCAGGTTCAGTTGCACAAGTTCGCAGATATCCTGCTCATCATCGACAACCAGTATCTTGACTTGGCCCATACCATTACCCACGAATGAGTTGTTCTCGGTCATCTCAGCACAAACGGCTGCCGGGCGCACAGTATAGCGACGGGCCGGCCGTTGTCCAGTGATTCTCTGCAGGAAGACGGAGCAAAGGCGGTATTTCTGAGGGCCCGCCGCCATATTTACACAATTCTAACATCCCTCTCGCCGGCGGTTCACAGGGCCGTTGTATGAATTGTGAGTACTGTATGCAAGTGACGACGCACGTACATATTCCGAGGTGAACCATGCCGAACTGGTTGGAAAGCATCGTGTTACTCGCTGGATCGGTTTATCTGGTCTTCCGCGTGGGCAAGGTGGTTCGGACCCTGGCGGACCTGAGGCAGGTCTGTGACAGACAGCCGACGGAGTAATCCCCCTGAATCGCAGCAGGATAGAGGGGACGGTGGTGTCTGTTTTCCACCGCGTCCGCCAGAACCGAACGGGGCCTATGCCGCGAGATTCCGACGAAGCCCGTTGGAAGCAGGGCATGTATTGGCGGGCGGCGGGTCAGGGTGTTTCCGGGGAGATGGACAGTTCCATGACCGCGTAGCCGTCTATTTCGAAGTGTTCGGCGAGGACTTCGACGGTCCTGGCGCGGTCGAGTTCCAGGATTCCGCTGTCGCGTGCGGGCACATGCCAAGTCCAGTTGTCGATGAGGGTGCGGCCGTCGGCGACGACCCGAACGCCATCGTCGCTGAGCGTAGTGAATACCCATCGGCCGGCGGGCAGAGGCACGTGCGCCTTGGCGATCATGCCGAAGCGGTCGCCACCGAGGTCCGCGTCTTTGACGGCCTTCGGGAGGTCCTGGTCGGCGGGACCGCCATAGCCGTAGCTGAAGGCGAGGCGTCCGGTCCGCGCTGAGACCGCGGACGGGCCCTGAGCCAGCCTGCGCCAGGCGTCAAGCTCCTCGCGGGGGTCGGTATCGGCCGTCCATTTGAAGAATGTCACGTCCCAATCGATCCGACTGAGCGTGCCCCGGATCCGGTCTCTGAAGCCGTCGGTCTCGATCTGAAGCACGTAGGGATGTACGCCGGGTTCGGCCGTTGAGACTGTGTATACAGCGGCGGCGTCCGGGGCGGCGGGCTGGGAGAGTCGGCCGGTCACGCCCTGACCCTGGAGGGTGATTCGGGGGTTGGCCGGCATCTTGTGAAGGCTGTACCGGACGGCGTCGCCCTCGTCTTGCAGCAGACGGACCAGGGGCGATTCGTGGTCCCAGGGTCCCCATTCGGTCATGATGATGTTGTGTCGACCTCTGAGGTGTTCGCGGGCGCCGACGGGATGGGTCGTCCCAAGGGCGGAGTATCGGGGCCCTTCAATGTCGCCGGCGGGATCCGTCCTCTTGTGGATGGTCACGGAGTCCTCGGCCTGCATGGTCTGCCGGACGCCCTCCAGGACGTTGGGACCTAGAGTGACTTCGCTGGGGCCCCGGAACTGATACGCGAGGGCATCGCCGTTGAAGGTGTTGCCGGCGATGAGATTGTCCTTGGAGTCGGTACCGTTGGCTTGCGCCCAGGGTCGCTTGCCCAGGTCCCCTTCCTCGTCCCACCAGAGGTGGATGCCGCACTTGTTATCGACGAAGGCGTTGAAAAGAATGCGGTTGCCACGGCCGTGCTCGATGTTGATGCCGCCGCGTTCGAGGCCGTAGGCCATTTCGCCGTTGCCTTCGATGTGGTTGCGGGCGATGAGGGTCTCCTGTGAATAGCCTCCCCAGACGCCGCAGATGGCGTTGCCGACGAGCCGGTTGCCGTAGAAGACGTTGCCATGCGAGAAGGTCATCTCGATGCCGTGGGCGGGGGCGTAGGAGAAGTCGTTGGCAATGAGGCGGTTGCCTGTATTGCCGCGTCCTTCGTACCAGTCGAGCGGGTGCTCCGAGGTCTCGCCAAGGGCCTCGCGGCCGGCGAAGCCGAAGAAACCGTCGCCGCCGTGGGTGGCGGAGTTTTCGGCGATGAGGTTGTGGTTGTTCTGCTCGAACATCAGGATGCCGGCGGAGTCCTGGCCGCGATTATAGACGCCGTGGCTGTAGCCTCGGACGCAGAAGTCGCAGGCGTTGCGGGTGATGGTGTTGTGGCTGGATCGCCACATCGCGATGCCCCAACCGGAGCTGAAGGAGAAGTCGTTGTCATAGACTTGCGAATCGTTGACGCGGTCGAGGCACAGGGCATTCTGGCCGTGGTGAACGCGGCATCGGCGGACGGTGATATGGTTGGAGTCCTCGACGTAGAGGGCCGCGCCGTAGTTGATGAGCCACTCGTTGTCGTCGTTATTGTGTGGAAAGAGCCAGTCGGCCCCGTCCTCGGCCAGGGGCGTTGACCTCAGCCGCGCGCGGCGATTGTCGGAGGCATCGACATCTTCGAGCGTCAGACCATCGCTGTTCGTCGCCCACAGGCCCACGTGGAAGCCGCAGATTTGCGCCCCGCGAATCGTGATGTTGCTGTGGCCATTGATGCGGATGCCGATACCGGCGTACTGGTCGGGCGTCCTGTCTTCGGCGGCGCCGCGGAGGATCGAACCGGGAGCAAACTCAACCGTGATATCCGATGCGGCCACATGAATGACGCCGTTGCCGTTGCGGTCTTCAACCACCGTAGCGGGGTCGATGACGATACGACAGGATTGGGAGATCTGAACGTCCTCGGAGGCTATACGTAACTCGGGCCGGCTCGCGGCGCGGACGGTGAGCGTCGTCGCGCAGAAAACCACCGCATGGAGCACGGCTGTCGATCGTGGGGCAGAGAGCGCAAACGAGGGCATCTTCTTCCTTTTATAGATTATTTATCCAGTAGTTCGATCATGCCTTGTGCGAAGGCCTTGCCCATCTTGTAGTAGATTCTCGCGCTGCCGAGGTAGTGGTAACCGCGTTCGGAGCCGACGTTATAGAACTTGACCCAGTCGGGGCCCTGCCAAATGTCGCTGTTGGCCATTTCCTCGACATCCGGCTCCCAGAAGTCGCGGGTCCTGACGAATCGAACGTTGTCCTTGAATTCCGGCAGTTGGGCGACGGCCTGCTGGGCGGCCTGGAAGTCGCCGCGCGGCGCGGCGCCGAGTTCCCCGATGACGACGGGCAGGTCGGGGGCCTTGAGGTCCTTGCGAATGTCGTTGATCAGTTGGGCAAGGCGCTGGGTGTAGTTGACGTATTTCTCCGCCCTCTGCTCGCCATCAACCATGTCGTTCCAACCCTGGAACCAAACGAATCCGGCCAGCTCATAGCCTCGCTTCGGGTCGTAGGCGGGGAAGGACTGTTTGAGATTGGCGAGGACCTCGTTGACGTGAGCGATCATGTCGCGATAGGCCCTGCCGTACTGGGCCTTGATGTCGTCGAGCGTGGTCTCGGGGCGGCTCTTTCGGGCGTTGGCCAGCTCCTTCTGGAGGGTGTCGTCGTCGGGCATCTCTGCGCCGGGGGGCAAGAAGTCTTGTCTGACGCTCCGGCCGCCCCAGCAGGTCTTGATGAGCAGGATCTGCTCGTTCAGGTGTTCACCCATGACCCAGCCGAAGCCCAGTTCCGGGCCCAGCTTCATTTCGTTGGCGCCGAATCCGGGTGTGAGTTTGCCATAACGCGGCCCATCGGTCGTCCAGACCCAGACGTCGCTGCGGGCGGTCCAGCGGCCGTCGCGGTCCTTCCACTGCTGGTACTCGGCCGCGGTCTCCTCGTTATAGATGAGGTATTCGAGCGTCCGCAGGGCGGCGTGGCCCTGCATGTTGGATTGTCCGGCCAGGATGAAGACCTTGACGGGGCCTTCCGTAGCGGCCGGCCAAGGGTCCTTGTTGAAGGCGGATTCGGGAACACTGGCGCAAGCGTATGCGGTCACGAGGATGAAGACCCACGATCCGATTCTCATTGTCCATCCTTTCGATGCGAGACGGCTGTACTCGGTGAATTCACATGGCAAGTGCAACACGATGATAGAAGCGACGTCGCGAGCCGAATCCGGTAGCCTGGAGTCAGTCAAAGACTTCGGACTACGGAGTGCCCGCGGTGCCGTAGAACCATCTTACCATGGACGAACGAAATGTCATCTACCGAATGCGAATCCGTGTCGGGAGACTCAGCGGCCGAAGACCGCTTCAAGCGGCTGAGTACCGACAACCACCGACTATCGACTGTGGCCTGTCGCCCCTGCACAGGCAGGGGTCCAGAACAAGCCTGGAGGTCGTGGGCGGCCGCAAGTCCCACTGGATGCCTGTCTGCGCAGGAATGACAGAGCCGTGGCTCGCGTGCGCGAGTTGCGGCATCCAGCATCCAGGCCGTGGTCCGGGGGTGTGCAAGGTTGGGAGGGGGCGGCGCGGCGTTGAAAAACGTACCGGACGGCCTTGACTCGCACGGCGATATGCGTTACCATTGCAGCCGTTGCGTGTGATGCGACGGCCTGCGGCGTTCGTGCCGCAGTGTGCGTGGACGCCGGCCGTCGCACGACCACTGGGGGCCGCGATGCGTATCGTTATTGCAGGAGCCACGGGGTTCATAGGCCGGGCGTTGTCGGAGGCCCTGTGCGGCGATTATGAGGTCATTGCCCTGAGCCGCGATTGCCGGCGGGCCCGGCAGGTGCTGCCGGCGGCGGTTACGCCCGTTCAGTGGGACGCCCGGACAGCCGAAGGCTGGGCCGAGCACGCCGACGGCGCCGCGGCGGTGGTGGACCTCGTCGGCGAGAACATCGGCGCCGGCCGCTGGAGCCGCGCCAGGAAGCAGCGCATCATGCAAAGCCGCGCGGACGCCACAGAGGCGATTCTCATGGCCGTGCGGCAGGCCCGGACCAAGCCCGACGTCGTCATCCTGGGCTCGGCTGTCGGTTACTACGGCCCCGGCGGCGACGAGACGCTCGATGAGGATTGCCCCGCAGGCAAGGGTTTTCTGCCGGAGGTCTGCAGCGCCGTCGAAGGCTGCGCCGACGCACTGGAGGCAATGGGTGTCCGCGCCGTCCGCCTGCGAACCGGCCTGGTCCTGGGACCCGGCGGCGGAGCCCTCGCCAAGATGGCCCTGCCGTTCCGGTTCCACGTCGGCGGCCGCATCGGCAGCGGCCGACAGTGGATGAGCTGGGTCAGTCTGCGGGACGAAGTGGCCGCTATCCGCTACCTGATCGAGAACAAGACCCTGCGAGGTGCGTACAACGTCACGGCCCCGCAACCGGCCCGGGCGGCGGATTTCTTCCGCGCCGTGGGTCGCGCGATGGGGCGGCGAAGCTGGACGGTCATGCCCGCCTTCGTCGCCAGGGCCCTGTTCGGGCAAATGGCCGATGAGGTGCTGCTGACCGGCCAGCGCGTCGCGGCCAGACGACTGGCCGAGGCCGGTTTCACATTCGAGGACCACGACCTTCAGACGACACTGGATGATATCTACCTGCGAGGGGCAAACCCATGAACCTGACCGAGTACTTCACCCACAGGACCGGAACCGGCATACTGGCCACGAGCGACGCGGCGGGCAGACCCAACGCCGCCGTCTACTCCCGGCCCTACATCATCGACGAGCACACGGTCGCTTTCAGCATGTTGGAGCGCCGCAGCTACGCCAACATCCGAGCCAATCCCAGAGCCGCCTACATGTTCCTGACGGACGGTCGGGCCAATGAAGGCGTGCGTCTCTACCTTGAGGTCGCAGGCGAAGAAACCGACCCTGACCGAATCGCCGCCATCAAGGCCCAGCACACATCCACACGGACCAGGAGCGACGCCCCCCGGCACCTGATCCTTTTCAAGGTGGTCGAGACCCGCCCTCTCATAGGCGACGGCCCCGCGTGATGGGCCGCCGGCGGGTACCTACGGCAAAAGCGGTTGCCCCCGCCGCCGGTCCGGCATAGAATCGACTCACGACGCATGACGCACGACTCGATGCCTTGATGCCTCGGTGCCTTGGTGCCTCATTATGATAGACATCATCCCCGCGATAGATTTGATTGGCGGCCGATGCGTTCGGCTGATTCAGGGCCGATACGACAGGCAGATTACGTACANNCTGCACGTCGTGGACCTCGAAGGCGCCAAGGCGGGCCGCCCGGTGAACACCGCCGCCATCGCCGCCATTACCGGGCTCGGCCGCCTCAAGGTGGAGGTCGGCGGCGGCCTGCGGGATGAGTCGGCCATCGCCGAGCTGCTGGGCATGGGCGTCGATCGCGTCATCATCGGCACCCGCGCCGTGCAGGATTTCGCCTGGTTCAGCAAAATGACCGAGACGTTCCCCGGCCGCATCGTCCTGGGCATCGACGCCCGAGGCGCCAACGTCGCCACGCACGGCTGGCTCCAGGACAGCACGCTCACAGTCCTCGAATTCGCCGCCAGGGCCGACCCACTGCCGCTGGCCGCCATCATCTACACCGATATCAGCAAGGACGGCATGCTCTGCGGGCCCAACATCGAGCGGACCGCGGAACTGGCCGCCGCCGTCAAGACCCCCGTCGTCGCCTCCGGCGGCGTCCACACCATCGACGACATCCGCCTTCTGCTGGATACCGGCGTCGCCGCCGCCATCGCCGGCCGCAGCCTCTACGAGGGCACGCTCGACCTGGCCGAGGCCCTTGCCGTCGCCCAAGGCAGGCGACACTCATGACAGGAAAGGCGCCAAGCCCGTACAGTCCTGCGTCGTGAGTGATGTGTCGTGAGTCGTGAGTCGTGAGTCGTGGGTCGTGGGTCGCTCCTCAGGGATCGCGCGGACGCCAGAACTCCGGTGTGCTGTCGACCTTCGGCGTGGCCGCCGTCAGGGCATCGACCTTGAATCGCTCGCCTTCTCGCACGGCCCGCACAAAGGCCGCGTTCGGCGTTGTCACCGGTCCCGTAATGAACTCCGGCAGGTTGTACACCTTGAGATACCCATCGTAGTAGCCGGGGTCCTTCTGGGGCATGATGAACGGTTTGCTCGTCTTGCCGCTTTCGTCGAGCCGGGCGATATACAGCCGCGTGAACACCCCATTGTCGCGCTTGGAACTGAAGATGATCCACCGCCCGTTCGATGAGATGGAGTGCCACGAATCCGTTCGATCGCTGTTGCAGTCGAGCCTCTCATACCGCCCGGTGGCCGGGTCCACGAGGTAGAGGTCGCTTTCCGGGCGATAGATGGGAAAGCAACTGTAGTCGCACATCGTCACTATGATAAACCGCCCATCCGGTGTCAAACGCGGCGACAGGATGCTCTTGCCCGTCTGCTCGGCCGACAGCACCATCTCGACCGGACCCCATGCATCGCTATCCATGTCGTAGGCCGCGCGAACCAGGTCATAACGAACCTCCCGAAAACGCTCCGGCGGCACGGTCTTGTCGTCCGTCCACAGCTTGGCGGCGCTGATGAAGTACAGATACCGTCCATCCGGGCTCCAGACGGGCATGGTCTCCAGGCGCTCCTTATCGGCCCCCGGCGCGACCGTTTGCAGGCGGTGGTTCTCGACTCGATAGTAGCCCAGCAGCGAGTCCATCTCGATGACATCCCGCACCTCCATCGCCGCCGTATGGAAGAACATCCGCACGTCATACCGCGAGAACGCCGCCAGCTTGCCCGATGGATGCCACGCCGTATCGCCGAACGGCATACCTATGGCGTGGACCCGGCCGCTATCGGCCAGCAGCGTGATGTTCCCATGCTGCATACTCCGCACGCCCAGGAGCATCCGGTTCGGGTCATTCGAGCGGAAGCTGTGGCAGTTCAGGCACCCGCGGTCGTACTGGCGGCCGTGCAGGATGAGCGACTGCTCATACGTCTCGAGGTTCCGCTGATAGATGCCCAGATCGCTGTAGAAGTTGTACACGGGCCTCAGCAGCCGGTAGGCCACGTGGCTGTCGATAGGCTCCTCGGCCACGGCTATCTGAAATCCGGGGTATTGCCGCCAGCGGCCGTCCTTGTCGGCCGTGAGGATGTCAACACCGATTTGCCCGCCCCTGGCCGCCGCCAGCAGCGCACGCCAGCGATCCATCGGCAGGATGACATCCGCCGACCTGCCCTGCACGTCAATCCTCGGCGAGCCGCCCGCCGGGGCCAGCCGAACACGATAACGGGCCGCCTGCTCGCGGATACGGAAGTTCAACGGGGCGATATTGGGTGGAATCGTCACGTCGTTGTAGTCCGGATGAATCCACGCCGGACGATCCACCTGCTCCAGGTGCTCCGGCAGGCCCGAAGCCGAGTCTCCTGCCCAAACCCACACTATCGGGATCAGGACCGCGGCACTGACGAACGCGATGTAAACGGCGAGCCGTCTCATCTGTTCGCCCCTGCCCCCGATACGTTGAACCTGTAGTAGAAGAAGTAACTGTCGCCGAAATCCGCCGCCATCGCCCCCATGGCCGTGCCCTTGTCGCCGCCCAGCCGCTTGAGCACGGCCGTGAACTCGTTGTACCGCTGCACGGTCTGTGGCGACATCTGCATGCCGAACAGCGGAACCTGCCGCCTCGTCATACTGCTGTAAATCATCACGGCCTCTTCGATGTGCGTTGGAATCCTGCGATAACCCAGTTCGCCCAGCCGCCCGACGCCCGCGGCCACCTTCTCCAATTGCCGCGTCAGCAGATAGTACGCCATCAGATACTCGAAGGCCGCCTTGTTGCCCGCGTTCGACGACAGCATCCCCTGGAGAATGAACTGCTCATCCTCGACGCCATAGGGGTGATCCTGGCCCCACATGTTGGCCTTCATCGCCCGCACCCAAGGCTGGCCGGTCATCTCGGCGTCTTTGTCCAGCATCGCCAGTTGTGCCCGCCCCCGATTGTGGTGCACCACGTCTCTGGCAAGGGCCGTGTACAGCACCCGCGCTGCCTCCGGTTGGCCCTTGGCGGCATGAATCGTCGCCAGAAGCTCCAGCACCCACGGACACGGCCCCTGCTCCTCCAGCGCCTCGTATCCCATCCGCTGGGCGAGATTCAGATGCCCCAGTTCGGCGCTGCACTGGCCCAGCAGGGCAAACTTGGCTCTGCTGTTGGGCACATCGGCCGTCAGAAGCAGTAATGCGGGCCGACCCTGAGGCAGGCAGAACATCCGCTCGGTCAGAGTCCCCAATCGGCACAGCGCCCGGTTCGCCAGGTGGTTGCAGTAGAAGTCGTATTGGCCCAGAGGGATCCGCCGTATCGCCTCCACGCAGTCGGCCCATCGTTCGTTGCGGGCGTTGTGCAGGGCCTCAAAGAGCCGCTTGCGATGAACCTGCGGACTGAGCAGCACGACCGCGGCCACAAGCCCGACGGCCAGCACGCGTTCGGCCGCCCGGCCGGGTCCCAGCCGCCGAAGCCATCCCTGTTTCGGCCCGGCGCCTCTGCCCCCCTGCTTCTTGGGTTGCCCGGCATCGACCTTATGGCCCCATCGAGCCGCAACCACCGACCCAACAACCAACACCGGCCCCCACGCAAAAAGGCCAGCGGCCGCCGCCCGGACGACGGCATCCGTGGCGAATGCCTCCCCGGCAAACGGTGTGAGCCTCAGGAATGCCTGCCCGCCAGTCAGCACAGCCAGCCATACCCCCCCCACCCACACTGCCGCCGGGGTAACAACCGCCGGAACAAGTCCGGCCATCCAACAACGCCCAGCCAGGGCGATGTAAAGACTGACGGTCAGGGCAAAGACCATCGCCGCCCCGCCCGCCGCTTGCCATAGCAGCCCTGCCAGTACGGCCGATGCGATAGCCGCCACCCAGGGTCGCCGCCCGGCCACCCGGCACATAAGCACCGCCGCCCATACCCCCAGCGCCAGTCCAACCAGCACATCCAGCACCATCACGTACCGGTTGTGAATCGCCACAACCGCCAGAGGCGGCGCCAGCAGTATCGGCCACGGCGTATGCCGCCCCTCCCGGCACAAAGCCGCCAGCCGTTCGAAACCAGCCCCCAGCAGCAAAGCCAAGACCGCGACAACGACCCCGCCGACCCACGGATAGTAGTATAGCTGCGCCAGTATCGCCGCCAGATACGACGCCGCCCCCCCGGGATGCCCCAGGGTCTCGGCCAGGGTCCCAGTCGGCAAAGCCGGGTAGTCGATGAACACGCCATAGGCACTATAGATCAGGGGTGGGCGGATGACCAGGGCGGCATATACCGTGATCGCAACGGCAACGGCCGCGACGGCCAATACCCGCCCGATGGCATGCCATGCCGGCTTGTTTGAAGGTGTCTGCATTGTTGAATCCGACTCTGCCGCCGAGGATGCGAACGGCCCCGGGCGCCGGTCAAACCTCTGCCATTGAGCGAATGTTCGAGCAGAGGCTTCTGTACCGCGATTTTAGCATGGAAGGGGCGCCCAATACAGTTTTTTGCCGTCATCCCCGCGTGACGGCCCGGAGGACCTGGCCGGACTTACGGAAATGTAATGGTTGACAAAAGCAGGGCCGATAATTACAATGGGAGGCACAGATAGTATGGAAACGTCGGTACAGTAACGGAGTTGTGTTTGGTTCCCTTTTTCAGGGGTCGTTCGGCGGTCATCACGGTTGTCTTGCTCGGATCGGCGCTGCGAGGTGCGCCTCCAGTGTAGGCCATTCGCCGACGGCCTGAGAGTCAGGCTGTGCCATGCGAAGGTCTGATGCGGGCAGGTTGCTCGCCGTAGTGGTCGTGGCGGCAGTGGTCGTCAGCGGCGCCTGGGTCCTCAGGATGCTCGTGCGCGATGTCGAGCTGTCCGTTGAGGACATCGTCGCGGCGTTCGATCCCAATGCCATGCCCGAAGGGCTGGAGGTTGCCTACCCGCGAGACGGCACGCTGTTTCCCCCCGAAATCGTTGCCCCCACCTTCCGATGGCGGAGCGGGGGCTCGCAGGCGTGGCTTGTCGATGTGAATCTTGGACCGTCGGCTGTCGTGCAGGCCGTCTGCTACAGTCCGCGGTGGAAGCCGTCGGCCGATGTCTGGGAGCATATTAAGAGCCGCTGTGTAGACCGCAGCGCCGTAGTCACCATCATAGGCGTTACGCTAACGCGGCCCCCCAGGATAGTCGCCGGCGCCCGCTTCGCCATTCGCACCAGCGGCGACAGAGTTGATGCTCCGATCTTCTATCGCGAGGTCAATCTGCCCTTCATTGACGCCGTCAAGGACCCATCGATGATCCGCTGGCGATTCGGGTCCATTGCCGATGAACAGGCGCCGCCCATCGTCCTGACCGGCCTGCCCGTCTGCGGCAGCTGTCATTCCTTCAGTGCCGACGGCACGCTCCTGGGCATGGACGTGGACTACTCCAACGACAAGGGCTCGTATGCTATTGCCGACGTCAACGAGGAGATGGTGCTGACCGACGACGCCATCATCACCTGGAGCGACTACCGGCGCAGCGATGGCGTCGAGACATTCGGCCTGCTCAGCCAGGTCTCCCCCGACGGCCGTTATGTTATCAGCACCGTCAAGGACAAGTCGGTCTTCGTCCCTCGGCCGGACCTGGCGTTCTCCCAGTTGTTCTTCCCGTTCCAGGGCATCCTCTGCGTCTACGACCGCCAAACCGGCGCCTTCGCCTCCCTGCCTGGGGCCGACGACCCCAATTACGTCCAGAGCAACGCCACCTGGAGCCCCGACGGCCAAACCCTCGTCTTCGCCCGCTCCAGGTCCTACGAACTGAATACACCCGTCACGCGCGGCAAGGTCCTGCTGAGCCCGGAGGACTGTAACGAGTTTCTCCGCGACGGCAAGCCGTTCCTGTTCGACCTTTACCGCATTGAATTCAACGACGGCGCCGGCGGCATCCCGCAGCCGCTCAAGGGCGCCTCGGACAACGCCAAGAGCAATTTCTTCCCGAAGTACTCGCCGGACGGCCGATGGATCGTCTTCTGCCGGGCCACCAGCTACATGCTCCTGCAGCCCGACAGCGAACTGTACATCATCCCGGCCGAAGGCGGTGTCGCCCGCCGTCTCGAATGCAACACCGACCGCATGAACTCATGGCACAGCTTCAGCCCCAACGGCCGCTGGCTCGTCTTCTCCTCCAAGCACAACACCCCCTATACGCAACTGTTCCTGGCGCACATCGACGAACAGGGCCGCAGCAGCCCGCCGGTGCTCCTGGAGCACTTCACCGCGGCGGATCGCGCCGCCAACATCCCCGAATTCGTCAACACCCGCGCTACCGCCATCCGCCACATCCGGGAGTCCTTCCTCGACAGCTACTCCTACGTCCGGGCCGCCAGGGAATTCCTGCGGGCCGCCGATTATGACGCCGCGGCCGAGGCCCTCAAAAAGGCGCTACGTCTGGATCCGGGCAACTGCGAGGCGCGTTTCCACACCGCCCATATCTGCGAGCGTCGCGGCGATTTGGAGGAGGCCGCCTCGCACCTGATGGAGGTCATCCGTCTGGACCCGAACTACCCCGATGCGCACTACAATCTGGGCCTGGCGATGCTGCGCCTCAGCCGTCTCGACGAGGCCGTCGGATACCTCCGGCAGGCCGTTGCCGCCGATCCGAACCGGCCCGCGACGCACACCAATCTCGGCGCCGCGCTGCTGATGCGCGGTGAGTCCGACGCCGCGATTACCGCCCTCAATGAGGCCGTCCGCCTGGACCCCAACTACGCCGATGCATGGCACAATCTGGGCCAAGCAATGCTCCAGCGCAAGCAAAGGCCGCAGGCCATCACCTGCTGGCTGAAGGTGTTGGCGCTGCGGCCCAACGACGTCCATACCCACCATCACGTCGCCACCGTCCTTGCGATGGAAGGCAACGCAACAGCCGCGGCCGAGCACTATGACAAGGCCGTTGGCCTCGATTCGAGTATTGACAAATCCCCCATCTTGCCTCAGATTATAGCAGCCAAGTTCGCCGAGCAGCGGCGATTCAGCGAGGCCGCCAGATACGAGGCCCGGGCGCTGAGGATCGCCAAGGCCGCCGGCGACGAGGCCTTCGTGAAAAGCAGCGCTCAGCGGCTGGAGACGTACCGAAAGTTGAGCGGCTCAGCCGCCGGCGGGCAGTAACCGGCCCGCGGGCAAGATGAAGAAGGAAGGCAACAACGCGCATGGCCCATCGCAGGAATCGCCGCGCCAAAACCAAGACCGCCGGTCGCGCGACCGGCGTCGTGCTTATTATGGCGATCTACTTCTGCTCGGGGGCCTGCTCTCTCATCGACGAGGTCGTCTGGGCCCGCCTTCTGAAGCTTACCCTCGGCAACACCGTTTACGCATCGAGCATCGTAGTCTCAGTCTTCATGGCCGGCCTGGCCTTGGGGGCCCTGATCATGGGCCGCTTCGCCGACCGGGTCAGACATCGCCTGCGCCTCTATGCCATGCTTGAGCTGTGCGCGACGGTCGCGGCCGTGCTGATGCCCGCGGCGCTGCGAATGGCCGACAGCCTCTATCGCTGGTACTTCATCACCGCGAATCCATCCCCCGGCACACTGCTGGGTCTTCAGGTAGCCATCTCGACCCTGCTTCTGCTGGCGCCGACCATGCTCATGGGAAGCACGCTGCCCCTGCTGGGTCGGTTCGTCACGGATATGGAGGATCGTGTCGGCCACATGGTGGGTCGTCTCTACGCGATCAACATGCTCGGAGCGGCCCTCGGCTGCTTCCTTGCCGGATTCGTTCTGATCCAACTCGTCGGCGTAATGGGCGCTCTCTACGCCGCGGCCGGACTCAATGTCTTCGTCGCCGCCGGGGGCTGGTGGCTGTCGCGGTCGCACGACACACCCGCCAAAGCCGTCGAACCGGCCCCGGCCGCCTTGGCCGCTCTGACGCCCGCACGAACACCCAAGAGGGCATACGTCCTGATGGCGGCATTCTTCGCCAGCGGCCTGATCAGTATCGGGCTGGAACTGATCTGGATGCGAAGCATCGTGGTGCCGCTGGGGGGCTTCACCTATGTCTTTTCCGCCGTGCTGACCGTTTACCTCCTCGGCAATGTCATCGGGGCGGGGATCGGTAGCCGCCTTGCCCGCCGCTTGCGGAATCCCGCCGTGGCCTTCGGCGTCAGTCTTGGCTTACTCGCTATCACGGCGATCTTCTATATCCCGTGGTTCCGCTGGTGGTTTGTGCTCCTGCAGAAGGCCCCTGGTGTCCGCGACGCCTTTGCCGGAGCCGTCGCTCAAGAAAGCCTGCGCAAGGGCTTGCTCCCGATCATCCATAGTCTGGCCCTGTTCATGCTCCCGTCGATTGCTATGGGCGTGGGATTTCCGCTGGCGTTGCAGGCATGGGCGCATGTGAGGCATAGCGTCGGGCGGACCACCGGCGTCGTCTACGGCGTCAACACCCTCGGCGCCGTCGTCGGAGGCCTCGTCACCGGCTTCGTCCTGATCCCGATGCTGGGAGTGCAGCGGTCCACGCTGGTGCTCGGGCTGGCCGGGCTATGGCTCGGCGGGCTGATGATCCGCGTGTTCTACACGGGTCCGGCGGGCCTGCTGCGAACCGGAGCGCCCGCGGCCGTCGTGCTGGCCTCGCTGGCGGCCGTCTATGTGCCGGCGGACCTCTTTCGCCGCACCCTGGCCGACACCTACGGCGGCGAGATCCTTGAAGTCCGCGAAGGCGCCTCCGCCACGGTGGCCGTTGTCCGGCATCCCGACGGCGCGCTGGGTATGGCCATCGACAACATCGAAATGGCCGGCGACGGCATCCACCGCTCGGCTCAGCAGACCCTCGGACACCTGCCGGTCCTCCTGCACGGCAACGCCAAGCAGGTGCTCAGTTTCGGCTTTGGCTGCGGAGAGACAACACGGTGCCTGGCGCAGCACGGCCTCGAACAGCTTGATTGCGTCGAGATCGCCCCCGAGGTCACGCAGATGGCCCTGAAGTACTTCCGGCACATCAATCTCGGCGACGCCCTGGCCTCCAGGGTCCGCATGATTCACATGGACGGCAAGAACTACCTCCATCTGACGGACCGCCGTTACGACGTCATTATTAACGACTCCAACGTCCACTCCACCGCGGACAGCGCCCCGCTGTTCACCCGCGAGCACTTCCGAACCGCCCTGGAGCACCTCAACAGCGGCGGCCTCTTCATTACGAAGATCCATCTGCGCGGCTATCCACAGTCGCATCTGCACAGCATCCTCGGCACGTTCATGGAAGTGTTTCCGCATGTGACCGTATGGTTCCCCGTGCATCGGCCCTTCGTGTTCTGTTACCTCGTCGGTTCGCGGGAGCCGCAACTGTTCTCACCGGCCCGCATCGACGCGGAACTGGCCAAGCATGATGTAAGGACCTGCATCGAATACCTGCACCTGGCGTCGAGTCAGGAGGTACTGAGTTGGTACATCGGCGACAAGAACGACTTCGCCCGCTACATCGGCGACTACGTCGTCAACAGCGACCGCCGCCCGTTCATCGAGTTCAACCTCGACGCCGACAGGATGGAGATGCCCGACTATTTCCCGCAGATGATCGAGACAGTGCGTCGCGGCTCCGTCCGCGGCCACATCGAGTGGGCCGGCCTCTCGGCCGAACAACGCAAGAGCTGGGAACAGCAGTTCGCCGTTGAAGAATATGTCGCGTCCCTGGTGCTCAAGGCCCACGGCGAGGCCGAATGGACGAACAAGCTGGTCTACGCGCATCTGGGCCTAAGACAGATAGCGGATCATCGCGCACTGCTGGACATGCAGGCCGATTGCATCACCGCCGTCCAACGGGCGATAGCCGCCGGCGCCGTCGCCGGGGACGCCGTGCTGGGCCATGTGGACGGCCTGCTGGCGAAGTTCCCCGATATGGGCGCCGCCTGGCTGATTCGCTCGCTCATCCTCCGTGGCCGCAACGACCTCAGCGGCGCCGCACAGGCCGGGGCCAAAGCGGTCGAGCTGATGCCGTTCAGCCCCGACGCCCGCGTCAATATGGGCGTCATGCTCGCCTACGTGGGCAAGCTCGAACAGTCCGTTGAGTACCTGTCCAAAGCCCTTGGACTCGACGCCGAGCATCCCCAGGCACACTACGCCCTGGCCATCGCCCTGGGCGACCTGAACCGCATGGCCGAGGCGGTTGAACACTATGAGAAGGCCGTGGCCCGTCGCCCCGACGTTGACACATCCGCCGGCCTGCACCGTCTCCTGGCCGGACATTATCTTCAACAGAATGATTCATCCAAGGCGCGCGCCTCGGCCGACAGGGCTCTGGCGCTGGCTCGTGCATCGGGCAACGACGCCTTGGCGGCACAGATTCAGCAGTGGATTGATCAGAATCTCAAGTAACCGGGCGGGTTTCAGCCCGCCCAGTATGACCGCGGCCCGTTGATCTGAGGACCACAGAATGGGCGTCCGTCATGCAAGAGTTGTGGTGATGTTGTGCATTGTTGCGGGAATCGCCCTGACGGCGGTTCTGCTGCGCCCGCGGCGGCCGTCCATCCAGGATGTACTGGCGGCCCTGGACCGGGCTACGGACACAACGTCGCTGGCCATTGCACACCCGCCCGATGGCGCCGTCTTTCCGCCGGAGATCGCCCCGCCGATATTCCGCTGGTCGGCCGGCAACCTATGCACCGACTGGCTCATCTGCGTGCAGTTGGCCGAACCGAACGAGCGCCTGGAGTTCCTGTGCACGGGCGATTCATGGCGACCACCGTCCGCTGTCTGGGAACGGATCAAGAAAGGCTGCGTCCAGGCCGACGCCCGCATCACCATCACCGGCCTACGGCGCGGGCGGCCCCTGGTGGCCGTGACGGGCGGCACTGTGTCCATCCGGACCTCCCAAGACCCCGTCGGCGCGCCGGTGTTCTACCGCGAAGTGATCCTTCCGTTCATCGACGCCGTCACCGACCCATCCCGCATCCGCTGGCGGTTGGGGGATGTCTCAAGCCCCGAACCACCGCCCATCGTACTGGAGAACCTGCCGGTCTGCGGCAACTGCCATTCCTTCACAGCCGACGGCTCGGTCCTGGCGATGGACGTGGATTACGCCAACAGCAAGGGTTCCTACGTCATCACCCGCACGGCGGTCGAGATGACCCTGGCCACCAGCGACATTATCACGTGGGACTCTTTTCGTCCGCAAGACGGCGAGCAGACCTTCGGCCTGCTTTCGCAGATATCCCCGGACGGCCGCTACGTGATCAGCACCGTCAAGGACAAGTCCGTCTTCGTACCCCGCGAGCCACTGGCGTTCTCCCAGTTGTTCTTCCCCATTAAGGGCATACTCTGCGTTTATGACCGCCAAGCCGGTTCGTTCAGTCCGCTGCCGGGCGCCGACGACCCCAACTACGTCCAGAGCAACCCGACGTGGAGCCCCGACGGTCGAACCATCGTCTTCGCGCGGACCCGGGCCTATGAACTGCAGAACACCCGCGGCAAGGGCAAGGTCCTGCTGACCCCGGAGGAGTGCAGGGAATTCCTCCAGGACGGCAAGCCCTTCAAGTTCGATCTGTACCGTATCCCATTCAATGGAGGTCGCGGCGGCGTGGCGGAACCCATTAAAGGCGCTTCGAATAACGATATGAGCAACTTCTTCGCCCGATACAGCCCCGACGGGCGGTGGATCGTCTACTGCCGGGCGAACAGCTACATGCTGCTTCAGCCCGACAGCGAACTCTACATTATTCCGGCTGAAGGCGGCGACGCCCGGCGGCTCGAGTGCAACACGGCCCGCATGAACTCGTGGCACAGCTTTTCACCGAACGGCCGCTGGCTGGTGTTCTCCTCGAAGGCGCATACGGATTACACCCAGTTGCTGCTGGCCCACTTTGACGCGGACGGCCGCACCAGTGCCCCTATCGTCCTGGACCAGTTCACGGCCGCCGACCGGGCCGCCAACATCCCCGAATTCGTGAACATCCGCTCCGGTGCTATTGCGAGAATCCACGAGGACTTCCTCGACGATTATTCCTTCGTCCGCGCCGGCAACGCCTTTCTTCGCGGCAACCAGCCCGACCCAGCCATCGCCGAGTACCGCAAGGCGCTGAACCTCAACCCCCGCAACAGTCAGGCCCACCTGAAACTGGGCTTCCTGCTCTACAACGTCAAGCAGGACCACGAGGAAGGCTTCACGCACCTGCAGACCGCCCTGCGGCTCGATCCCAACAATCCGCTGGTTCACCACGATCTGGGCATGGCGTTGCTCCACCAGCGCCGCTTCGATCTGGCCGCCCGCCATATCGGCATTGCCCTTGCCGCTATGCCCGCGGGCCTGGACCACCAGTATGACGCCGGTCGAATGCACCTGGCGCTTGGGCAGGCGCTTCTGTACGGGGGCGACGGCCCCGCGGCCGTGCCGCACCTGCGCCGCGCCGTTGAACTGTCGCCGGCAACCGCCCTAGCCCCTTATACGCTTGCCCTGGCATTGGCTCAGCAAGGCCATATTGATGACAGTGTGGTGTCCTACGACAAAGCCATTGCTCTGGACGGCGCGGTGGATACCTCCGCGAGCTTGCACCATCTCCTGGCTCAGGGCTTTGCGGGTCGGCGGCAGTTCGATCGCGCCATCGCGTTCGAGAACCGAGCCGTTGAACTGGCCGGCAAGAGCGGTGATCGCCAGATGCTTGCCGAATGCACGGCGGCGCTGCAGCTCTATCGCCAAGTCTCAGGCGCCCTCAAGCCGGCTGGCGAATGACGGCGGCGGGGCATTCGCAC
This sequence comes from Phycisphaerales bacterium UBA2266, assembly GCA_002347125.1. Lineage (GTDB taxonomy): Bacteria > Planctomycetota > Phycisphaerae > Sedimentisphaerales > Anaerobacaceae > UBA2266. Next base: position 29,330 of record DDXG01000184.1, read on the forward strand.
ATGTGCCGACTCCTGATTCGGCTTGCCGCGGCGGGCTCCGGAGGTTAGAATCCCATCCGGCCGTCGGCCCGCCCGTCAAGACTGCGGGCCTGTAGCCTCTCCAGCCGACGGAGCAACCGCAGGAGCCGCCCTCGCACGGCGGCATAACGAGGATTGGATGGCGATAGACGTTCAGACCAGGCAGGTTGAATCAACCGGCGCGGCGGAGTTGTTCATCTCGGCCGTGCCGACCGGAGCCGACGACCTGACGGTGACCGCCCGCGGACTATTCGCAGCCATCCGAGACCTGCTCAACACCCGCTCGGCGCGGATTGTCCAGGAGTGGATCATCGCCCCGGCCGCTTCGATGGCCGAGCTAAGTCGCGTCCGTGCCGGAGTTTACGGCGATCTTGACGATGGCGTGCCGCCGAGCCTGCTCTGCTGCCGGCCCGGTCGCATGCCGTCCGCGGCCGCCGTCGCGGTCCATGCGGTGGCGCATGACGGCCGAGCCCAGGTCCTGCAGGTGGCCGGCCAACCTCGCGGGCGAATCGTCCGCACGACCGGCTGCACCTATGCGGCGGTTTCGGGGCTGTCCATGCCGTCGGCGCCCGGCCGCGAAGCGCAGGCCCGCGCCATGCTCACCGAGGCTGAAAAGGCCCTTGGGACCCTTGGAGGCGACTTCCTCTCGGTGCCGCGGACGTGGATGTGGCTGGGTGATATCCTCGCCTGGTACGATGCCTTCAACAGTGTGCGCAACAGCTTCTTCACCGAACGGGGCATCATCCGCCCCGACGGCAGCGCCTTTATGCCCGCCAGCACGGGCATCGGACTGGGCCCGGCCGACGGCGCGGGCTGCTCGATGGACCTCGTGGCCGTGATCGACCCGGCGGGCGCCATCCAAAGGCTCTCCGCCGGCGGCCGGCAGCACTGCGCCTACGAGTACGGCTCGGCCTTCTCGCGGGCGTCGCGGGCCCCCACGCCGGCCGGCACGACGGTCTACGTATCCGGCACCGCCTCCATCGACGAATCCGGCGCGACCACCCATATCGGTGACGCCCCCGGCCAGATCGAGACCACCATCGAGAACGTCCGTGCGGTCCTGCGCGATATGAACACCGGCGACGACGATGTCGTCCAGGCAATCGCCTACTGCAAGACCCCCGACGTCGAACGCGCTTTCGATGAATTCCGACGCCGCCTCGACTGGCCCTGGATCACCTGCATCTGCGACATCTGCCGCCACGACCTGCTCTTCGAAATTGAAGCCACGGCCATGGTCAAACGCCCCTGAGTGCCCCAGACCACCACAGGAAACTTGTGCTTGCTTGCAGCACCGATATCTGCTAACATAATGACAGGGGCTTGATTGACAGTTGCCAAGAATCTGGGTAAGCTTGGTGGATGTATGCTTTCTCTGTACGTCGACAATTCTGTGCTTGGGGGCTACTTCGACGCCGAGTTCGAGGAACCGACAAGAAGCCTGTGGAAGATGGCCGAGGCCGGGGAGTGCCGGTTCATGGCCTCCGTGGTAACCGAGCGTGAGGCCTCGCAGGCCCCGGCGCATATTGTCAGGCTTTTTGCCCGTACGTTCCCCGATTCCAGTGCCCTGCTGGAGTTGACACCGCGTGCGGAAGAACTTGCGGCGGCGTATGTGCGTGCCAGCGTCGTCTCGGCCCGATACATCGATGATGCGCGCCATGTGGCCATCGCTACGACACATGGCATTGGGGTCGTTGTCACCTGGAACTTCCGGCACTTGGCAAATTACCGTCGTGAAGCCGGTTTTAACAAAGTCAATATCGATCAAGGCTATCCTGTGGTGAGAATCATCAGCCCCCTGGAGATCGTATATGAAGACCGAGACGAAGAAGTTTGACGCGGTGGCTGAGTCGCGGAAATGGAAAGAGCAAGTGGCCGCTGAGACCGAAGGCTTTACGCTGGAGCAGACGCTCGCCTACTTCGACCGCGCCGCCACCCGTGCTGCCTTCCAGGCGGCTCTGGAACGTGCCGAGCAGGCGAAGTAGACGCGGACGTGCGGGAGCCGGAAACCAGACATCTCCAGAAGCTCATGTATGTGCGAGGCGCTCCAATGAGGTGGATAAGAGTCCTGGCGTATGTTCTCGTTGGCGCGGCGGTTGTAGCCGGCAGTTGGTCTATCTTGATCATCGCGGTTGTTCATCAGGGCCGAAAGGCCGAGCAACGCTCGCAAGAAGAGCGCCTGGCGAGTGAGGTCGCCCGGTGTATGCAGGATCTTACCAGCGGCGCAAGCAATGAAATCTATCTTTACGGAATGCGTCGCACAGATGAGTTGCTGGAGCATTTTCGTGAGAGAACGGATGTTCGATCGATCCTCCTGGAGGTCACTGACATTTCCGACGCAGGCATGGCACATATCGCTACGATGCCGAATCTCGAACAGCTTGCCCTCACAGTAGCCGATAGAGTCGGTGACTCAGGCTTGGCAGCCATAGCGGGGCACAAGCGCATTGAGAAGCTGTGGCTGTACAACACACACGTTTCCGACGGCGGGCTTGCCTCACTCAAGAGCCTGCCTAGTCTCAATACTCTTGGCCTGAATTGGTCGCAGCGCGGGGAACGCCCAACGGATGCCTGCGTGGTGTATCTGAAGCAACTTACCAACCTCAAGACCCTCATTATTGGAGGCGATTGGATTTCAGCTTCCGGCATCGCCCAGATTCGCAGTGCTCTGCCCCAGTGCGACGTGAAGCTCCAAGGATGGGAACCGGCCAGCGAGGATCCATGATCATGCGCCGATGACTGGAATGGCCGGGACCGTACTTCTCAAGAACGGGGTGGTATTTGCCTCGGTTAGTTCTTCAAGTGTGATATAATGCAATCTGAGTCGTCCGTTTCTGACAAACGGAATATGACTGGATTAGACTGGAAGGAATAGAGAAGATGAAACTGAAGGTCATCATCCATGAGGCCGAAGAAGGTGGGTTCTGGGCCGAGGTCCCGGCTATTCCGGGCTGTGCGACGCAGGGAGAGACCTTCGATGAACTCTTGCACAATATCTACGAAGCAGTCGAAGGCTGCCTCTCGGTCGAAGTGCAGGATGTTGCCGTTGCCGAAGGGGATAGAATCATGGAGATCGCGGTTTGAAGGCTGTCAGCGGCAAGGACTTCTGCCGGTTGCTTGAACGCCATGGATGGCAGTTGAAACGCGTGAATGGAAGCCACCACGTGTACGCCAAGACGGGGATCAATGCGCGCATTTCCGTGCCTGTCCATGCCAACAGGCCACTCAAGACCGGCTTGCAGCGGCACCTGATGAAGGTCGCGGGTATTGGCGAGGAGGAATGCTAGTCGGGTCTTGCCCGGAGCGACAACTTCACGCATAGCATTCGGTGGGGCCAAGGGTGGTCAACTCGATGCCGCGGGAATGGAGGTAGGTTCGGATGTCGGTGCAGAGGTGGCATTTGTCGACGTAGCGCGGGCGGGGTTGGTAGCCGGCGGCAATGGCCCTGTCGAGCAGGCCGGTCGGACCTTGTTCGAACAACGCCCTCAGCACGGGATGGGTGCGGAAGTCCATGTCCCGCCATATCCTGTCGAGAGGGGCCTTGTTGATATTGGCCATGACGATGCCGCTGCACGTACCGCTGAAGACGTTGCCGAAGCGGTCGATGTGTATATGCCGGGCCCCCAGCCAACCGGCGCGGCAGTTGTCGTTGCGCAGTTCGTCAATCGTCCTGGCGATGGGCAGCCGCTCCGACGGGTTCGCCAGCACCCGTTCAGCCAGCCGGCCGGCCGCTCGACCGGTGAACCGGCATGGATACTCGGCCAGCGTCTCAAGGTAGGCTGTATCTCGCATCGAGCGCGGGGCGACTGCGGGATCGTCAAGGTACTGACGCCAGCGGACAAGCACATGGGCCGGCCCGAAGACCTCCTCGGCGATGCGGGCCAGACGCCGAACCGGTTCGATCTCAACGAACGCCTGGTGGAAGGGGTCCACGCTGATCTTGAAGCGCTGCAGGCCAAGGGATTTCAAGGTCGTCAGCCGCCGGCGGGCGATGGCGTCATCGGTGGCCCAGAAGCCGTTGGTCTCGACCATGTCGGCACCGCCGAATCCCTCGCGGACGCCTGCTTCCAGGATTTCCAGGAGTCGTTCGTAATAGAGAAACGGCTCGCCCCCGGTCAGGTGGATTCTGGCCGTCGCTCCGGCGATGCGAACCAGACCCTTCCATGCCTCCATCGCGGTTTCCACGCTCATCAGGCCGGATTTGCCGCCGTCGCAGTGGTAGTAGCAGAACTCGCAGGCGGCGTTGCACCTGTACGTCAGCAGCAGTCCCGCCTGCGTCCATAGCTTGAACTTGGGCTCATGGCGGGCGAGGGTGCGATTATGGGTGTTGTCGGACAATTGCAGCATGGGAGCCGAACCTACGGTGATGACGATGGACTCGGGGCTAATTAAGGGGGTCCGGTAGATTTTCCGCGTTGTTGACCCGTCCGGACCTTCCTGCCGGTTCCGCGGAAGATGTACCGGACCCCTTCTGACTCTTGCGCAGGTGTATCTGGAGGACGGTGATGTCGGCCGGGGTAATGCCGCTGATGCGGGCGGCCTGGCCGAGCGTCTCAGGACGGAACGCACCGAGCTTCTCGCGGGCCTCGGCCCGCAGGTGCGCCACGGCCGCGTAGTCCACCCAAGACGGAATCCGCCTGGCATCCAGACCCGCCATCGGCTCTTGCAGTCGCCGCTGCTTGGTTAGATAGCCTTCATACCGCACATCCACCGCGACTGCCTCCAGGACGTCTTCGGCGTAGCGGCCGACCAGCGCCGGGGCGTGTTCCGCAAGCAAGACATTGACATCGGCGCCCGGCCGGCGCAACAGGTCGCACAGCGACCGGCCCTGGGCGCGCGTGCAGGTCAGATAATCGCTGAGTTCTTCGATGGCCCGCAGCTTGTCCTGATACACAGCCCAACGGTGGTCGTCGACGAGCCCGACGGATCTGCCGATTTGCGTCAATCTGCGATCCGCGTTATCGGACCGAAGGGCCAGTCGATGCTCCGCCCGTGAGGTGAACATCCGGTACGGCTCGTCGATCCCGCGGGTCCGCAGGTCATCGATCATCACGCCGATGTAGGCCTGATCGCGTCCAAGTACGAGAGGGTCTCGCCCCTGGAGCTTGCGGACAGCATTGATACCGGCAATCAGGCCCTGTCCGGCCGCCTCTTCGTAGCCGCTGGTTCCATTGATCTGCCCCGCCAGGAACAGGCCGGAGATACCCCGGACCTCCAGACTGCCGGCAATCTGTGTCGGCGGGGCATAGTCGTACTCGATGGCGTATCCGTAGTGAACGATGCGGGCCCGCTCGGTGCCCGGCAGCAGGGCCACGATCCGATCCTGGATATCGCGAGGCAGCGACGTGCTGATGCCGTTGCAGTAGATGGTGGTCCGACAGGCGTCTTCGGGTTCGAGGAAGACCTGGTGGCGGTCCTTGTCGGCGAATCGCACGATCTTGGTCTCGACGCTGGGGCAGTATCGCGGGCCCGTGGAGGTGATCTGTCCGCTATACAAGGGGGCGCGGTCGAGGCTGCCGCGGATCAGCTCGTGGATGGCCGGGTTGGTCCATGTGATCCAGCAGGGTATCTGCGGCCGGTCGATAGAAGCCGTCAGAAATGAGAATGGCATGGGCTTGTCGTCGCCGGGCTGGACTTCGAGCTTGTCGTAATCCACGGTGGCGGCGTCGAGGCGTGGCGGGGTGCCGGTCTTGAGACGCCCCAGTTGCAGCCCGGCGCGTCGCAGGCTATCCGACAGGGCTTCGGCCGAGGGTTCAGCCAGCCGACCGCCCGGGGATCGTTCGGTCCCAACGTGCATCAGGCCCCGCAGGAACGTTCCGGCCGCGACAACCACGGTCGGCGCACTGTAAGTGGAGCCATCACCACATCTTACGCCGCGGACTGCCCCGTCTTGCGTGAGGACCTCGTCGACGGTGGCCTCGATGACGGTGAGGTTGGCCGTCGCCTCCAGCGTGTTTCGGACGAAGGCCTCGTACCGGTGCTTGTCGGCCTGGGCGCGGCCAGAGCGCACGGCCGGGCCCTTGGAGCGATTGAGCAGACGAAACTGAATTCCCGTCGCATCAATGGCCAGAGCCATCAGGCCGCCAAGCGCGTCGATTTCACGGACGATCTGCCCCTTCGCAAGCCCGCCGATAGCCGGGTTGCAGCTCATTCGGGCTATGGCATGCCGCCGGATGGTCAGCAGGGCCGTCCGCGCTCCCATCCTCGCCGCCGCGTGCGCAGCCTCCACCCCGGCGTGGCCGCCGCCTATCACGATGCAATCGAAGCTGCTTAAGGGGGCTGCACCCGACATAATCAGATTATAGACACTCGGACGTTCCGATCAACCACGACCGCGTTTTTGCATTGACAACGGGCCATCGCCCGACGATAATGACGTTGACTATGCTGTGTTGGGAGTCAAAAGATGACAGAACGTCGCTTGCTGCCTGTGTTTATTGAGAAAGACGAAGACGGCTTCTACGTCGTGGAGTGCCCCGTGTTCTCAGGCTGCTACAGTCAGGGCACCACAATGGACGAGGCTCTCAAGAACATCCGGGAAGTGATTGATCTATGCCTCGAGGAGGAGGAAAACCGGGTGGCCTTGGAAAACTTCAAGCCTCAGGAACTTAGTTTCCGCGCTCAGTCGAGATAGCCCATAACCACCAGTGCGGCTTCCTGTTCGAATGTGAGCACCTGGCGAAGCTCCTGCTGAGCCTTCGGCAATTCCCTCGCGGCCGTCTCTCGTGCCTTGCGCAGCACCGCCACCTTCTCGGCAATCGCTTCCTTCGTACTCCCTCCGGCCTCCAGACTGTCGAGCAGGTCTTCGGCAGCTTTCTCCGTGGGCGTCAGCCGGTCGCGCCCCTTGCTGTCGGATGGCCTGGCCCATTTCCAGCCGGATTGGGTGCGCGTGTTGGTCTGTTTGTCCTCGGTGCTTGACAACGGATTCCAGTTGCCGCCTCCCGTCGTGCCCGCGGTGGCGCCGCCCTCGGCGTTGGCCGTGCCGCCAGCGGTGCCCCCGCCGCCCTGATTTGCCCCTGGCGTCGGCCCGGATGCGCTCGCATTGCCACCGGAAGAGGTGCCCGATGAATAGGTGACGGTGAGTATTCCGGATCGAGCATCCTTCACGAGGGTGCGGACTCTGTCCAGCTTGGGGAATATCACGGCCCATTGCTGGTCGGTGGCGCCGATGGCCCGCTTGAGGGCCTCGTTGCGCTGCTGCTCAAGGTCCCTGCTGCTCTGACGGACGCCCTGCATCATCTGGGCCCTTCTCTGCTCGGCTTCGGCTGCCCAGCGGCGACTGCGTTCGGCGGCCTCGGCCTGCATGCGTCTCTCATACTCCTGGGGGTTGAAGCCGCCAGGCGCCCCCTGTGCCTGCCGTGTGCTTCGGACGCCTTGCCGACGGGCCTGCGCCGTCGATGAGCCTGCCGCCGCTGCCGCCGACAGGCAAATCAGTGCCGTAAGAAGGACTCTGCGTGTTGTCATGGCTTATCTCCTTGTGCTCGATGCCTCTATGGACTGAGGAATTCAATACGTTGGTATCCGGTCCGGCGTTACTGCACTCGGATCGGTTCTGGACGACGCCCTTTCAGTGCCTCCTGGACGATCTGCTCACACTCCTGGAGAATGGGCGGCTCGCCCGAAACCCGGTGAATCACGGAGTACTGCCCGCCCTGGGGACGTGCGGCCAGAAACAGTATCGTGTCTTCGGCCGGTGGCGGCGGGAGGTCCACCCCGCCCATGCTGACACTGATGGAGAAACTGCTTCCCACGACGCCGGCGGCGACGTCGCCATACATGACCTTGGTCACCCGGACGGTCTTGTCGGGGAATACCAGGATCTGATCGGAGACGGAGACCTCGGCCCGGACAATGGCGGATGCCGCCATGGCATACTCGGTGAGTATTTCGCGGCGGATATCCGAGGCCTGCGCCTCCAGGTCGGCGGACGCATACAGCGCGGTTCCACTGCCGAGCAGACTCCTGACCGGCTGGATATTGCTGACGCCCGGACAGTCCCGGATGTACAACGTCTTGAGCCGTCCGAGGCCCGCCAGCGGCGTCAAATCCGAAACGCGCGTACATCCGCCGAGATTGAGCTTCCTGAGACTTGCCAGTTCGCCCAGAGGTTCGATGTTCCGGACGCCGGTGCAGTTAGTCAAGTCGAGAAACTCAAGCTGCCTCAGTGTCCGCAGGGGCGCAAGGTCCGATAGGGTGCCGCAATTGTGCAGTGTCAGGCTTTTGAGCCGGTCCAGACGCGACAGTACAGCCAGATCTGTTACCGCTGCGCCATCGGGCCTGACGCTGCCGACATAGACCGCCTCCAGGCTCACCAAGCCGGCCGGGACGGTCAGATCATCCGGTTCGACCGGTCCGGCCTGCTGGAAGAAGGTGATTCTGTCGGCACATTCCAATCGCGCGATGCCGTCCGGGGGCCGCCCGAAACACCATAACGCCAGGTTGTCGTCCAGCGCGTCCCTCGCCGCCGCATCCAGTTCCGCCGGCGGCACCGATGCCTCTATCATCAGCCCCGCCACGACCTGCGAGCCATCATCGACCCGCAGCAGCACGAGCGGGCCTTCCCGCCGGAATTCGAGCCGCGTTCCGCCGCGATAGGGCCACATCAGTCCCCGCTCGGAACCCACCTCAACCAGACCGTTTTCCAGGATACGGCCGTTCCTTTGCACACCATCGAGGTCGTTCACGAGGCGGACTTCGCCCGGCCGGGGGTCGGACAGCACAGGGGCGACGGCAACGGTATCGGGGCTCGTTGTTGCGGCCGACTCACGGACATCTTCCTGTCCGGCCCCATGACGGACCGACACATAAACCGCCGCGCCGCCGACCAGAACCAAAGCCGCGGCAACCGCCCAGCGTCGGCCCGCCCGGCCCACGACGGCATCCCGGAACCGACCGCCACCGTAAGGCTCCACCGACGTGCTGTGTGCCTGCCGAATGCGCGCGAAGACCCGAGCATCCGCCTGCCGGTCAATCGTGATCTCGGCGCTCCTGAGCCAGTCTTCTATGTCTTTGGTTTGCCTCATGCTTCCAACCTGACGTCCAGCATCGACCGCAGTCGATCCATTCCATAGCGGTATCGACTCAGAACCGTGTTCACGGAAGCACCCGCTGATTCCGCGATGGCCCTGAATCGCATCTTTCCGTATATGTGCAAAACAATGACCTCACGTTGTTCGACGGGCAGGCGGCCCATCGCCTCGACGACACGGTGCAACTGTTCGCTGCATGCGACCCACTGGTCAGGTGTCTGTGCACTGGCGATAGGCGGCTCGACAGCCTCCAGACTCACCCGGTGCGTCGGCCGCGTCGCCCTTACCATGTTGCGCGTGCGGTTTAGAACGCTGATCGCCAGGTAGCCTTTGAGGTTGCCGTCGACTCGGAGTCTGCCGCCTGCCTGTGCGAACGCCGCAAAGACATCCTGGACGATGTCTTCGGCGGTGTCCGAGTCGCCCGTCAGGCTGATCGCCAGCCGCAGGAGATCCGTTCTGTACTTCTCATAGATCCGGCGCAGGGCATCCCCATCGCCCCTCTTGAACCGCCGGAGTAAGAGCCTGTCTTCTACCATCGACGCCCTGCAAGACAACCTGAGAACCGGTTCTCTACTGAAGATACACCGATGCGGCCTTTTTCGTCTAGAATTATTGCGCCAGGGCAACGGCGGAGGCGATGGCGAATTGGGCGGTGTGTGTGATACTGACTGAGATTTGCGTAATGCCCAGGGATTCAGCAATCTTGCGGACCTCGCCGGAGAGGTTCACTATCGGCTGGCCGGCGGGGTTATTGACGACCTCAATGTCAGTCCAGGCAATTCTGCCGCGCCAGCCCGTGCCCACGAGCTTGAGGATGGCCTCCTTGGCGGCGAACCGCCCGGCCAGCTTCTCGTAGGCGTTCCTGCTGGCCTCGGCATACCGCTGCTCGGCGGGGGTAAAGACCCGGTCCAGGAAGCGGTCTCCGTGCCGCTGGACCATCTGCTCGATCCGGGGGAAATCCACCAGGTCTATGCCGTGCGCGATCAGAGTCATGGTTTGGCGGCGCCCGCGGCCGGCTCCTTCTTGAGCACCGCCTCTTCGGGCCGGTTGCTGATCTCGTGAATCCTGTCGAGGCAGAAGTTGACGAAGTCGTCGCGGACGCCCTTCTGCGCCTGTTCATTCAGTTGCTCGTGGAGCCGTTCCAGCACCTGTCGCTGCCGCTCGGCGAAGATCATGTTCTTGACGATGTCCTGGACGTCGACGAACGGCTTGGCGCCGCCGGTCTGCCGGTTGTGCAGTTTCATGATGAAGAAATGCCCAAGCGTCTCGACGGGCCCGACGACCTCGCCGGGTTCGACGGTTCGGGCCGCCTCCACAAGAATATCGTAGGGCGCCACAAGCGACTCCGGCGACAGGGACCGCCACTTGCCGCCGAAGACCGCCATCGCATCGTGGGAGTGCTCGCGGGCCAGTTCGGCGAAGTCCTCGCCCGCCTCCAGCCTCCGCAGCAGACGGTCGGCGAGGCTCTTGGCTTCGGCCAGGCGGTCCGCGTTGGGGTCTTCGATCTTCAGTTTGCCGGGCTGGATGTCAATCAGGCTGAACTCCAGAATCGGATTGACGCCGAAGTGCGTGTCCTTGACCTGCTCGTACTTGGCGAGCATCTGGCGATAGGTGACGGGCTGGTCGGTGGGCATTTGCGATCCGACATACTCGTTGACCAACAGGGCCCGCTTGCGTAGTTCCTTGAACCGCTTGCGGTCGATGCCCATCTCCCGCAGCGCCTCGTCCGCCTTGGCGTCGTCGCCGCCGAAACTGACGACGAAATTGCGAAGCTCCGACTCGGCCGCCTTGTCGAGGGCCTCATCGATAGCTTCGCCCCGCTTGTCCCTGGCCAGTTGGTAGATGAGGACATCGGTGATGCGGGTCACGAGGTGATGCTCCAAGTCGGGCCGGGCGCGGGCCTTGAACTGCTCCAGATTGGCGCCCTGGGCCAGGGGTTTGAGTTGGGTCAGGGCCGAAACGGACGCTTGGCCGTATTCGACGGGCCATCTGATGATCTCATCACTGGTGATGGTCTCGCCCCCGATCACCATCGCCATGCCGCCGGCCGCGTCGATGAGGTCAATCTTCTGCTGAGTGATGGCGATCTTCTCGAAGTCCTTCTGAGTCAGCCGGGTGGACTTCTCGCTGTCACAGCCGGCCAGCGCCATCAGGGCGATAACGGCCGTCGCCGCCACATGGACCATCCACACTTCGCAGTGCATCGGGTGTCTTCTCAAGTTCGTTTCCTTGCGTTAGGGTCCGCCGGACGAATCCGCCGCGCCGGGATCACCCGCCAGGCCGATGGCCTCGGCGGCGCCACGCATCCCCAGGATCGTCTCGGTGATAAGGTCGTTGAGGTCCATGCCCAGCATCTCGGCGCCCCTGGCGATAACGTCGCGGTTGGCGCCGGCGGCGAAGGCCTTGTCCTTCCATTTCTTCCTGACGGACTTGGCGGTCATATCCAGGACACTTCGGCTCGGCCGCACTAACGCCGTCGCTGCGACCAACCCCACCAGCTCGTCGGCCGCATAGAGCGTCTTCTCCAGATCGCTTACCGGCTCAACATCGGTGCAGATGCCCCATCCGTGCGAGACGACCGCCCTGATGTATTCTTCCGGCCAGCCCTCGGCCGTCAGGATTTCCTGCGTCTTGGCACAGTGTTGCTGGGGGAACTGCTCGTAGTCGAGGTCGTGAATCAGTCCTATAATGCCCCACTGTTCTTCGTCCTGGCCCCGTTTTCGCGCAAAGTGCCGCATGACGGCCTCAACGGCGTAGGCGTGCTTGAGCAGGCTTTCGCTCTGGTTGTACCGCCTGAGCAGGTCCAGGGCCTGCTGTCGGGTTGGTTTGCTTTCACTCATCGTTGTGCATTGCTGCGAACGTGCTGCGGGTGGCCTGCCTACGATCTGAAGGCAGCAGCCTCCGGCAGAGACAGAGACTCAGTGTAAGCTCGCCGCCGCTGAAACACAACCCGCATTTGCCGGCCGTCAGGGGTAGACGCGGCCCACGTACTCAACAACGGCCCTGGTGAGTTCGAGCGGCTCGATGGGGCCGACCTTGCGGTAGATGACCTGCCCGCCCGGCTTGACCAGCAGGGTATACGGCACCCCGCCGGCCAACCGGGGGTCCACCGCCTGCATGACCCCGTGCAGGTCGCCGTCGCACAGGTAATTGGTATAGGAGGCGTGGGCCTTCGTCAGCGCGGCAAGGGCCTGATCCATGCGGGCCGCGCGGTCCACGCAGACGCTGATTAGCTCAAAATCGCGTTTGCGGTACATCCGGTTGATGGTCACCAGTTCGCCGAGATTGGCGACCGACGGGCCGGACCAGGTGGCCCAGATACTGATCAACCGCAGCTTGTCGGAGTCGTTGCCCGCCAGTTCGGCCAGTTGAGATTCGGTGGTCGGCGTCAGCTTCACCGGCTCGCGGTCCCAGCCGGCGAGACTCTCGACGGCCGATGCACGTTTGGAGGCCCACTTGACCGAGCAGCCGAAGGGCCGGGTGTTCTGCACCGCGACCTCACGGCCGGCCAGCAGCGCCTCAATCGCGTTGCGTGTGTCGTGCTGTTTGATGTTGTTGGGCTTCTCGGAGTCGTCGAATCGCCCCTGGTAGCGCAGGGTCCGCTCGCCGTCGAAGACGAACACATGGGGCGTCGCAACGGCCCCGTAGGCCTTGGAGACCGCTTGCGTATCCCCATCGTAAAGGTAGGGGAAGTTGAAGGCCGCACCCCGAGCCCGTATCTTCATATCCTCCAGGGCATCGTTGAGGTCCGTGTAGCCGAGTTCGTCCAGCCGCACCGCCAATGGGTCGTTCGGGCTGATGGCGACCACGGCGACGGACTTGCCTCTGTAATCCTCGACCAGTTGCTTGATCCGGGCCTCGTAGGCCTGCGCCGTCGGACAGTGGTTGCAGGTGAAGATGACGACCAGGACATGTGCCTGCTCATAGTCGGTCAATTTGTGAATCTTGCCGTCAACCCCCGGCAGTTGGAAATCCGGCGCCGCGGCGCCGATCCGTAGAGTCGGCGGCTGCTCCGAGCCGGCCAGAGCCGAGAAGCTCAGCAGACATGTCAGAACAATGGTGGTCAGTGGTCTCATAGTCTTTGCTCCTATTGCGATTGTGTCAGCGTGCGTCCGCCGGCGGCAGGGGTGTGTCGGCCCAGTGCGTCGCTTCGATGCGTTTGAACTCGGCGTCGATGTCCGTTCCTTCGTAGAACCACAGACCGCCGCGAAGCGTGAATGATTGTCCCGGTTCGAGGTCGGGGCTGCGGGGATCGCTGTGGAAGCATGGGACATCGGGATTGGCCCACGGCCGCTCGCAATGCGTCCATGCCGTGATAATCCACCGCTTGCCCGAGACATCGCGACAGGCGGCATAGGGACGGGTCAGGACCTTGTTGTCATTCGTGCGGGCCTCAAAGCCCGGCGCCATCTTCGTCATAACACAGTTCTGGACCCGCAGATCCGACAGATTGTGATCCGTGCCATTGGTCAGGGTCAGTTCGATCAGTACGGCGTTCTTCGTGGGCACGACGCGCACGGAGAACCCGAAGCCGTTGGGCAGCGTCCGGGTGATATCCAATCGACCGCCGCGGCCGCGCCTCCATTCGAGTCTCGGTAAGGTGATTTCCCGCTGCGTCCAGATCGTGTCGATGTGTGTGTGCGCCAGGTACGTCAGCCCGAGGTTCGACCAAATCGCCTCCGGCACATCCACGACCACGTATGCGTTGGGGTCCCACGGCGCAAAGACGCTGAACTTGGTCTCGCGTTGCGGGTCAATCGCCCCTTCCAGAAAGCCAATCCGCGGATGCCGCCCGCCGGGGTACGGCAGGACGGTCAGCGGGGCATCCGGCGGTCTTGTCGGCCGGGCCCCCGGCCGGATATCGAATCGCTCCAGCGCCTCCTCGATGTCCGCCTCCCCCAGCCCCGTAGCCAGGCGAACCTCGGTGATGGTGAAGTTGTGATACGCCACCATATTCGTCAGCCAGTACCTCAGTTCCCGCTCATTGGCGGGCTTGCGGGCATTCGGCGGCGTAAGGACCTCGGCCGGTGTCGTTATGGCTTCAGACAGGTCCCCGGCAGCGACATGCGCCGTGTTCACCGCGGTAGCGGCCAGACAGACGGTCAGACACACAACTGGCGACGCAAACATGTGTTTCGCTCCTGGTTTCATTGTCAGTCCTCCCTGAATATCTTTCGAAGCACGCTCACGAGAGTCGCCGGTTCGAAATAGCTTTCGTCAAGCGTCAGATACGCCTTGTCGGGTTGCGGCATACGCAGCCGGCCCTTGACCGATGCAAAGAGACCGCCCTGAGGTTGGGCGCCGTCGGAGAAAGAGAATATCAGGTCGCGGCCGGAGGCCACAATGCTTTTTACCTGCCGCCGGGCCGCCCGGATGCGAACCAGGGCCATATCACACAGCCATTGCACCTCCTGCGGTATCGGCCCGTAGACGTCCGTCAGTTCGCCGCTGATCTGCCGCAGGTCGTCCTCGCCGCGGGCGACGGCGATCTTACGGTATACATCGAGCCGCCGGCGGTCGATGGGGATGTAGTCCCGGGGGATATAGGCGGCGAAGCCCAGGTCGATATTGACGCGGGGGGTCTCCTCCACCGGCTCGCCCTTGAGTCTTCGCACGGCGTTGGCCAACAGTTCGCAGTACATCTGGTAGCCGACGGTCTGGATATGGCCGGACTGTTCCGGCCCGAGGATGTTGCCGGCGCCGCGGATTTCCAGGTCCCGCAGGGCGATGCGAAAGCCCGCTCCCAGGTGCGAGTATTCCTCGATTGCCTTGAGGCGTTTGGCGGCGATGGGGGTGATGGGCCGGTTGCCCGGCATGAGCATGTAGGCGTAGGCCCGGTGTTTGTAGCGGCCCACGCGCCCGCGGAGCTGGTGCAGTTCCGCCAGCCCGAAACGGTCGGCGTCGTCAATGATAATGGTGTTGGCGTTGGGAATATCCAGCCCCGATTCGATGATGGTCGTACACACGAGGACGTCCACCCGCGCCGTCACAAAGTCGATCATCGCCTTCTCCAGCCGGCTCTTGGACATCTGGCCGTGGGCGATCTGCATCCGGGCCTCGGGGATGAGTTTTTGGAGCTGCCACGCCCGCTTCTCAATGGTCTTGACCCGATTGTGCAGGAAAAACACCTGTCCCTGGCGATTGAGTTCGCGCAGCACCGCCTTGCGGATGAGGGCGTCCGAGGCGGCCGCGACGCTGGTGACAATGCTGCGGCGGTCCAACGGCGGCGTCGCCAGCGACGAAATGTCCCGGATGCCCAGCATCGCCATGTGGAGCGTCCGCGGGATGGGCGTGGCCGTCATGGTCAGGATGTCCACGTTGACCCGCAGGGCCTTGAGCTGCTCCTTGTGCCGCACGCCGAACCGCTGCTCCTCGTCGATGATGAGCAGTCCGAGGTCCTTGAACGCGACGTCCCTGCTCAGCAGGCGGTGCGTTCCAATCAGGATATCGACCCGGCCGTCCCTCGCGCGGGCCACGACATCCGCCGCCTCGGACGCCGTTCGAAAGCGATTGAGGACCTCGATACACACCGGAAAATCCGTGAACCGCTCGGCGAACGTCCGTCCGTGCTGGATACACAGGACCGTCGTCGGCACGAGCAGCGCGACCTGTCTTCCGCTCTCGACCGTCTTGAAGGCCGCCCGCATCGCCAGTTCCGTCTTGCCGTAGCCGACGTCGCCGCAAAGCAGCCGGTCCATGGCAATGGGCTGCTGCATGTCCGCCTTGATCTGGGTCATGGCGGTGGTCTGGTCGGGTGTCTCCTGATAAGCGAAGGACTCCTCGAACTCCCGCTGCCAGTTGGAGTCCGGCCCGTAGGCGATGCCTCCCAGGGCCTGGCGTTTGGCCTGGATATCCAACAACCCGGCCGCCAGGTCCGCCACCGAGGCGGCGACCTTGTCCTTCTGCTTCTGCCACTTCTTCGAGCCGACGCGGCTGAGGTTCGGCCGCCGGGGGCTGGTGCCGATGTACTTCTGCACCAGGTGAATGTTGCGGACCGAGACCTGAATCCTGACGCGGTCGGCGTATTCAATCGTCAGATACTCGCCCTTGCCGCCATGCTCGGCAATGGTCTCTATGCCCAGGAACTTGCCGATGCCGTAAGAGGCATGGACTACGTAGTCGCCGACTTGGAGATCCGAGAGGCTGTCGATGGGCGAGCCGGCGCGGATCGGGCCCTGGCGGCGGCGGACCGTAAACTGGCCAAATAGCTCATGGTGGCTGATGACGATGGTCTTGAGCGAGTCGATCTGGAAGCCCTGGCTGACATAGCCGACGGGCAACTCGAAGCCGGGAGGAATACCCGTATCGATCTCCCGGATGATCTCGCCGACGCGCGCCACCTCGGCGGGGCTCTCGCAGTACAGATACACCCGTTTGCGCCGCCGGGCCTCGGCGACGAGGTCGTCCAGGGCCGCCTTGTGCCCCGTCCAGGCGGTGGTCGCCTGGTGCTGGAACTGCTCGACGCTGCGAACGGCCGCCTTGAGCCAGTCGGCCGGATCATCCGTGGCAAAGCGGCACAGGTGCAGCCGGTCGAAACGCTGCATCGCCTGATGGATATCCCGCCATGTGTAGAGACCGGCGGGCTCGTCGACGCGCGCCAGAAACAGGTTGGCGACCTCCTCGATGGAGGCCGGCTCATCCAGCACGATGATGGTCTGGCGCGGTAACGTGTTGAGGAACAGTTCTTTCTGACCGGTCGCGGCCCCGCAGACCGCCGAAGCCAGGGTAACGCCCCGCAGATGTGCCGTCGAACGCTGGGTGTCGAGGTTGATGCTGCGGATGCTCTCAACCGTATCGCCGAAGAACTCCACACGAACGGCCGCGGCGGAATTAAAGGGGTCCGGTACATTTTCCTGGCCGTTGATGCATCCAGGTCCTTTTGTGGGTCCCAGGGAAAATGCACCGGACCCCGCCTGGCTCTCGACGTCCCAATGCCGCACGAGCGGTGCGTAGATGTCAATGATACCGCCGCGCTGGGCGAACTGGCCGGGCAGATCGATGCCCTCGACCCGCTCAAAGCCGTTGTCGACAAGCCAGGCAGCCAGCGACTGCGGGCTGCGCTCGGCGCCGACCGTCAGTTCCAGCAAACCGGCCGCAATGGCCGCCGGCGCCGGCACCGGCTGACAGAGTGCCTGCACCGAGGCGGTGATGATGGGTGGGCGCTCACCGTCACGTGACCTGTGGGCCCAGCGAGACGTGTCGCGGGCGTCTTGCCCGCGATCCGCAGGCAGGACACCTTTGACACGGACGCCGGTTCGCGGTGAATCGGGCGTGCCGGCGGCGCAGACGATGCGAAGCCGCTCGGCGCGGATTTCATCGGTGGCGTCGGCGATATCTTCCATGCCCTCCCAGGCCGGCAGGGTGTCGATCCGCCGTCCGCTGAAGGTGTGCAGATCGTCGGCGGCCTTATCGGCGTCGTCGATGTGCGGGCAGATGTGCAGGATCGGGCGACCCAGCGTCCGGCCGACGTAAGCGCTGAGCAAGCGCGCAAAGGACCCCCACGTCCCTTCGACTTTCACCGGCCCCTGTCCGGCCGCCAGTCGAGAGATGACCTTGCTGACCGTCTTGTCGCGTCCAAAATCCATAGACACGATATATCCAGCGGTCAGTATACCCTGATCGCCGCTTGCAGGCGAACGTAATGCATCTCAGGCGCCAATGTTCCGAAACATCACAAGAATCCAGGTGGTCAATCCCGGCGGGATTGTGGTATCATGGAGCGACGTCTGTACGGCGTTCAGGCAGCAATACAAATGAGCCCGAATCTCAGCAGGAGAAGAACATGTCGCCCAACATGGATCGTCGCGGTTTCGTAAAGAAGTCAATTCTCGCCTCGGCCGGCGGCGCTGCAATGATTAACGGCGCCGACGCCGCCCAACCCGACGCCGGCAAGATCACCGTCAACGTCAACTCCAAGGCGACCGTCCCGCAGGGCAAGATCGGCGATCTCAAAATCAGCCGCATGCTCCTCGGCGGCAACCTCCTGACCCACTACACGCACAGCCGGGACCTCCAATACGTGTATCGTCTCACCGCCAACTACAACACCGAGGAAAAGATCTTCGAGACCATGGCCCTGGCCGAAGCACACGGCGTCAACGCACTGGTCATCCACAACCCGCCCGGCATTATCCCCATGCTCCTGAAATATCGCCACCACCAGGGCAAGATGCAGTACATTGTCTGCCCCACCGCTACCATCGCTGCCGACATGAAGGAGTACTCCGAGCAGGTCAAGAGCCTGGTGGACAACGGCATTGACGCCATCTATCTCTGGGGCGTCCGTTCCGATCAACTCGTCGCTCAGGGCCGGATGGACCTCGTCCGCCAGGCCGTCGAAATCGCCAGGGACTGCGGCGTTCCTTCCGGCATCGGGGCACACGATCTTCGCGTCGTCGTCGAATGCGAGAAACACGGGATTTCCAGCGATTTCTACATCAAGACCTTCCACCATCACAACTACCCCACAGCCCCCAAACCCGATGAACTGACCGGGGCTTACAGCGAAATCCCCGGTTACTGGTGCAAAGACCCCAATGAAACCATCGAGGTCATGAGCAAGGTCGAGAAACCCTGGATCGCATTCAAAGTCATGGCCGCCGGCACCATCCCACCGAGAGACGCTTTCACATACGTCTTCGAAAAGGGCGCCGATCACACCCTCGCCGGAATGTTCGATTTCGAAATCGCCGAAGACGTCAAGATCGTGAACGAAGTCCTCGCCGGCCTCAAGAACAGGACCCGACCCTGGTATAGCTGACCTCGAACGCTCCGACCCATCTATAGGCCCAAGAACAAAGGCGGGCCGTTTGATGGACCCGCCTTTGAGATTTCTGAGTCATTCTGCTTCGTTATTTGCCGAGCAGCTTCTTCGCGGCCGCAACCGCCGCCCTTGGGGTGATACCGAAGTTCTCGTAGCAGACCTTGTAAGGCCCGGAGGCTCCGAAACCGGTCATACCGATGAACGCACCCTTCTCACCGAGATGCCTGCTCCAGCCCTGCTCAACGGCCGCCTCGATGCCCACGCGGGCCCTGACCGACGGCGGGAGGACCGAATCCTTGTAGGACTGGCTCTGCTTCTCGAAGAGTTCCCAGGACGGCATGGAAACCACCTGCGCGGCGATGCCCTCGGCTTCGAGGGTCTCAGCGGCCGCCAGGGCCAGGCAGACCTCCGAGCCGCTGGCCAGTAACAGGCAGTCCGGCTTGTTGACGGCCTTGAGCACGTAGGCACCCTTGACCAGGTTACTCGCGCAGGCGTACTTGGTCCGGTCGATAACGGGCAGACCCTGGCGCGTCAGCAGCAGGGCAACCGGCCCATCGCGGTGCTCGAGCGTGTATTTCCAGGCATGGGCGGTTTCGTTGGCGTCGGCCGGGCGGATGAGCGTGAGATTCGGAATCGCCCGCAGCGCCGGGAAGTGCTCCACCGGCTGGTGCGTCGGGCCATCCTCGCCCAATCCGATGCTGTCGTGCGTGAACACGAAGATCGACGGATACCTCGACAGCGCCGCCACGCGCACGGCCCCGCGCATGTAGTCGGAGAAGACCAGGAACGTGCCGCCGTAGGCCCGCGTGATCCCGCTGACGCTGATGCCATTAAGGATCGCCCCCATCGCGTGCTCGCGGACGCCGAAACGCAGATACCGCCCGTCGGGGGCGTCCTTCTGGAAGTCCTTGGCCTGCGGCCAGTTCGTGTTGTTGGAGGGCGTCAGGTCCGCCGAGCCGCCGAGGACGTGGGGCATCCTGGGCATCAGGGCCGCCAGCACCTTGCCGGAGGCCTGCCGCGTGGCCAGCGTGGTCCCGGCTTCAAACTTCGGCAGCAGGGCGTCAATATCAACCGGCAGACTGCCGGCGAGGGCGTCGGTGAATTCCTTCGCCAAGTCGCCGTAGCGGGCGGCGTAATCGTCGAACATTTTGCGCCAGGCGGCCTCGGCCTTCTCGCCTTTGCGGCGCATCTGGGCCATGTGCTCGGAGACTTGCGGGGGGATGTGGAAGGTCTTGGCGGGGTCCCAGCCGAATCGCTCTTTCATCCGGGCGATCTCCTCATCGCCCAGAGGCGCCCCGTGCGCCTCGGATGTATCCTGCATGGTGGGGCTGCCGAAGGCGATATGGGTCCGCAGGTTGATAATCGAGGGACGGCCCTGCGCCTTTTTGGCTTTTTCCAGCGCCTTCTCGAAGGACGCCATGTCGTTGCCGTCGCCGCCGACGACCTGGACATGCCAGCCGTAGGCCTCGAACCGCCTGGCCCGGTCCTCGGTGAACGACAGGTCGGTGGCTCCATCAATACTGATATGATTGTCGTCATAGATGACGATCAGGTCGTCCAGCCCCAGGTGCCCGGCCAGCGAGCAGGCCTCGGACGAAACGCCTTCCTGCAGGTCGCCGTCGCCGGCGACGACGTAGATTCGGTAGTCGATCAGCGGCATGTCGGGCTTGTTGAAGTACGCAGCCAGGTGCTTGCGGGCGATGGCCATGCCGACGGCGCTGGAGATGCCCTGCCCCAGCGGGCCGGTGGTTACCTCGATGCCGCGGTCCGGCTCGTATTCCGGGTGGCCCGGGGTCCTGGAACCCCACTGACGGAAGTTCTTGAGGTCGTCGAGGGTCATGTCGAAGCCGGTCAGGTGCAGCAGGGAGTACAGTAACATGCCGCCATGCCCGGCCGAGAGGATGAAGCGATCCCTATTGATCCACCGGGGATTGGCGGGGTTGTATCGCATGTGGCCCGTCCACAGCACGTACGCCGCCGGAGCCATGCCCATCGGCATGCCCGGATGGCCGGACTTGGCCTTCTGAACGCCGTCAGCGGCGAGAAATCGAATTGTCTGAACGCAGAGTTCGTCCAGTTCGGATAGACCCGGGTTCTTAACGGATGCGGTCATTACACAGTCCTCAATGGTCCTTGATTGTCTGTAGGGGTCCAGCGGACACAAATAAGCACTACAGAATAGCGGCCGCGGACAGCCTCCGCAAGCGTTTTCGCGGCCGAAAAGGGCAAGAAAACCGGTGGCGTGCGCCGGCCACCCTATCCCCGGCGGGCTTTCATCGGACCGCTACGACGCACAACAACGGGGAAACCCTCCACGCATTCGCCGAGAATGTTCTTGATACTCGAGGGCTCGGCGTCGGTCAGGACGAGTATGCAGGGGCGGCCCTTGTAGAGGCCCTGGGCCACGGCCACGACGCCGGGAACCTCCATCCAACCGGGGGCCTTTTCGCCCAGGACCTGTTCGATTGTCTTATCGGACATGATTATCCTTGCACCTGGCCGTCCGGATATGAGAGGGCCTGACCCGGTGCATCTGCCGCCACCGGGTCAGGCCATAAGGCTCGCCTCACAGACTGCTACTGACCGTCAACGCTAACGCCGAATCGGTTGAGAACCGCGTCAATCGGGTTGGCGATGGTATACGAACTGCTTCCCGCGAACAACAGACCGACAGGTTTCAAGTGGTCGACGCTCTTTTTATTGTTGACCACAATGAGCGAACCTGAGTCGCCGCCGGCGCTGAACGTCCCTGGGGTAATGACGATCTGTCCTACGAAGCGGGCGACTCCGGTGTCGTATCCGACGTTAACGGTGGCATTGATGGCATAGACCTTGCCGGTCGTCTGGCCGGTTGTCCTGCCGTACTTCATCACAGGCATCCTGATCGCCGCCGCCGCCGTGGTTGACTTGGGGGCTCCATAGCCGTTCGAGGGTGTTGCATTGCCGAGGCGGCCCGCGTCGGACAAAGCAATTGCCGCATCGATTACATTGTCACCACCGCCAAAGATAATTTTCTGGTAGTCATGGAGCGCGCCGATGTCGTCGGCGGGGGAGGCACCGCGATCGTAGGCTCCCGGCTGGATTACGGCATCGTCGATGTTCGCCCTGTTCTCATTCGCGTAGACGTGATTGTTGCTGAGGGCGTAGACATTCGTTCCGTCAGTAACGCGGCACCCGATAGTCCCGGCCGTGATCGCCGGATGGCCGGTGGACACACCGATGGGGACAGGGCGGTCAAATCTCGCCGTGGGGTCTATGATCTCCACCGGCGGCTTGCCGGGCTTGGCGGCGGGTTTGGCCAGTGCGTAGAACTTTCCGGTGACGACGGGGCGCACAGGCACTCCTTCGAGCGTCCTCGGTATCGGGCCGACGCCGGGGCGTTCGAGAAACACGGCCACGGCCGCACCGCCCGTGTCCGTTTCGGCCACCGCCGTGCCCACGACGCCCTGGATGGCCATGAGCCGCTCGGTGTTTCGCTGCTGGACCTCTTTCGCCCGCTCGATCCCGACGCCGTTGCCCGCGTACGACGAGACGCTCAGCAGGAGCAGGCCGATAACCAGCGTGATCAGCCCAAATACCTTGAGGAAGATTCTTCGTGACATGATTTCGCTCCTTTCCTGCCCAGGCCCCCGTGAACGACCTCCGGGGGCCGATATGCATGGATACACCCCTTGAGTTTGTTCTGAAGGGTACCGCGTCTTCCATGCGCTGTCAAGAAAAAAACCGGTCGTTTTCGTATATTCTCAGGTCCTGGGCAGTCGGTTTCCGGGCAAAAGGACAGATCGCAGGATCCGCGATCCGCAATCACTCGGCTTCGGGCGGAGGACCCTACGGCTGAGCAGTCGGGGCAAAGCAGCCGGTCGTCTCGATGCGGTCGCCGCCCTCGGTGCTTGCGAGCGTGGCGGCGCCGATAGTCGAGAAGCCCTTTGGCTCGTCGGCTATGCGGACGATGGCACTTGGGCCGTTGTCGCCGGTCTGTGGGAGCGTGCCGCCCTCGTGGATGACCTCAACCTCCCTGGCCTCCAGCGTGATGCGGCCGCCCGTAACAGTCGCCACGAGGTAATTAACCCGGGGATGCCGGCCGAGCGGGCCGCCGTGCGCGACCTGCATGACGGCACTGTCCTGAGTGCATGTTGCCCCGTCGGCCTGGCCGCAAAGGTACAGATCCACCCCGTGTCTTTTCATCGCCTGCCACAACGGCGACTCGACGCCACCTTCGAGCCCCAGGGCATCGCCGGCTTCGGTCGGCGGCGGACCGAGCACCGGGGCATGGCCCATTACGACGATGTGCTCGACGCCGGGATTGGCCGCAATGGTCTGCTCGACCCATTCAAGTTGCTCGCCCGACACACGGCAGACAATCCCGCCCTGCGGACCCTCGCCGCTCTCAAAGACATCGACCGCCATGAACAGCGTGTTCTCGTGAAGGAATGAGAACGCCGTCCCCCGCAGGCGCAGCGGCCCATTGAGTGGCATGGCCAGGTGCCTGAGATACTGTCGCTTCATGAACGAGACCAAGGCCGCCTTCTCCGGCGGCCACGGACGGCCGCCGATCTCGTGATCGCCGATGGCAGTGTAATATGTGAGCCCGTGGGCCTCCATACGCTGCTTCCAGGCGGTGTAGTATTTCTCCGCGGAGGTCTGGATGGTCTCTTTGTCGGGCCATTGCCCCGTCACGAGGTTGCCGGCCACAAGGACGAACTCGGGCCGCTCGGCCTTGATCGCATCGAGCACGTAACCCAGCGTATCTTCCCATCCCGGCTGGGGGTACTCCAGGTCCGCGCCGGGGAATCCGGGGATGCTCACGAATCTCCACGTCTGCGTCGTATCCACGCCCTTGGCGGGAACGTCCATCCCGGCCGTCCAGACAATGGCGTTGAGGATCAACTTGCGAAACGGCTCGATGCGCCAGTTCTGATGGTAGTGTCCGCCGCTGAAGCCGAAGCCGCGGCCGCCGTCGCCGCGCTCATAGGCCCAGGCCAGGACCTGGTCGGTGGGCTCTCTGGGCGGCAGCCCTCCGGTCGCAATCGGGACCACGGCCGGGTCATCGGGCCGAAAGCCCAGGTCGAAGTACCACTCATCCTCCACGCGGTATCCGCCGCAGCCGTTGGATATAGGATGGCCGTTCTTGACGATGGAGACCGTCGCCGTGTTGATCGGATTCTGTGACTGGCCCACCTTGTAACAGCCGCCGATCCACTTGAGGAACTTGCCTTGGGCTCCATCGGGCGGGTCGATGGAGTAATGCAGAAAGGCCAGGCCGACGCCCTTGCCCGCCAGTTCGTCGATCTTCGCCAGCCTTGCCGGGTCCTTGAGGGTGTGCATATCGCGGCCGTCGGTGAAGAACACGATGGCGTCGGCCCCGTCGAGGTCGGCATCCTTCGGCGGCCAGCCGTGGTCGTAGATATCGACCGTCGGCGGCTGAATGTTGGCGGCGGCGAGCAGGCAGTGCCGGACAAACCGCGCATCCTGGTCCCAATCGTGATGGCCCTGTCCATGGCTGGGGTCGGCGGCGATAAACACCACCCGCACGCCCTTGTCCCCCCGATCCCGATGTGCTTCGGGATCGCCGTCGGGGCCGGGCTCGGTCTTCGCGCACGAGCCGATCAGGACGGCGACCGCCCCGATGACCGCCAGTGTCGTCACATGTCTGCGCAACAATCCCATCTTCATGCCAACCTCGTTGTCGCCGTATTACGCCTCTTCGACCACGTTGAAGCCCATCAGGACTCCCAGATGCCGGACGTCCTGCGTGTGGTCGCCGAAGAACACGGCGCGGTGCAGCAACGCCATCACGCCGCCTTCGAGCACGCCGCCGCCCCAGTTGTGGAACATGCTTCGCGCGTCCTTGACCTTCGTCCAGAACTGCGTGCGGCAGCCCAGCTCATCGTGCGTCACTCGGAAGATTTCGCCGGTCGAGATCAGCATCTTGTCCAGGTCGATGAACTTCGCGCATGTCACCATCTGGCCGAGGGGCATCTCGACGTCGAGCGAGACCCCGCGTTCGCTGTCGCTCTGCGTGCGGATGGTGAACGGCAGACGTTCGCTGTTGGGCCCGGCCATCTTCGTCGCGCACGTGCAGTGAAAGTGGATCAGGGCGTTGGTCGCCGTATCAAAGACCGGGTCGCTGATGAAGCCGGGGACGCCGAAGGCATACTGGAACATCAGCATGGTCAGCGTCGAGTCCATGTCGCCCTCGCACGCGCCGACCAGGCCCAGGTCGTTGAGCTTGCTGTAAGTCAGGCACCCCTTGGCGGGGGCCCCCATGCAGTTCGAACTGGTCGTCGCCACGGCCCCGTGCTCGATCATGAGGTTCTTCATGGCCAGATAGAGCCTGGCCGAACTGACGATCTCATCCCTGGAAGGTTCGACGATCTTCCTGGCCTTGCTGAGCCAGTACGACTCGGCCTCGGCCTCGGCGTCCTTGAGGCTGACCGCCTCATGGGCCTTGAGGGTCTGATCGACCGTAATCGGTATCATCTCCACGCCGAGCTTCTCCTTGACCAGCTCGGTCGAGCACGCCGCCGCCGTTCCCAGAGGGCCGTTGACCACGAGGATGCGCGTGCTTCGCAGATGGGGCGCGACGCGCATCAGGCCCACCACCCGGTCGATTTCGCCCCAGTCCGTTGTCGGCAGCAGCACGACCTTCTTGCCGGCTTTCTGCCAGCGGGGGAAGTACATCCAGCCGTGGCCGCTGAACGGCTGCGAGAACACCGCCGCCGGCACGCCCGTATCGACGATCTTCTCCATCGCCTGCAGCGGGGCGTCGCCGCCGTGGCCGCTCAGATGAAACAGCAGCACGCCGTCCGCCTGAGTGATCCTGGGAAGGACTTCATCGATTTCCGCCGGCGGGATCAGCTCGCCGCCGATAAACTCCACGTCGCCAAGCCGATCGGCCGCCTCGGAAAGCCGCTTGTTGAGCCCGTCGATCTCGGCCGTCGGGCGCGACAGATAAATCCCACCGGTTCGCCCGAGAAACAGCTTGTATATCTTGACGGGCGGCAGCTTGGGCGGCCATGATTCGCCCGCCCCGGCCATCACAAACTGCCCGCCGAACAACGCCACGCCCGCGCCCGCCGCGCCGGCCCCGAGAAACTGCCGTCTGTTCATTGCCGCGCTCATGCTCAGTCTCCTTTGACGAGAGTCCATCCAGGTTGCAGACAGCGACACGCGCGTGCCCCTGTATTCAGCGACCGCCACGATAGCATAACGGCGGCCCCGTCGCCAGTGTTTTCCGCGTCTTGCCCGATTCGCAGGGACGCCGTACATTGGGTGCATGGGCGATTCAAGCCATGATTCATCCCGGCGGGGTGAATCTGCTTGCCCGGCTGCCGCGGCGGAGGTACTATTTGGAGCTGACATAGGCCGTGTATGGAGGTCCGATGGCATGAAGGTCGCCGTGGCAGGCAATAAGCTCGTCGGCGCCATCGCCGATTACGTCGCATCGCTGGTCGAGGAACTCGGCCATGAATGTCTGGCTATTCGCACCGCCGGCGAGGATGACTCGGAATTTCCCGACCTGGCGTTCCTGGCGGGCACGGCCGTCTCACAGGGACGCGCCGACCGGGCCATCATCTTCTGTGGTTCGGGTAACTGTTCGGCGATAGCCGCCAACAAAGTCAAGGGGGTCCGGGCGGCCCTGTGCATCGATGCGACCTTCGCCCAGTTGTCGCGTCTGCATTTTGACGCGAATGTCCTGTGTCTGTCTGGTAAGTGGCTCGACCACGGCGAGACCCGCGGCATTGTCGAGGCTTGGCTGCGGACGGAGTTCTCCAACAAGCCCCGCCACGCCCGGAGGATTCGCAAGATCCACGCCATCGAGAGCGGCCTGGATCCAAGGACCGTCCAATAGCAGCCTTCGGCCGCAACCCAGGGGGGTGCTTGCCGGCAAGAGTCTGTGCGCTGATGCAAAGGCCGGGCGCGCGTTTGCCGCCTTGCGGGTTACCCGCACGCAGGGTGCGCAACGCGTTGCACACGCGGACCATTGGAGAAAGCCAAAACGCAAAGCCTGAAGCGCAAGACACAACCCAAAAGCCCAAACCTTGCGCGCGCACGGCGGCTACGACTCTGTCATGCCTGCGCAGGCGCGACAGAGGACCGTGCGTGTGGCGGGATGCGGGATGCGGATTGGCTTTGGGCTTTGCGTTGTGGCTTCGGGTCTGCAGCTTTGAGTTTGCAGTTGTCTGCCGAATCACAGGGGTTATTCCGCGTTCATGGCGATGCGAAAGCCGTTGTTACCATAGCGTAGATGGGGAACGTCGCGGTTTCGGCGGGCTACGCGGGCATCGAACGCGGACTCGCCCCAGGCGCCGCCGCGGAGGATGCGGGCCGTTCCGACGGACGGCCCTGTCGGGTCTTTGGACGGACCGGACCGGTAGTAGGAGTCCAGATACCAGTCGTTGCACCACTCCCGGACGTTGCCGGCCATGTCGTGCAGTTCGTAGCCGTTGGCCGGGAAACTGCCCACCGGGGATGTGAAGGGTCTTATGCCGTCGTCCCAGGTCGGGGCAAAGGTGCGGGTGGGGCTGCGGTCATAGTCATAGTCCTTGGCACTATAGTAAGTAGCCTGGCTGTGGGTGATGACGTCGCCCCAGGGGAATCGCTTGCCCGAAAGGCCGCCCCGGGCCGCGTACTCCCACTGCGTCTCGGTCGGCAGATGCACGCCGTTGGGCAGCGGCTCGATCGGCAGCAGGGTCTGATTGTCGTAGCAGGGCTGCTTTCCCCACTGCTCGCTGCGCCAGTTGCAGTAGGCGGCGGCCCCGTACCAACTTACGCACGTTACGGGGTCGTCGGCCATGCCCCGCTCGCCCTTGGCCCGGACGCTGAACGAACCGCCCTTGTAGAGAATCTGACTGTAGGGATTGGACATCGCGGTGCTGCAATAATGATGTGTCGGCCGGGAGCGGGCCTTGCAGACCACACCTTCAGCCACCGTGATCAGACCCTGGGCGTTGGCCCAGTTCAGGAAGTCGCAGTACCGGCCATTTGTGACCTCATACTTGCCCATGTAGAAGGGATCCAGCGTGACCGAGTGCACCGGACGCTCTTCCGGCCAGCCCTCGCCGAAGCTGTCGCCCATAAGGAACGAGCCGCCGGGGATAAGGACCATTTCGCCGACGTTCGGCTCATGGGTTGCCGCCGATATATCCTGCCGCATCATGGGCGTATCGGACCCGTTGACGTCCGCGGGGCTTGAAGTCGGTGCGGTGCCTCCTTGGAGACCCACCGTCACCGCGACGAGCATGAGAACTGCTACCTTCTCCATAGTCCTGTTTCTCCAACCACTCAACGACGCAGACTCCTGCATGCGGGCCGGGTCTTGCGCAAACGTCCTTTGCGTGCAATCATACCGAACATACAGGCCGCGAATCAACATGATCCATGAGACGCACTACGGGGGCAGAAGAAAAGCCCCTGGGGTGCGGAGGGAGAGAGAGGAGAAGCGGGATAGCCCCAGAGGCTTATATGTCTACTGCCGATGCGCGGGAGCATGGCCAAAAGGCTCAGTGCCTTCTGCTCGCCATACTCCCGGGCAGAAATGGGCCGGGTTGGATTCGAACCAACGTAGGCTCACGCCAACGGGTTTACAGCCCGTCCCCTTTGGCCGCTCGGGCACCGACCCATCATCCGCATCCGAAAAACCGTCGATGCGGTGAGACCCTTTATTAAACGGCCAAACGCCCGGCGTGTCAAGCCCAAGGCCCGATTTCAGTACAAAAACAAAGACCGAAACGTAAACCCATATGCCGCCGAGATTTACATATTGTGGCCTACCTCGGGCCGAACAGATAATCCGTCCATCGGGCCCCTTCGGCGGCTTCGAGCCGATTATGGGCAGGCCATCGGGAAGTAGGCCCTGGCGTTGTTGAAGCAGATATCTTCCACCATCCGGCCCAGCAGTTCCATATCGTCGGGCAACAGTCCCGCCTCGACATCGCCGCCCAGCAGGTTGCAGAGGATCCGCCGGAAGTAGTCGTGCCGTGGATAGGACAGGAAGCTCCGCGAGTCCGTCAGCATCCCCACGAACCGGCTGAGCAGGCCCATATTCGCCAGCATCCGTATCTGGGCCTCCATCCCGTCCTTCTGGTCCAGGAACCACCAGGCCGAG
Source organism: Phycisphaerales bacterium UBA2266 (assembly GCA_002347125.1). Taxonomy (GTDB): domain Bacteria; phylum Planctomycetota; class Phycisphaerae; order Sedimentisphaerales; family Anaerobacaceae; genus UBA2266. Next base: position 58,248 of record DDXG01000184.1, read on the forward strand.
CCCCACTGCACCTTGCCGGGCGTCGAGCCATCCTGGAAATTGCCGATCATGGTTGCCATGACGGCGTTGTCGGCCGGGTTGAGGTTGTACAGGATGGTCCTGGGCAACTCGTTTCTGGAATCCAGACGGTCCAGGAACCGCGACAGACTCCGCGCCACGGGCAGATCGCCGATGCTGTCGCAGCCGATGTCCGGGCCGAGCCGCTTGAACAGCCGCGTGTTGTTGTTCCGCAGGGCCCCGATGTGCAGTTGCTGGACCCACCCGGCCTCGTAGTCCATCAGGGCGAACTCCACCATCATGGCGGACTTGAACTTGCCTTTCTCAGCCTGGTCGAGCGGGCCGCCCTGCAGAATCTTGTCGAATATCCTCTCGACCTCCTTTTCGGTATACGAATCGGCGTATGCGGTATCGAGGCCGTGATCGCTGAGCCGGCATCCGTGCTCGTGGAAGTAGGCGTGCCGCTTTCGCAGTGCCTCCAGAAAGCAGTGATAGTTGCTGATCTCGATGTCCGTCAGCATCCCCAGATGGTCGATGAACGCATCGAGCGACGCCAGGTCGTCCACGTTCATGGCCGCGTCGGGCCGCCACGCCGTATGCACCGCAATGCCGAACCCCTCACGGCGCAGGGCTTCGTGGTGCTCCAGCGAATCGAGGGGCCCTTCGGTTGTGCACAGCAGCTTCACGTTCATCCGCTGGAGAATCCCGCGGACGCTGAACTGCGGACGGGCCAGCATCTCGTTACAGTGGTCGTAGATACGGTCGGCGCTGTCCGGGCCCAAGGGCTCGGTGATCCCGAAGGGATTTCGCAGTTCCAGCGCTGTCCAGTGGTACAGAGGGTTGCCGATGCAGCAGGGCACGGTGGCGGCCCACTTGCGGAACTTCTGGCGGTCGTCGGCCTTGCCGGTGATGTAGTGCTCGTCGATGCCGTTGGTCCGCATGGCCCGCCACTTGTAGTGGTCGCCTTCGAGCCAGGCCTGGATGAGGTTGTGGAATCGCCGGTCCTGGGCGATCTGGTCGGCGGGCAGATGGCAGTGATAATCGTAGATGGGCATCCTGGCCGCGTGTTCGTGGTAGAGCCTGCGGGCCGTCCGGCTCGCAAGCAGAAAATCGTCCGTTATCAATGGCTTGGCCATGCTCATTCTCCTGGCAACACGGGCCCATCCGTTCAACCGTTGTCTTTCGGCGGTTCCTCATCCGGCCGCTTGTACGTGGGCTTCTTGAAGTTGGCCATCTGTTTGGCCCAGTCGGCGATCTCGCTGCGGGTCTTCTGCAGCCGCTGTGAAGACGGCTTGGGCTGGGTCTTTTCGTACTGGCGCCATCGATACTCGTAGATGGCGTAGATGACCCACCCAACTGCCAGCACCGCCACGGCGCCTATCATGAAATACTTGAACATAATCGCATTCCCATGCAAGAGCGACCACTGCGTCAGGGCCCATCCGACCCTCGCCGGCCATGCTAACCCAATCAGCCGGGCCGGTCAACCCGTCGCGGGCGGACTTTCTGCCTTGTCCGACGGCGCCCGTGATTATAATTGACCGTCGTCGGCGACGTCGTTCGTGACGATTGCCTGCAGCCGGGGCAACACCCGCCCGCCAACAGGGCNNACCCGCCGCTGTCATAGAGGCTGCACGAGAATGCCGCGAAAGGCGATGGATCCCCGTGTGCCCTGGAGCATCAATGGGCCTGTAGGTTCTTCCGTGCGGTTCAGGGGGTCGCCCCGCGGGCCGGTGGGTCCGGTGACGACGACGTCCTCGTGCAGGAGCCGGCCGTTGAGTTCCACCCTGAGAAACCGCGCATGCTCGATCTTGTTGCCCGAGGCATCGAATCGCGGCGCTCGAAACTCTACAACCAGGCTTTGCCATCGGGCCGGCGGGAGGGCGGCATTAACCCTGGGCGGCGCCACGCCCGTAATCGCGCCCATGGTGTGGTACCAGTCCAGTGCCTCGACGCCGTTGCTGTCGGCGATCCGGACTTCATAGCGTCCCATGAGCAGCACGCCGGAGTTGGCGCCCTGAGGGATCATGAACTCCAGTTCCACCTGACAATCCCCAAAGTACTGCGCCGTGTAGATATCCCGGCTGTGATTGTTGTAAAGGGCGACGTTGATGAGCTGGCCGGTCCCTTCATAAACGGTCAGAATCCTCGGTGTTTCAGGGCGCACGGCCGCGACGCCGACGACCCAGCGGCTGTCGTTAGGGTCGCCCCGCACATGCCAGCCCCGCAGGGTCCTGCCATCGAAGGCCTCCGGGGATTTCGACCGGCACCCGGCGGCCATCAGCACTGTCAGGATACAACCGGCCGCCAGTACACGGTGGCCGGACATCGCCATCTTAGCCATTTCCATCTCATCCACAGCGCCGGGAAGACCCGTCAGGCCAGGACCGGTGCGCCATTTCATCTCATACCACATAAGTGGAGGCGGACGTCTGGCCGCCGCGTCCGGTCCAGTTCGTGTGATAGAACTCGCCGCGCGGTTTGTCCACCCGCTCGTAAGTGTGCGCCCCGAAATAGTCCCGCTGAGCCTGAAGCAGGTTGGCCGGGAGCCGCTCGTGTCGGCAACCGTCATAATAGGCCAGCGCCGAACTGACCGACGGCATGGGCACGCCCAATTCGACGGCCTTGCGGACCACGCGGCGCCAGGCGCCCTGCGTCTTGCGCACGGCCCTGGCGAAGAACGGGTCCAGCAGCAGGTTGTCGAGATTCGGGTTCTTCGTGAAGGCCTCCTTGATCTTGCCCAGGAACGCCGAGCGGATGATGCAGCCGCCGCGCCACATCAGGGCGATGCCGCCATAGTTAAGGTTCCAGCCGTATTCCTCGGCCGCGGCGTGCATCAGCTGATAGCCCTGTGCGTAGCTGACGATCTTGGCCGCGTAGAGCGCCTGGCGCAGGTCATTGACGAAGGCCGCCCGGTCGCCGCGGAACTTGGCCCGCGGTCCCTTGAGCACCTTCGAGGCCGCGACGCGCTTGTCCTTCAGCGCCGACAGGCACCGGGCGAAGACCGCCTCGACGATCAGCGTCAGCGGCTGACCCAGGTTGAGGGCCTCGATGCCCGTCCACTTGCCCGTGCCCTTCTGACCGGCGGTATCCAGGATCAGGTCGATGACCTCGTTGCCATCCTCATCCTGGTATCCCAGGATGTCGCGCGTGATTTCGATCAGGTACGAGTCCAGTTCGCCTTTGTTCCACTCGGCGAAGACCTCGTGCATCTGGTGATTCGTCATGGCGAGGCCTTCCTTCATCATCTGGTACGTCTCGCAGATCATCTGCATGTCGCCGTACTCGATGCCGTTGTGGGTCATCTTGACGAAGTGCCCGGCGCCGCCCTCGCCGACCCAGTCGCAGCAGGGCTCGCCGTCGGTGGTGTGGGCGGCGATCTTCTGGAAGATCGGCTTGACCGCGGGCCACGCGGCGGGCGATCCGCCCGGCATGATGGACGGTCCCCGCAGGGCCCCTTCCTCGCCGCCGGAGACACCCGTGCCGATGTAGAGCTTGCCTCGGCTCTCGACGTGCTTGCAGCGGCGGATGGTATCGGGGTAATGGCTGTTGCCGCCGTCGATGATGATGTCGCCGTCCTCCAGATGCGGCAGCAGCAATTCGATGAAGTCGTCGACCGCCTGGCCGGCCTTGACCAGCATCATCACCTTGCGCGGCCGGGCGAGGTTGGCGACCAGTTCCTCGATGCTGTGACAGCCGATGATGTTCTTGCCCTTGGCGCGGCCGTTGATAAAGTCATCAACCTTTGATACCGTCCGGTTGAAACACGCCACGGTAAAACCCTTGCTCTCCATGTTCAGGATGAGATTCTCGCCCATCACCGCCAGACCGATCAGTCCAATATCTGCGTTTGCCATGTCGTATACCCGTGCCTTTCTATGTTGGGGGTTAGTCGTTCGCAATCGTGGGTATGTACCCGCCGGCCAGCCGATGCAGGACCTCGCCCGCATGGTGCACAACGAGAATACCCTCGTGTTGTCTGTTCTCGTAATCGGTGATGTTGACCTTCGCCGGGTCCATGTAGCCCAGGTTGATCTTCTCACAACGCTGCCGGCTGATGCCGGTGGCCAGCACGACGTTGACGCGCGGTTTCTCGACGCCGTTGACGAATGTGCCGATGCCCTTGACATGCGTCGAATGGGCGATGACCCCGCGCGGCACGCCCGCGAACTGGTCCATTCGCTTGAGGAAGTAGTCCCGCGTGTGGTAGCCTATCTTGTCCAGCCACTTGCCGTGGGTGTAGGAGACCTCCGTGATATGCGGGGCGTAGATGATCACCGTGCCCCCGTCGGCGATGATGGGTTCAAGTTTGTACATCACCTTGCCCGCCGTCCAGATGTCGTCGTACATCTCCGGGGCCAGGCCAAGGATCGTGTGGTACGATCTATCCACGTAGATGATGTGCACCCGGTCGCTGAGGTCCGCAGCCCGCTCCCAAGCCTCGACGCAGTCGCCCAGGAAGATGCCTTTGAGCCGGTCATCGGCCGTCACGATGGCGCAGAGCTTGTGTGGGATGTCGATGAATGCGGCGGCCTCCTCGACGACCCGGCGCGTCGGCGTCCACTTGTTGCCGTTGATCACCGGATTGGTGATGACGCCGCCGAGCCAGTGGAAGAAGTGAATGATCGGGTCGCCCGCGATGCCGGGGAAGATATACTTGTGCCCGCCGGAAAAGCCTACCACTTCATGCGGGAAGACCGGCCCGAGAATGATGAACGTATCGTAATCGAACACCATCCGGTTGATGGCGACATCCACCTCCTCGCGGAACAGGCCGCCGCTGATTTCAGCGATCCGGTCGGCGGAAATGTGACCGATACTGCGGAACGTCCGGGGTTTGTCCCACTCGTGGTTGAACAGGCCGACGCCGGCATACTTGCCCGCCCGCTCCGAGGCACTCAGACACAGGCGCTTGCAGATCTGCTGCTCGCTGAGCGGCTGATGCGTTCCCAGGGCCACCAGACAATCGACCTTTGACACGGTCGGCCCGAGGAATTCGTACAGGAGCTTGAAGACCTCGCCGACGGGCCCGGAGCGCGTATTGTCCGGAATAATCAGCAGGACCTTCTTGCCCGCGTAGTCGTTGGCCGCGAAGAACTCGCCGACGACTTGGCGGGCGTCATCCCAGGTCACGGCCCCGTTAGTGTTCTGTCGTTCGAATACCATTTCCAGATATGCTCCTGTGTCGCCCTACTTGAGCCACGGCGGGTTCTCCGGCAGACACGCCTCAAACTCCGCCAGTACCTTGGCCTCGTAAGCCCCGGTGTAATTGCCCTTGATGAATCGGTCGAACGCCTCGTCGTGGAACCGCTTCCACGAGGCTGCTTCATGGCCCGGCCGGATCGGGTAGAACAGCGCCCCGACGGATTGCGCCGCCTCCAGGTCGCCGGGGGCGTCGCCGACCATCAGCACGTGGTCCTTCTCGAATTTGCCGGCCGTCGCCAGTTCCAGATGCCGGGCCTTCGTTCCCATCTCCTGGCCTGCGATGGCCCTGACGTACCGGGCGATATCGTGCTCGGCCCACTCACGCGCCAGGGCCTCGCACGGCGTCTGCGAGACGACCACGACGTCCGCCCGTTCGCGGACCTTCTTGAGGCTTTCGCGGACATGGGGGAAGGGCGGCACGTTTCGGACAATCTGCTCGATAGCCTCATCCACCTTCCTGCTCCATTCGAGTACGAGAGCCAATTCCTTCCTGGCCTGCCGATCCGTCGCGGCCTCGACGGCCGCGGCCAGACCTTCGTTGCTCAGCACGCTGCGCGGGTCGTCGACCCAGGCGAAATAGTGCGGCAGGTCAGGGACGTTGAAGCCCATCGCCTTCGTCTGGGGATGGCCCGGCAGCAACTCCTTGAGAATCCGCTGCAGGGTCTTGTGGCGGTTGCCGCCCCGCGTCCTGCTGAAGAGGTCCGCGAATTCCTTGCACTGCCGCGCCGCCTGCGCCACCGGTTGCAGGCTGAAGCAGCCGATCATCCACGGGCAGAAGCACTCCCGCTGCTTGATGCCCATCGTATCAAACGCGCAGCCGTCGGAATCAATCCCGACGAAGAACTCGCGCCTGGGCTCAAACGTCTTCAGCGTCGCCGCCGGGGCGACAGTCAACTTGCATTCCTCCGGAATTACGGGCGCCGTCTTACACACCATCACACTCCACTAAAGGCCGAGAAGCCGCCGTCGACGGGGACGACTACGCCGGTGACGAATCTTGAGGCGTCGCTGAGCAGCCACAGGACCGTGCCCGTCAGGTCGCCCGGGTCGCCGAATCGGCCCATCGGCGTGTGGTCGATGATCGTCCGCCCGCGCGGGGTCAAATCGCCGGTCTTCTCATCGGTCAGCAGGAAGCGGTTCTGTTCGGTCAGGAAGAACCCCGGCGCGACCGCATTGACGCGGATGGTCTTGCTGCAGTTCTGGCAGATATGCACGGCCAGCCACTGCGTGAAGTTGCTGATAGCCGCCTTGGCCGCCGAGTACGCCGCGATCTTCGTGAGCGGCCGAAAGGCGTTCATGCTCGATATGTTCAGAATCACCCC
>DDXG01000165.1 GCA_002347125.1 Phycisphaerales bacterium UBA2266
CGAGGCCATCGCCTGGGCCTGGGAACTGCTGACCGGCGTCTGGGGCATCGAGCCCGACCGCCTGTGGGCCACGGTCTTCGCCGGCGACCCCGAAGACGGCCTGCCGCGGGACGATGAGGCGGCGAAGCTCTGGACGGATGTGACGCCAATTGCCGCCGACCGCGTTCTGGCCTTTGGCAAGAAGGACAACTTCTGGGAGATGGGCGAGACCGGGCCGTGCGGACCGTGCAGCGAGATCCATATCGACCTGGGGCCGCATCGCTGCGACAAGCAAGGCGTGCCGGGGCACAAGTGCGGCGTCAACGCCGGCTGCGCCCGCTACATCGAGTTGTGGAATCTCGTGTTCATTCAGTATAACCGCACCGAAGGCGGCAGACTTGTGCCGCTGTCCGCCCGCTATGTCGATACCGGGGCCGGCCTGGAGCGCATATCGGCCGTCCTGCAGAACAAGACCAGCAACTACGATACGGACCTGTTCATGCCCATCATCGACCGCGTGGCGAAGATCAGCGGCCGGACGTATTCATCGAAGCTGGGCAACCCGATGGACAATGCCTTTCGCGTCATTGCCGACCATATCCGCGCCCTGAGCATGGCCATCGCCGACGGGGCGACCCCTTCCAACGAGGGCCGCGGCTATGTTATCCGGCGGATTCTGCGGCGGGCATCGCGATTCGGGCGGGAACTGGGCCTGCATGAGCCGTTCCTGCACACGCTGGTTCCCGTGGTTGTTGAGGTGCTCGGCGAAGCGTTCCCCGAAGTGGCCGGCCGCGCGGGGCACGTGGCGACCGTTATCGAGGCTGAGGAGACCAGCTTCGGGCGGACGCTCGACCGGGGCATCCAGATATTCGCTGCCGCGGCCGGTCGCGCCGCCAAGACGCCCGACAAGACCATCGCGGGCGACGATGCCTTTCAACTCTACGACACCTACGGCTTCCCGCTGGACCTGACGCAACTGATGGCCGAGGAACGGGGCCTGAACGTCGACACGGTTGGATTCGCAGAGCGGATGCAGCAGCAGAAGGACCTGGCACGGGCTGCGCAGAAGGGGGCCTCATTGGTCAACATCCTGGCCGACGCGGAGCTGCCCGCCACCGATGACACACACAAATACGCGGACGGCACATGCGAAGGGCGAATCCTGGGCTGGGTCGCCGGCGACCGACTAATCCGCGAGGGCTCGCTGACCGGTTCGGTCGAGGCCGGGATTATCCTCGACCGGACCTGTTTCTACGCCGAGTCCGGAGGTCAGGCCGGCGATTGCGGGATGCTCGAATCGCCCGGCGGGACGTTCGTCGTCGATGACACCCTCAAGATCGCCAACTGCATCGTTCACAAGGGACGCATGGACCGCGGTTCGCTGAGTGTCGGTGATGTCGTTACCGCCCGCGTCAGTCCCGACCGCCAGGCCACGCGCAAGAACCATACCGCCACACACCTGCTCCAGTGGGCCCTGCAACAGGTCCTCGGTTCGGCCGTGGCCCAGCAGGGCAGTTTCGTGGGGCCGGAGTACCTGCGGTTCGATTTCACCTATCCCGGCGCACCGACCCGCGAACAGTTGGAACAGGTTGAGAGCCTGGTCCGCGGCAAGATCGCCGAAGACCTGCCCGTCACGGCCGCGGTCATGGCCCGCGAACAGGCGGACAAGCTTGGCGCGATGGCCCTGTTCGGGGAGAAGTACGGCGCACAGGTCCGTGTCATCGCCATCGGCGCCGAAGACGAGAGCCACATCGGTGAGGCGATGAGCCGGGAGTTCTGCGGCGGCACGCACGTGGACCGCATCGGCGTCATTGGCGATTTCAAGATCATCAAGGAGGAGAGCATCTCGGCGGGCGTGCGGCGGATTACGGCGCTGACCGGCCGGGCGCTGGCCGATTACCTTCACAAGCGCAGCGTCATCGTGGACGAACTGGCGGCCAGGCTGCGGACGAATCCTGAATCGCTGCCCGACCGTGTCGAACAACTGCTGGCCGAGAACAAGCGCCTGGCCAAGGAACTCAAGGCCGGGGTCGGGCGGGCCGCCGCCGATACGATAGCCGAGGCCCGGAAACTGCTGGAAGCCTGTGAGAAGGTCGGCGATGCGCATATCATTGTGGGTCCGCTGTCGCGGGCCCCGATCGAGCAGGCGCGAGCGGCCATGGACATGCTCAGGAAGAAGGCCCCGTCGGCTGCGATTGTCCTGGCGATGGACGACGATGGCAAGGCCATGCTCCTGGCGGGCGTAACTGACGATCTCATCGCCAGGGGCATCAAAGCCGGCGAAATCATCCGTGAGATTGCCCCCATCGTCGATGGCGGCGGCGGCGGCCGACCCAACATGGCCCAGGCCGGCGGCAAGAACCCCGCCAGAATCCCCGAAGCCCTCGTCAAAGCCGCCGAGATCATCAAGGTCCGGCTAGACGAAGCTGCGTCGGTATGATGCCGACCGCCCTTGCCTCACGTGCGGCTGGGTCATCCGGCTCTGGGAGCCGTCACGGTACGTCCAGCGGCCTGATGGCCGCAAGCCGGTCTTCGTAGAGCGTGTAATCGTAGCGGGCGAGCAGATCGGCCTTCGCTTTGTCGAACGCCTCGACCCGCCGTTCGGCCCACAGCTTCCACTTGACACGATTGCGCGTCTGATCATCGAGTGTGGGCGGATCGCCGGCGTCCTTCTCCATGACCTTGACGATGCGCCACTTGACGCTGTTGCCGCTGAAGAGGCCCTTGATGGGTCCGACGACCGTGTTCGGATCGGCCGCGAAGATCGGCTCGCCGAAGATGCCCTCGGCGCTGCGGTAGGTATCGAAGGGCTGGCTTTCCTTGTTGATGCTGTCGCGCTGTTTGACTTGTTCGAAGTCCTTGCCCGCGTCGAGATCCGCCCGCACGGCGTCGGCGGCGGCGCGTGTGTCGAGCCATATCTGGTCGATCTTGACCTTCTCGCCGACGCGGAAATCGTCCTTGTGGGCGGCGAAATAGGCGTCGATCTGGCTGTCATTGGGTTCGGCGACCGCCTGGTACATATCCATCTTTGCCTTGCCGAGCAGGCGCATGTCCTCCTGTTGTTTGATCTGGGCCAGCAATTCGGGGTTCTTGTCGTAGCCTTTTGCCTCGGCTTCGACCACGAGGACGGGCAGCCGAAGCCCCTGATCGACGAACCGTTCAATGCCCTCGGGGGTGTTGAGGTCTTCCGGACGGCGCGGCGGGGCGATGTTGGTCAGGGCGTTGAACATGTCCAGCAGGGTGAACTTGCCGCCCTCAAAGGTGGCCAGGACCATGTCTTTTTCGGCCTGGGTCAGTTCTTCCTGGACCTGACGGACCATGACGAATTGCATGGCCCGCTCGATCTTGGGCTGCAAGAGCAGCCGCATGTGAATCCTGGCGGCCTTGGGGAAGTTCTCCGTTATCTTCTTGGCCTTGACCCGTTCGTAGACCTGCTGGTAGTACATGTCCATGACCTGGCGGCTCTTGGCGCTCTGGAGGGTCACACGGGCGGCCGTCTCGTCAAGGCGGGGATTGGCCTTCATGGCGGCCTGGACCTCTTCTTCGGTGACGGTGACCTTGCCCTGGATGTAGTCGCCGATGAGCAGATTGACCAGCCGCCGGCCGCGGAAGTCGGCCATGGCGGTACGGATCATTTCGTCGTTGAGGGCTCCGGCCTTGCGGGCATCGAGGGTCATGGCCCTCTCCGCGACGAGTTCGAGGGCGACGTCGCGGACGGTCAGCGCCCTGGCCCGCTCGACGTCCAGCCCATCATAGGGGCCGATCAACTCCATGTATCGCCTGACGACCTCGTCGCGGCTGATCTGGTACTCACCGATGGCCGCCAAGACATTGGGGTCGGCCGGGGGTTGGGGTTTGTCGGCGACGGTCTTTGTTTCGGTCTGTGCGGCCGGGGTCTCGGCGGCCCGCACGCCGGAGGCCACAAGGAGCACACAGGCGGTCAATACAACTGCAATGACAGGCATACGTCTCATTTTCCAGGGTCTCCTGTATTCAAAAAGACAGACAGGTGTTCGGCCGGCCCGCAACCGCGGGCCCATGAGAAGGTCATTATAGCACGTGCGTGCGGCGTTTTCCAGAGGCATTCAACTGTTTGCCCCGCAGCGGCGGCGGCGGATTTTGTGTTTGATTGGCGGGCGCGGGGCCCATACAATGGCGGCTGGATTCCGGCAGACCGGGATATTTCCAGTGTGAATATCGTGGGAGTCAGGCGCCATGAAGGCTGTGCGGGCGATACACGGTGTGATGGCTGTGGCTGTGTGGTTGTCGGCCGTGGTGGCGGTGTCGGCGGCCGCTCCGGCGGATGTGATTGTGCTCAAGGAGGGCCAGCGTCTGGTGGGGGATATTGTGCTCGAGAAGGACAGCACGTTGTACATCGACGTGGGCGTAACGGTGCTGGCAGTGCCTCGCGAGAAGATCGAGTCCGTGGAGTACGCCGCCAAGGAACGGGGCAACGGCGCCGTCGAGCCAAACCAGCCCGCGGACGCGGGCGAGGTCGTGGTTGAGTTGCCCGGCACGGGCCTTTACCGCACGGCGAATCTCAAGAAGACGACCATTGAGCAGTGTGTTGCAAGGGTGGCCGAGGCGGTCGTGAAGGTCTCCAGCGCGGCGGGAACCGGGTCGGGTTTCTTCATCAACGAGCAGGGGTACGTCATTACGAACTACCACGTGATTGAACGTGAAACCCGGATTTCGGTGGTAGTCTTTCGTAAGAGCGTCAAGGGCTACGAACGGCAGACATTCAAGAAGGTCAGGATCGTCGCGTTGAATCCCTTCATGGACCTGGCGCTGCTGAAGGTCGAGGACATGGGGCCGAAGGCGGCGGCCTACGCGCCGCTGGGGGATATGGAGAGGACCGAAGTCGGCGAGCCGGTGTTCGCCATCGGTAACCCGCTGGGGTTGGAGCGGACGGTGACCAACGGCGTCATCAGCACCAAGAGCCGCGTGTTCGAGGGACTGGTGTACATCCAGACGAACGCGGACATCAACCCCGGCAATTCGGGCGGGCCGCTGTTCAATCTGGCCGGAGAGGTGATCGGCGTTACGAATATGGGGTATATCTTCTACGGCGGACTGGGGTTTGCCATTCCAGTCAACTATGTGAAGGACTTCGTCGACCACTATGAGGCCTTCGCCTACGACAAGGATAATCCGAATACGGGCTATCGGTACTTTCAGCCCGACGGCCGCCGCAGGCAGGGCCGGCCGGAGTTTCTGCGGGGCAAGGACACCGCGGGCGAAAGCGGCGACAGGCCGCAGCCATGACAGGCGGTTCAAGAACACTCTGAATCAGGAAAGGCCATGTGATGAAACTGGAACGGATGTTGACGGGGCGGCGGGTATGCGCCGTGATGATGCTGGGGGCTGTGTTGTGTGCCACGGGCGGGGCGGCGACACCCAAGGCCGCGCAGTTGTTGCCGTCTAAGACGGTCTTCCTCCTGGAGGTGGACAACTTCCAGACGCTGTGGGATCAGTTCAAGCAGACGAGTTTCCACGGGCTGTACGCAGATCCGGCGATGAAGCCGTTTCTCGACGATTTTCACACCAAGCGAAAGGACAAGGCCTCCAAGGCGGACAACGAGATCGTCCAGATGATCTTCGGGGCCGGCACGCTCCCATCGGGGCGCGTGGCGGCCGCGGTGGTGCTGCCGGAATCGGGTACGGGCGAGCCGGCCTTCGTGGTGCTGGCCGAGTGGGGCGACAAGCTGGCGGCGGTTCGCGAGGCGATTGATAAGATGGTCTCCAAGGCGGTTGATGACGGGGCGCGAAAGAGCCGCCAGGAGTATCGGGGCGTGGAGATCACCACGATCACGACGCTCGACGCGCCAGAGGTCGGCAGCGGCGCCGCCGGCCGGGAGGCCGACGCAGAGGCGTCCGGCCCGGAATCCGTGAGCTACTGCTTCGTCGGGGATTGCCTGATTGCCGGCGATCAGATGCCGGTTATCGAGTTCGTCGTCGCGCATATTCAAGGGGCCGGCGGTTCGACGATGGCCCAGTCCGACGACTATAGTTCCGCGATGAAAGCGGTTGGACCGAATCATGATGCGGATTTGTATCTGAACATCCGCGAACTCGTACGGGCGTTGACGGCCGAGAGCCAGGGCGGCCAGGCCATGAAGATCGTGGAGAACCTCGGGCTGGACAATGTGGTGTCGTTGGCCGGGGCGTTGGGGGTGGCGCGGCAGGCGGACAGGACGTCGTCGCTGCGACTGCTGCTGAAGGTCGACGGGGCCAAACGAGGCGTCTGCCGGATGCTGGATATCAAGTCGAGCCCGCTGCAGGCGCCGAAGTTCTTCCCGACGGACGCGACGTCGGTCTTCTTCCTGAGTCTGGATGTCAAGCAGTTATTTGAGGAGCTGGTCGCCACACTCAATCGTTTCTCGCCGCAGTATGCCGCCATTGCACAGATGCCGTTTATTCCCATCGACCCGCAGAACGGGCTGTTCGGCGATATCAAGTCCGCGATCATCGACAACCTGGGGACGGACCTGGCGGTGGCCGGCAAGGTCAGCAAGTCGGGTTCGGCGCTGGACCCGGCGGCGACGCTCAGTGAGATGGTCGCGGCTATGACCGTCGGCAATCGGGCGAATCTTGAGAAGGCGCTCGGCGCGGTGCATGGGATGATGTTGTCCCAGGGCAATCCCGAGATGCGGCGCGAATTGCTGGGCCACACGATCTATCGAGTCAACCTGGCCGAGGTGATGGGCGGCGAGAGCGAGCAGGCCATGCCGATGGCGGCGGGCGTCGGACCGGCGAGCCCCCCGACGCCGATCCTGGCCTTCACGATTAGTGACTCGCACCTCATCGTCGGGTCCGAGGCGTCGGTGGAACGGGCGATTCGGGCGATGGCGGGGGCGGACGCCGGGACGCTGGACTCGGCGGTGTGGTATCGCCGGGCCCGTGCGGCGATTCCGGCGCTGGTCGGGATGGCGGGTCTGAGCGATATGGCGGCGGCCGGCGGACATATGTGGCAGCAGCTCCGCGAGATGGACGCCCTGGCCAAGGGCGACCATTCTGAATTGCAGTTGGGCATGTCCTCCGCCGGGCCGCAGTTCCTGTTCGCCGGTCCGGACGGCCTGTTTGACTTCTCCCTGCTGCCCGAGTTCGACAAGGTCCGCAAGCACTTCGGGCTGACGGCCGCCTATGGCATTTCACGGCAGGACGGGTTTTTCTTCGAGGTCAAGCTGCTCGAACCGACGCCATGAACGCAGGCACGCGGCCCCGACCTCCCTTGGAAGCATTGCCATGATGTCTGATAAGGACGTCAGTGGGGGTTTCGGCACGCCGACGGACATCCTCAGTGAATGACCTTGTTGAGCGGGTAGGTGATGATCCCGGAGGCGCCGGCGCGTTTGAGGGCGGGCACGATGGTCCGCTCGACGGAATCGTCGAGGATCACCTCGAGTGCGACGTAGTCCGAGTCCGCCAGGGACGAGACCGTGGGACTTTTCTCGGCGGGCAGGATGGCGATGATGTCGTCGAGGTCGTGCTTGAGGACGTTCATCTTGAGGCCGACCTTGCCGCGGGCCTCGATGGCGGCCGTCAGGAGGATGCAGATGTTCTCAATCTTCTCGCGTTTGAAGGAGTCCTTCCAGGCGGCCTTGTTGGCGATGACGCGGGTGGTGGAGGTAATGACCGTGTCAATGACGCGGAGGTTGTTGGCGCGGAGGCTGCTGCCCGTCTCGGTCAGTTCCACGATGGCGTTGACCAGGCGGGCCTTGACCTCGGTGGCGCCCCAACTGAACTCCACCCTGACGTCGATACCCTTGTCCTTGAAGTATTTCCGTGTGACATTGACCAGCTCGGTGGCCACAATGCCGCCGGCCAGGTCCTCGGGTGTCCGCACCTCCGACTCGTTCGGGACCGCCAGCACCCAGCGGGCCGGGTTGCTGGTGGCCTTGCTGTAGGCCAGTTCGCAGACGTCGACGACGTCGCAGTCGTTTTCCTTGACCCAGTCGTAGCCGGTGATGCCGGCGTCCAGCACGCCGTCGCCGACGTAGCGGCCCATCTCCTGGGCACGGAGCACCACGAGGCCGATCTGAGGATCGTCGATCCTGGGGAAATACCCTCGCTCCATACCGACGATATTAAACCCGGCCTTTGCGAAGAGGTCGATCGTGGCGTCCTTGAGGCTCCCGGCGGGCAGGCCCAGTTTGAGTACTTGTTGTGTCATTGGATTACTGTCCGTTCGATTGGCGGATGGATTCGTGCATGCCGCCGCATCCGCCATGATCGCTGCACGCGGGCGGCCGCGGCGCTATTTCTTGTTCTTGGTCTTCTTGGTTTTCGCGGGCGCCGTAGTCTTGTCTCGGACGGCCCTGGGTGCGGCTTTCTTCGTCTGTTTGGCGGCCCTGGGTGCGGTCTTCTCGACGGCCTTGGGGGCGGTTTCGTCGACGGCCCCGGGGGCGGCTTCCGCGGGCTGGGCCTGCTGGGGCTTTTCCGCCCCGGGTTTCTTCTTCGGCCTGGCGGATTCGGCGTGCTTTCTCAGCATGGTGTAGAACTCGTAGCCGTTCTTGGACGGGATCTGCTTGCTGAGGAAGCCTTCGATATCGGCCTCATCAGCCGACGGATGGACCGATCCGCTGTCCCTGAGGAAATCGATCATGGTCGGCGTCAGAGGTATGGCATGGCCCTGAAA
The DNA here is from genome assembly GCA_002347125.1 of Phycisphaerales bacterium UBA2266. Classification (GTDB taxonomy): domain Bacteria; phylum Planctomycetota; class Phycisphaerae; order Sedimentisphaerales; family Anaerobacaceae; genus UBA2266. The sequence continues at coordinate 8,618 of DDXG01000165.1, forward strand.
GGCCGTCAACATGCAGTAATCGACCACGTACCGGCTGAAGCCTTTGTATTTCTCCAGGGCTTGCTTGACCGGGCGTTTGCCGAGCTTCTTGAGGGCTTCGAGGCTGACCTTGTGATAGTCGTTGAAGATTGCGCCGAGGGTGGCGCCCAGGCGCACGCCGATCTCGACGGTCTCCGGCGTCGTGTGGCCGATGACCGATGCGATCTCCTCGGCGCGAGTCACCCGCAGCTCGTTCCAGTCCACGAAGTAATCGCGGAATCGCTTGTATGCCGCGTGCGCGGCGCTGTCGGTGAGGGTCTGGCTGAGGATTGCATAGATGACCGCCTCGACAGGCTCTTCATATACGAGATCCTCGACTTTCGGGTGCTGTGTCTTGAGAGTCCGATAGAGCTTCTGGATTTTGGGAGCGTACTTCTTGCTGTCTTTCATTGGTTCACCACTCTATGCCGGCGGCTCGACGGTGGACGAGGGCGCCGACGGCTCGGCCGGCTCGTCTTCGGGATGCCGGGCGTGTATTTCACTCATGGCCTGATCGATAAGCCGCATGGTCTCAAGCGTCTTCTTAAACTGCTCGTCCATCTCAAAATGGAGCACCGGGCAGAACTTGCTCTGAATCCTCGGGGCCAGCAGGGACTGGATACGACGTCGCGCATGCTGGATCGCCACAAACGTCAGCGCCTGCGCCTTCTCTTCGGCTCCGAAGATGCTCAGAAAGACATAAGCGTTTCTCAGGTCCGGCGAGACCTCCACCCGCGTCACACTGACGAAGCCCTGTATCCGCGGATCCGACAGATGATGTAGGATGGCGTCACACACACCCTCTTTGATGATACGGGCGACTTTTTCCTGTCTTCTGCTTGCCATGGGCGGAGTCTTCTGCGAGGCGGCGCCACAATGTGTCGCCGCGGCGGACGGATCAGAGTGTTCGGGCGACCTTGACAATCCTGTAGAATTCCAGCACGTCATCCGTCTTGAAATCGTCGAAGCCCGATATCTTGACGCCGCATTCGAGGCCGGCCTTGACTTCCCGGGCGTCGTCCTTGAAATGCTTGAGCGACTCCACGGTCATCTCGTCGCGAAGTACGATATTGTCGCGGATCAGACGGACCTTCGCGTTCTTGGCCGCCAACCCGCTGCTGACATAGCATCCGGCGATGGTCCCGAGGCGGCTGACCTTGAAGAGCGTCCGCACGACGGCCCGGCCGAGCGTCTCTTCTTTCTCTTCGGGTTCGAGCATGCCGACCATCGCTTCGCGGAGGTCTTCGGTGATGCGGTAGATGATATTGTACAGTCGGACATCGACGCCCTTGGCCTCGGCCAATCGGGCCACACTCTCGTCGCGGCTGACGTTGAATCCGATGATGATGGCGTTCGAGGCCTCGGCCAACACCACATCGCCCTCGGTGATGCCGCCGGGAGCGGCATGGAGGATGCTGACGCGCACCTCATCGGTGCTCAATTCCGCAAGATACTTGTTGAGGACGTCGACGGACCCCTGAACGTCGGCCTTGACGATCAGCCGCAACTCCTGCGTCTTGCCGGCCTCGATCTGGCTGAAGAGGTTGGCCAGTGTGACCTGGGTCCTCTGGGCCAGCGTACTTTCCCGCTGGAGACTCTGCATCTCTTCAGCCGCCTCCTTGGCCCGGTTTACGTCGTCCAGGCAGAAGAACCGATCTCCCGCCATGGGCACTTCGCTGAGGCCGACGATCTCGACGGGCGTGGAACTGGTGGCGCTCTTGATGCTCTTGCCCGTGCTGTTGCGTATGGCCTTGATGCGTCCATACGTCGCCCCCGCCAGCACCACGTCGCCTTTCTTGAGGCACCCCTCCTTGATCAGAACGGTGGCCAGCGGACCCTGCTGAGCCGACATCCTGGCCTCGATCACCCACCCGGTCGCCGGGATGGTGTCGTCGGCTTTCAGTTCGAGAAGCTCCGCCACATAGTCCAGCGTCTCCAGAAGGGTGTCCACGCCTTCGCCGGTTACGGCGCTGGTCTTGACGACTTCGGTTTCTCCACCCCATTCGGTCGGTGTCAGGCCATGCTCTGAGAGTTCCGCGTAGATGCGGTTGATGTCGCATCCGGGCAGGTCGATCTTGTTGAGCGCCACGACGATAGCGACGCCCGCCGCCTTGCTGTGGGCGATGGCCTCGATGGTCTGGGGCATGACGCCGTCGTCGGCGGCGACCGTCAGCACGACCACATCCGTCATGTTGGCCCCGCGGGCCCGCATCGCCGTAAAGGCCTCATGCCCCGGTGTATCGAGGAATGTGACCGTCTTGCCGCCCAGGGTGACCTGCGAGGCCCCGATGTGCTGGGTGATGCCTCCAGCCTCGCCGGCCGCCACGCTGGTGGTCCGGATCCTGTCGAGCAGGCTCGTTTTGCCGTGGTCAACGTGTCCGAGCATTGCGGCCACGATCGGGCGTCTCTTGAAATTGAGCCGCTCGCGGCTGTCGAACTCGTTGGTAATCTGGTCTTCCAGCGAGACTCGCTTCTCAACGACCAGCTCCGTCTCGAATTCCAGCGCGATCAGTTCGGCCACTTCGGAAGAAATCATCTGGTTGGCCGTGGCCATCATGCCCTGTGTCATCAGACGGGTGATAATCTCGGTGATCTTCACACCCAAGGCTCCAGCCAGGCTCTTGACGGTGATTGGCTCGGTGATTGGCGTCTTGGTGGGTCTGGCCTGAGCGGCTGCTCGCTCGGCCTTTGTCGTGATCTTCCTCGTGGGTCTCAGACGCAACCCTTCGCCCGTGGCCGCGTCCAGTCGGGCGCGTCGCTCCTCAATATCACGCTGGCGCCACTTGCCCCGGCCCTTGCGGCTCTCGTCTTCGGTCTCCACCACGCCTTCTTTGCGACGACCGTGGGTGCGGTCTTTTCTCTTCGGGGCGCCGCGTCTGGCCTTGGCCGCCGCATCCCCTGCGGCGGTCGAGGTCGCCAGGGGCTCGGTGGCCGGCTCGCCCGGCCGCCGCCTTCGGGCTCGAGGCTCGAAAACCGGTTCAGGAGCCTCGATACGGACAAGCTGCGGGCCCGTGAGTTTCGCCGGGGCCGGCCTCTCTAGCATCGGACCGGCCGGCATGATTGGCTCAGGTTCGGGCGCCGGTTCGGGTTCGGCCTGCGGTTCCGGTTCCGGCTCGGACACCGGCGCCGGGGCCGGTTCGGGTTCAACGATCGGCGGTTCCACAACGGTTGCGCCCACATCGGGCTCCGCGACCGCCTCCACGGGCTCCTCTTCCGCAGCAACCGCCACATCGAGCGACTCCGCTGCGACCGACTCGGCGGCCTCGGCGGCAAGCTCGTCGGTCGTGGGAGTCCTGCGTTTCGGTCTCTTAACGCGCACCTTCTCCAGATTCACCTTCTCGGCGGTTTCAACGGTTGTGACGTTTTCGCCTTCCGAGAACCACTCGCGTATGGTTGCGGCCAGACCGGCGGAGATCGTGGCCATGTGGTTCCTGACGTCAAGCCCCTCGTCCTGACACTTCTTGACAATCGCGGCGCTCTTGACGCCCAGTTCTTTTGCCAGAATGTATACTCTCGTGTTCGCCAAGGAAGGTCTCCGGAATTACTGCTGAGGTTCTGTCTCAGTCGCCTCTGCCTGCCTGGCGAGTTGCCGGGCCGCCTGATTCTGTTCGGACTCGGCCGCAATCCGTTTGGCCGTTTGCTCGGCCGCTTCGACAAGGGCGTCGGCGAGCGTTTCACTAAGCCCCAACTCCGTAATGAGGGGCTCGGGCCCCACTTCATCCAGGTCGAGTACGCTGATGACTCCCAATGCAATCAGGCGGTCCACCACATTCTCGCCGGCCCCTTCCACACTCTTGACGCAATTCGTCAGGTGCTCGATGCCTTGATTGTATTCCTGCGGCGTCAGGATGTCGATATCCCAACCGCTCAGCCGCGCTGCCAGTCGCACATTCTGTCCGTGCTTGCCGATGGCCAGGCTCAACTGGTCTTCATCGACGACCACGGTGGCCCGTCCGAGCTCGAAGCAAAGAGCGATCTCGCTGACCTTGGCGGGCATCAGGGCATTGGCCACCAGCACCTGCGACGACTCGTTCCATCGGACGATGTCGATCTTCTCGCCGCTGAGTTCCTCAACGATGTTCTTGATTCGGCTGCCCCGCACGCCCACGCAGGCCCCGACCGGATCGACCTTCTCGTCCAGACTGGTGACCGCCACCTTGGAGCGATAGCCCGCCTCCCGGGCCAGCGTCTTGATCTCAATAATCCCTTCGCTGATCTCGGGGACCTCGGCCTCAAAAAGCCGGCGGATGAAGTCCGGGTGCGTCCGCGACAGAATGATGCGCACCTGGCTGGTAGTGTCCTTGACGTCGAGAATGAGGCAACGGACCCGTTCGCCGGGCCGGTGTGTCTGGCCGGTAATCTGCTCGCTCCGCGGCAGGTAGGCCTCCGTCCAATGGTCGATATTCACGATCAGCGTGCCGCTTTCATATCGAACGGCTATCCCGCTGATCAGTTCGCCCCTTCGCTGATAGAACTCGGAGTAGATGCTGTCCCGCTCATCGGCTCGTATCTTTTGCGTCATTACCTGCCGGGCGGTCTGGGCGGAGATGCGTCCGAGCTGGCGGATGTCGATGGGTTGGGCGTTTCGCGTTGCGAGGACTTGCCCGCTCGAACGGTCAATCTTGACGATTATCTCGCTCTCCAGATCGCCGAAATGCTTACGAACAGCCGACACCATCGCTTCTTCGAGGTCGAGGAAGATGGCCTCTTTGTCGATGTTCTTGTCGCGCGAGATGTTCTCGACGATTCTCAACAGGTCCTGATTCATGCTTGTTCACTTTCTTTCTAGCCTGCTGCCGCGGCCGAGGCCCCGATCCGGGTTTCCACGCAACCAAAAAAAAGTGGAAACCAGGGGGCAGGTTTCCACATCGCAAAACGTCTTACATAGCGCTGTTGCAACCGTTCCGCTACGCTACATCGGCCGCCTCCAAAAAGAAGAAACCATCTTTTCGGTTGCGACGCAAACGCGGAAACCGAGAATACCAAGCCACCACTTGCGCAGAAGCATAACTGTGCCGGTCTGTCATCAACCTACCGACCACTGTTCGTCAATCCTGTAACCATCATGGTTGCCTCTTTGCGTTCTGGTCTTGTTCCGGCAGCCGTTCATCTATTGCCGAACACAAAATACTAATCGTCGAACCCGATAAGAGCAATAATTATTTCGCTAAAAATGCGCATTTTTCCATCCCCTGGCTTGCCGACCGAAGAATGGCCGCAAAAACATAAGGTCCGGATAAATAAGGCTTTACAACATTGGAAAGCGGCCCGGCGGTTCAGCAGGCCCGAAATCGGGCCGATCACTGCCTGGGGCCTACCGGGTGGGCGCGAAACGCACGACGAGTTTTCCGCGGTCAGCCGAGACGGCCTGGACGCGGACTTTCTTGTCCTCGGCCTTGATGACCGGGTCGAAGGCCTCGGCGCCGAGCAGTCCGGCCGCCAGTTTCGCCCGCCATTGCTCGGCGTCGACCACCCCTTCGGCCACTCGCTGCTCGTACATCTGGCCTGCGATGAACCTGGCGATGGGCGTCAGGGCCATAGACCCCACCTTGACCTTACTGACATGGAGGCTCATCATGCCCTGGGCGTCGATCCTGGGCTCGACCGCAATAGTGACGATGAATTCAAAGCCCTTGACGTCCGCGGTGGCCATGAAAACGGCCATCCCGTCCTCGAAAACAACCACCGGGCAGTACAGACTCACATCATTGGCCTGCTCGAACCAGTCGGCGATGGCCTGGTTGAGCCGGTCCTGGTCTACCACGAAATCGAACGGGTCCTGCATCTGGGCCCCGTTGTAGAAATCGCTGGACAGGCGAGTCAGATACGGGTGTACCTGCCCGGGTTCGTACGCCGCCGGGTCGATCGGCGAAGGTCTGTACGACGACGGCGCATGGACCAGCAAGCCAATCACCACCGCCGCCACGGTCATATCGACCGCCAGCCAGACGAGCAGTTTCTTCTTTCGGGACCGCTTCTTCGGCGGATTTCTCGGTTTTTCTTCTTTCGTCATAACTGCAGCGAGTTCTCTGTTGCATCAACGAGGCTCCAAGAGTATAGTGGCTTGCCGAATTGGGTAAAGGATTTTCCCGGTCGTGATTCAAAACGGCCGCGCACGGGCTCGGATGCCGTCGTGATGGTTCTGCGGCCGCATGGAAATCGATGTTTCGTGGCCGGGTCTGTGCGTNNGTTTTTGAAAAGGAAGGACAGCAGCTTATGTCGAATCATTTTGGGGACCGCCTGTGCAATGCGGTCAGGACGAAGAAGACACCCTTGATTGTGGGCATTGACCCCGTCTACGCCCGCCTGCCGCAGGAGATTCGGACACACCGGCAGATGAACGATGAGTTTGACGCCGCCGCCGCCGTGGATGCGATATTCGATTACTGCACCCAGGTCATGCGAATCGTCGCCCCGATGGNNCCGATGGTTCCCGCCGTGAAGATCAACATCGCCTTTTTTGAGCGCTACTTCTGGGAGGGTCTGGAGACGTATTACAATCTGGTGGCCGAGGCGGAGGAGTTGGGGCTGGAGGTTATTGGGGATGTCAAACGCGGCGACATCGGGCACACGGCGGAGTGCTATGCGGCGGCGCATCTGGAGAACTCGGAGCTGACGGGCCTGGAGGATATGGTAGCCCCGGACGCTGTGACGGTTAACGGGTATCTCGGTATCGACGGCATCGAGCCTTTTGCGGCCGCCGCCACAGAGCAGGGTAAGGGCGTGTTTGTACTGGTTCGCACGAGCAACCCGTCGGCCGCGGCCATTCAGGATTTCGCCGACGCCGACGGCAAGCGGCTGTATGAGAGGGTGGCCGAGGTGGTCGCCGAGGTGGCCAATGTGCCACAGCGGATCGGCGCCATGGGATACAGCAATATCGGTATGGTCGTGGGGGGTACGTCGGCCCAGGTGGCCGGTGATCTGCGCTACAAGTACCCGAACATGTGGATCCTCGTGCCGGGCTACGGGTCCCAGGGGGCCACGGCGGCCAACTGCATCAAGTTCTGCCGCGCCGACGGCAGTGGAGCAATCATCAATGCCTCGCGTTCGATCATCTATGCATACGAGAAGCCGCAGTACCGTGAGCAGTGCGGCTCGGACTGGCGCCGGTGCGTGGAGCAAGCCGTGATCGACGCGAAGGTGGAGTTGGCCGAGGCGATGCAATCCCTGATGTGATCGGTGGTGTCGTCAACCGGCGCAGGGACGGCCGGGGGATGGAGTCAATGGACGGCGACGGGCTCAACGGCAAGACGGTGGTTGTGATGGGGCTGGGGCGGTTCGGTGGGGGGCTCGATAGCGCGCAGTTTGCCGCCGGCCGCGGGGCCAAGGTGATTGTGACCGACCTGGCTACTGCCGAGAAGCTCTCCGATTCCATCGCAGAGCTTGAAGCAACATGTCGGGGGCTAGACCTTGAATTCCATCTGGGTTCGCACGAGCCGCGCGACTTCCAGCGGGCGGATATTGTGATAGCCAATCCGGCGGTCCCGGCGGATAACCGGTTCCTCCAGATCGCCCGGCAGGCCGGCGCGCGGGTTACATCACAGATCGCCCTGTTCTTCGCCTCATGTCCGGCCCCTATTGTGGGTATTACCGGAGCCAACGGTAAGAGCACGACCACCGCCCTGGCGGCACATCTGCTGCGGGGCGCCCGGCGAGGCGGCGACGTGGGCTATGGCGAGGTGTGGCTGGGGGGCAATATCGGCAATGAGCCGCTGCTGACAATCCTGGACCGGGTCAGGCCGGAGGATGTCGTCGTGGTGGAGGTATCCAGCTTCCAGATTGAGCAGTTGGCGGCCGAGGGTCTGGCCCCACACGTGGCGCTGCTGACCAACCTGACGGCGAACCATCTGGATCGGTATGGGACGTTCGATGCCTATTGTGCGGCCAAGGCCGCCATGTTCGATCTTCAGAGGCCCCGCGGCGGCTGCCCGGCGGTCTCGCTGTTCAACAGGGATGATGAGGTGGCGCGGACCTGGTTTGAGAAGTACCGGGTGGATGCCGGGCGCATCTGTAGGCTTTTCTGCGCCGCGGACGTCAGCGAGGCCATCCGGAAGGAGTACCGTTTGCCGGGACGGGCCTATCTGGCCAATCTGGCCGGCGCGATAGCGATTGGGTGGGTCTTCGGCGTCTCGGATGAGGCTGTCGCCGGGTGTCTGGCCGAGTTTCACGGTCTGAACCACCGACTGGAGCTGGTGCAGGAGGTCGGCGGGGTCCGCTGGTACAACGATTCGAAGGCAACAACGCCACTTAGCGCGATGGTTGCACTGGAGGCCTTTGATGCGCCGGTGGTCATCATCGCCGGGGGGTACGACAAACGCATCGCATTCGACGAATTCGGCTCGGCCATCGCCGGACGGGCGAAGGCGGCCGTTCTGATCGGGCAGACGGCGCCGGCGATTGAGGCAGCCATCAAGGCCGCGGCCGGGCGAACGGTCATCCAACGGGCCGGGTCGCTGGGCGAGGCGGTGAACACGGCCGGCCGGCTGGCCGAGCCCGGGGATGTGGTTCTGCTGAGCCCGGCCTGCGCCAGTTATGACATGTTCGAGAACTTCGAGAAGCGCGGGGAGGAATTCCGCCGATGCGTGCGGCGGCTGGGCGGCCGGGCATAGAAGGGGTCCGGTACATTCTCCCCCCGGACGGCAGGGCGGACGGATGCGGCAGGTGGGGAGAATGTACCGGACCCCTTTACAATTATCGGAACCAGGGCCGAATCCATGGCAAATGGCGGGCGTTTTTTCCCCGCCGAATGCGTCGGAAGATACCCCTGAGTCTGTTTGTCCGCCGCTCTCGGGTCCAGCCCTTAAGTCGAGGCCCGCGTGGGTCGATGGGAGGGTGATGAGTCTCTTTGGCACAGTCACACGCATTCGAGGTTAGGACATGGACACGCACGACGACAGAAGGCACGAGCAACGGCTTCGTTATCACTGGCCCATCTGGTTCGCGGAGGATTTTGAGCAGGACCTCTCGCAGGGACAGATGGTGGACCTGTCGAGCACCTCGGCGGCGTTCACCTGCTACGCGGACGAGCACTGCCCGCACATCGGCCAGCGTGTGACCGCCCGATTCAGCGTGCCGCGGTACGGCCCGGATGAGTCCTTCGACATGGAGAATTTCCTTCGTCGGGGTGAAGTCCGCCGCGTCGATCGTGTCAACGGCCTTCTTCGTCGGGTGGCGGTCCAGTTCGCCGAGCCGCTTCCATTTCGGCCGGGCGAGCAGATCGACTCGGAATCCGAGGCCGAGCGCAGGCTTCGTCTGATCACGATGTAGACCATGACACTTCGCACAAGACGAGAGTTTCTCAGGGGAGCAGGCGCTCTGGCGGCCGCCTGTATTACGCCGGGCCTGGCCGGTCTTGCCCGCGGCGCGAGTCCAAAACGGCCCAACATCCTCTTCATCATGACCGATGACCACGCCTCTCACGCTATGAGCTGCTACGGCAGTCGGCTCAATAAGACGCCGAATCTGGACCGGTTGGCGATGGAGGGGATGCGGCTTGAGAACAGCTTCTGCACCAACTCGATCTGTGCGCCGTGTCGGGCCGTCATCCTCACGGGTAAGTACAGTCACATCAACGGCCTTACGGACAACGCCCAGAAGTTCGACGGCGCCCAGCAGACGTTTCCGAAACTCCTGCAGAAGGCCGGCTACGAGACCGCCATGATCGGCAAGTGGCACCTCAAGACGGACCCGACCGGGTTCGACTACTGGAACATCCTTCCGGGCCAGGGGCTGTACTACAATCCGGTCATGATCGAGATGGGCGCGCGCAAGAGCCACACCGGCTACGTGACCGATATCATCACGGACTACGCCCTCGACTGGCTCAAGGGCCGCGGCGGCGACAAGCCCTTCTGCCTGATGTTCCACCACAAGGCCCCGCACCGCGAATGGGAGCCGGGACCCAGGCACCTTACGCTGTATGACGACGTCACGATGCCGGAGCCGGCGACGCTGTTCGACGACTACCAGGGTCGCGGCCGGGCCGCCAGAGAGCAGGACATGAGCATCGAGAAGACCATGACGGCGCGAGACCTCAAGCTCACAGCGCCGGGGAACCTGACGGCCGAGCAGAAGCAGCTCTGGGACTCCGCCTACGAGCCCAAGAACGAGGCCTTCAAAAAGGCCAACCTGCAGGGCAAGGACTTGGTTCGCTGGAAATACCAGCGATACATCAAGGACTACCTGCGGTGCATCGCCTCGGTGGATGAGAACGTCGGGCGGGTGCTGGACTACCTCGACGAGTCGGGCCTGGCCGACAACACCGTGGTCATATACACCTCAGACCAGGGCTTCTATCTGGGCGACCACGGATGGTTCGACAAGCGGTTCATGTACGAGGAATCGCTGCGGATGCCGCTGCTGGTGCGCTATCCGAAGGAGATCAAAGCCGGTTCGATCAATGACGACATCGTGCTGAACCTGGACTTCGCACCGACCTTCCTGGACTATGCCGGCGTGGAGGTTCCCGCGGACATGCAGGGGGCCTCGATGCGCGGTGTTCTGGCGGGCAAGACACCGGAGGATTGGCGGCGGAGCATGTACTACCATTATTATGAGTACCCGGCCGTCCACAGCGTCAAACGGCACTACGGTATACGCACCCGCCGCCACAAACTGATCCACTTCTACCACGACATCGACGAGTGGGAGCTGTACGACCTACGGAATGACCCGGACGAGCTGACGAATGTCTACGATGACCCAGCCTATACTGACGTCGTCAGGCGGCTCAAGGAGCAACTCAAACGGCTGCGCGCCATGTACAAGGACGACACGGGCGCAGCGGTCGAGTAGGACAGGCTTCAGACCTCGGACTTCAGCATCCTCAAGCCAGTAGCCTTCTACTGTCGGATCAACTCGCCGGTGGCCTTGTTCCAGCGGATGGTCCGCACGTTCATCTTGTGCTCTTTGGCGTGGCAGTCCGTGCAGTACTGCTTCTGTGCCGGGTCGGACCCGGCGTCCGCATCGAAGATGGTCGCCGCCCCTTCCAGCAGGGACTTGTGGGAGCTGACGCCCGCGATGTCCTGCCTCGGGTGGCACATCATGCAGGTCGGGTTGACCCGCTCGGGCGGGAACATCAGTTCCGGCGGCGTCAGGTTGTTCTCGTCGGAGCGATGCCGGTCGGACTCGCCGTGGCAGCGTTCGCAGCCGATTCCCGCCTTCTCATGCCGGGCGGCGAAGGGCTCGTCGAGAAAACCAGCGTGGCAGGCGGCGCAGAACTGATTGGTGGTGAATCGCGGCTGGGGCGGATCAGCGACGGCGGGCTCAACGGTCTGCGTGGAGACCTTCTCTGAAACACCCACCTGTTCATCCGGCGTGCAGCCGGCGGCGGCGAGCAGCAGCACGACACCGGTGGCCGCGGCCCATACAAAGAGTAATCCCGTGCGGTCAACCTTCATCCTCATGCACATCTATCGTTTGGACTCCAATTTCGTCGTTCGTATTGCGTATATCGTACTGCGTCGGGGTGGTCCCGAAGCCGGTTCGGGAAAGGCAAGGGCCGGATCAAACCAGCCCTTCGCTGCGCGAAAGGCTGCCACCCATCCGCTGAGTTATCCACCGAGGCGCCGTGGTCATCGGTATCGCTTCACTGACGGCCGGCTCGTGTGAATACTGCACGGGCCGGCAGCCCGCGGTGCGTAGCACGGCCATCCTGGCCGTGGTCACACGAGCTGAAAGCCCGTGGTGCGGACGATCAGACGTATTCCCAGTTCCGCAGCCACTGGTACTCCGGCGCCAGGTTGGCCCAGCAGCGGTCCATGGCCTGTTCGAGCTGCTTGGCCTCGGCGGCGCTCAGTTCGCGTTCCTCTTTGACGGCCAGCGCCATGTTGTCCACCTGGTACTCGTTGATCAGACCGGGAATCGGCGCGGTGATGGCCGCGTTGCACAGGATGTACCGAACGGCCATGCGGGCGAGCCGGTCGTCTTCTTTGCGATTGGGGTCGTCCGGAGCGCTGGTGCCCTTGAACAACGATGTGCCGGAGAACGGCTTGATCCCGAAGATGCCCACGTCATGCTTCTGCACAGCCTCGAAGACACTGTCGGTCGGCAGGACCTTGCTCTTGGCGGTGTAGGGGGTGCAGACACACTGCACCGTGTCGGGGTAGGTCTCGATCATCGACTTGATATGCGGCCGGTCGTGCGAGGAGAAACCGGTGAACCGCGCCTTGCCCTGCTTGCGGGCCTTGTCCAGGGCGGCCATCATGGCGTCGACCTCGGCCTCGCTATGGCGGCCGGACTGCTCGTGCATCGTGATACGCCACACGTCGACGTATTCCAGCCCCGCCGCCTTCATGCCCTTGTCCAACGTGCCCAGCAGCGCATCGGTCGTGCGGAAATTCTCGTTGCGCAGCTCCTCCTGATACCACGAGAAACCGAGGAACATCGAATCGCGCCGCCCCCGCAGGGCCTCGGCGTAGGCCATGACCTCCTGCATGGTGCAGGCGTCGATGTAGTTGATGCCGCGCTCGATACATCGCGTCACGACGTCGCGTCGGTTCTTGCGGAAGCCCTCATCGTCGAGCTTGGCGCTGAGCCAGCCGCCGCCGCCGAAAACCCCCGGGACCACCATATCCACGCGCTTCCAGTGGCCACCGAGGCACACGGCTGAGACCCACATGTTGGTCTTGCCGGCGCGCCGGTACTCCATGTCGGGGTTGTAGCTGCGGGTTTTGCGGATGGCGGCGTCATTCCCGGCCCCGGCGGCGCCTACGTTCAGGCTCGTGGCCAGGCCCGCCATTGTCGCGGCCGCGGCCGTATCCCGGATGAAATCCCGCCGCGTCAGATTCCTGAAATCCTGTCGTTGTGTCATGGTCAGCTCCTTGAGATTCGTGTCGTAGTTTGCGCCTTACGGCCGTATTCCTTGAGATAATCACAGGCCTTGCCCAGGTTCGCCGTCATGATCTCGGTCCCTGGATGCCCGTGCATGAAGGCATTGACATAGCCCCTGTAGCGGATGTCGGCGAGGGCCCCGATCCAGGGCGTCATGTCCGTTGGGCCGATGCCGGGCAGTTGTTCGTTGCCCTCGGCATTCTGCCAGGCATAGAAAAAACGCAGTTGCCGTCCGCAGATGCGGATCGCCTCGGGCACGGAGTCGCCGCGTCGTTGCAGGTGGTAGGGCGCCAGGGCGATGCCGAGGCGTCGGGAGGTGTTGTTGTCGACGAAGGCCTTGAATGAGTCGATTCCGTCGAGCAGGGCGTTGCCATGATTCTCCACCGCCAGATAAGAATCGTACTTCTCGGCCAGATCCAGCAGCGGCTTGAGGCCCTCCATGAACTGCTTCATCCGGGCCGTCAATTCCTCGGCTCTACAGGGCCCTGCGCTGCCCTGGACGGCCACGCCGCCGCCGGCCTTGCCCAGCAGCTCGGCGTACTTGGCGTAGCCGCCGCTGTACGTACTGAAGGCGAAGAGCCTGAGCTTGTGTCTTGCGAGCAGTTCCTTGAGCCCATCCGGTCCGAGACGATTGAGGACGTCGTCCAGATGCGGGCAACCCTCATGGGCCGACCAGACGTCGATGGCCTCGAAGCCCAACTGGGCGATCTTCTCACAGGCCTGCTCGATGGGCAGTTCCATGAAGTGAATCGAGGAGGTGGACAGTCGCATCCGCCAGGGCGGTCCGCCGACAACCCGGTCAGCGGGCATCAGGCCCGCTACCGCACCCAGGGCCGCCGATTTCATAAGACCGCGACGATCTATGCCTGCCACCATTGCCGAATCCACATTGAAGAAGACCTTTGCACCCAGCACGACAACCTGCCTACTTTAGCACGTGGGGCGCCCGTGCTCAAGGCTCCCTTCGCGCAAAATGGTCCGCTGTGAGCCGTAGCGAGCAGGCTACAAACCGCCGGCGGCGCCGAGGGTCTGGAGCCACTGACGGCCGAGTTCCTCAACGTCGAACCAGCCGACGCATCCGTTGCCGTCCAGATCGGCGCGGCCGCATTCATTGCATGCCGCATCCAGCCACCGGCCGCACAACAGCGCCAGATCGCGCACGTTGACTTTGCCGTCGGAGTCGATGTCGCCGCTGAGGTACGGCTGCTCGTCAAAGCCGTAGGTGCGAACAGCAGCGGCCATGAAACCGATCTCGGCGTAGATCATGCGGACGTTCTTTGCTCTCAGCGCATCGAGATGCTCCTGCGGGACGCCGCCGTCCAGGCGCGGCTCGAAGAGAAACTCCTCGCTGAAGTTGTGGTGGCCCGGGCGATACGTCTGTGCGTACCAACCGCGCAGGACGATCGGGGTGGTTGTGATTCCCTGGATGGTGGTGTCAATCCAGCGGACCAGAGGCGCCGTATATCCGGCCGTGGCGCCGCTCGGCGGGGGCGGCCAGTAGAAGCGAGTGCGGATCGAGACGGTTCCGACGCCCTTGATTGCGACGGGTCCTATCTGGCGGTCCTGGAACAGGTCCCCGATGTTGGGCCGCGGGCAAGGCGTCAACGCCACCAGCTCGTTCGTGGTGAATGTCGGGCCCTGCCAGGTGATCGTCGGCACGGGCAGGTCATAGTCCGCTTCAAGGTACAGACGGTTCTGCTCCGATAGCAGTAGAATGGGCCCGTTGCGGGCCGCCATGCGGGTCGGCACGCCGTCGGTGTGCAGGCGGCAGAATCGCGGATTCGACAGAGGGTGCATCCGCCAGCCGTCCGTGAAATCGACGGGATAATACGGTGCCGTCTGGCTCTGTGAGAGTTGGTGCAGAGCGTAGGGTAAGTGGGGCACGGATCCACGCAGCCGCCGGATTCGCCCGTCCGCCGTGTATTCCATGTCCACCGTTGCGTAGAAAGTGTCCTCGGGCGGCTTGGGGCCCAGCCACAGCGACTGTGTATCGAGGGTCAATCGGCATTTGAGGCGGTGGTTGGCGAAGACATCCCCGTATTCGCCCTGGAAGGTGCCCAACTCCGTCGGCCGTCCCAGAAGAAACGCCGGAACCGTGTTCGATGTGTTGTTGCGGGGCAGTTCGCGGACCTGCTTGACGATGATATCGTTGCCCGGGGCGGTCTTCTTGTACTCAAAGTCCAGGATAAACTGGGTCTTGCCCGTGACGACGCTGAAGCGATTCGCGGCGGCGATCAGCAACTGCGACAGCGTGATGTAATCCTGCTGCCAGTCCATGACCGTGGCTCCAAGCGGCACGAGGTTGGATTGGCGGATGAGAGTCGGATACTGGCCGAAGGAATAGACCCAGACTTCGACCTCTTCCGGTATGGAGCCATCCGTGGGATTGCTGACGGAGACGGCCCCCAGTTGTGTCGCCAGGAGGATCCGCGTCGAGTACGGTCCCGACCGCTCGAACGTGGCCACGCCGTTAGCCAGCTCGAACTCGTCCGGAAAGCTGTGATGCACGAGCAGGGCCATGCCCACGTCGTTCTCATCGACGCCGAACCGCAGCCGCTGCATGTAGGCATTGTCGTTGTAGAAGCTGGCGTAGACCTTGCGGATGGCCCGGAAGACCCCCCGCTCGTTGCGCTCGCCGGCGTCGCAGATGCTCGGGCCCTGGTTGTCGCCGTCGAGGTCGTCGGCCAAACAGCCGGAGTAGCTGTCGTACAGGCCGGCCCCGACGAATGTGGCGCTATCCTCCATATTGCTG
>DDXG01000194.1:0-3937 GCA_002347125.1 Phycisphaerales bacterium UBA2266
CGCCAGTAAAATTAGTCACACACTCCGCCCCACAGGGCACCGCGGGGTGGTGGCTGGGGCTCGACACGCCCCAACGCGGCAATCCCAACATGGGTTGATGCTGCGTTGCGGCGCTTTCGGCGAAAAACCGCACCGGTGGATTCAGGAATCTCCTTGCTTTTTTCGTTGCAGTTGCTATAATACCAACCTGATGTGGAGTCGCATGTGTGGGGGACGCGGCCGACGGCCGGGCGTGCGATGCCTGAAGAGGTGGAAAAACTGCATATTGGAGGGCAGGACAATGGGAAAAGTACTACTTCCTCAGCTTGTGGCAGTGGCCATGGTAGGGGCTCTCGCTGTGGCAGAGGCCTCGAATCGGGCGGATGTCAACGGTGACGGCGTCGTGGACATGCGGGATATCGGCATTGTCTGCGAAAATTGGCTGTGGCAGGCGCCCGATCCGTGCGAGTTTGCCTTGATCCCCGGCGGCACGTTTCAGATGGGCGACAATTTCACAGAGGGCAATCCGGATGAGTTGCCGGTACACACCGTAACAATCGCTTCGTTCTACATGGGCCGCTACGAGGTTACGAATCAGCAGTACTGCGACTATCTGAACTCCGCTCTTTCCCTGGGGCTGATCACAGTCACGGACTACGGCGTCCGCAAGGCTGGTTCCGAAGCGGGCCCGCTCTATTGCTTCACACATTCAGGGTGCTACAGCCAGCACATCGACTACAATGACGGCATCTTCAACGTGAGGACGAAGAGTGGGCGGAGCATGGCGGGCGACCCCGTGGTCTGGGTCTCCTGGAATGGAGCGGTGGCCTACTGTGATTGGCGCAGCCGACAGGAAGGCCGCCCGTCATGCTATGACCTGGCCACGTGGAAATGCGATTACTCGAAGAACGGGTATCGCCTGCCGACGGAGGCCCAGTGGGAATATGCAGCCAGGGGCGGGCTTTCGGATCAGAGGTTCCCATGGGGCGACACGATCAACCACGACTATGCAAACTACTACGCAGTCCCCGATGCCTATGACTACGATACCGGTTCATACACCGCACCGACTCATCATCCGACGTGGAGCGCCGACGGGATAGTGCCCTATACTTCGCCCACAGCCAGCTTCTCAGCGAACGGCTATGGCTTGTACGATATGGCGGGCAACGTCCGGGAATGGTGTAACGATTGGTACAACAGCTACGGTCCCGATGCCCAGGAGAATCCGACGGGACCGTCCTACGGCCGGCACTGTGTCATTCGCGGCGGCGATTGGGGCCATTTCGTACGTTGGTGTCGTGTGGCCGCTCGCTTCTGTGACGTGCCTTCAAGGATGGACTGGAACAGCGGATTCCGTATTGTCCTGAATCCCTAGGTCATTCGACGTCAGGCGGCGGCGGGTTCTTCTTCGGGGCTGTATTCGTCGAAGCGGACGCTGATCTTCTTGCTGACGCCGCGGACCTGCATCGTCACGCCGAACAGCACGTCGCAGATGCTCATCGTGCGTTTGGAGTGCGTGATGACGATGAACTGCGATCCGGTCTGGAATTCCCGCAGAATCTGGTTGAACCGTTCGTTGTTGGCCTCATCCAGGGCGGCATCGACCTCGTCGAGGAAGCAGAACGGCGACGGCTTGCTCTTGAAGACGCTGAACATCAGGGCCAGCGCGGTCATGGACTTCTCGCCGCCGCTGAGCAGCGAGATGCTGCGGGTCTCCTTGCCGGGGGGCTTGGCGATGATCTCGATGCCGGCGTCGAGGATGTCCTCGGCCTCCTCCAGCAGGATGTCGGCCTTGCCGCCGCCGAAGAGCTTTCGGAAGATCTCCTGGAAGTTCGCCCGGATTTCGTCGAAGGTCTGCTGGAACTTGTCGCGGCTCTGCTTGTTGAGACGGTTAATCAACTGCTGCAACTGGCCCTTGCTCGTGTTGAGGTCCTCCAACTGGGCCGAGAGGAAGCTGTTGCGCTCCTCGAGGGCGTCCTGCTCCTCGATAGCGTCGAGGTTGACGTTGCCCAGCCGCTCGATCTTCTGACGCAGGTCCACGATCTCCTGTTTGGCCTGTTCCCAGTCGGTGGATTGCTCGGTGTGGGTCTTGTAGGCCTCGGCCAGGTCGATCTGCAGTTCCTCGCGGACGCGCTCGACGAGGTCCTGTTGCTTGACCTGAAGCTGGCCCAGTTCGACCCGCAGGTCGCCGATCCGGTGGTCGATTTCGTCCTTCTCCTGGCGGCGGGCGCGGATTTCCTGCTCGGCCTGATGCTGTTCGGCCAGCAACTGCTCAATCCGCTCGCGAAGCAGGCGGTTCTCATCCTGGCGGCCCTCCTTGGCGACGAACAACTCGGAAACCGCTGCCTCGCACCGCAGGATATCGCTCTGGGCGGCCGCCAGTTGCTCGGTGCAACCGGCGATCTCGCGGCGGGCGCTCTGACCGGTGCGGGCGTTGTTCTGTATCTGGTTCTGGAGCCCGGCGATGATCTGGTTGAGGGCCTTGCTCTGTTCGCGGGCCCGGCCCAGGGCGATCCGCAGGTCGGTCAAGTCGGCGGCGTGAGTCTGCTGCTGCTGCCGCCGTTCATCGAGCTGGGCTTCGAGTTCCTCGATCCGGCTCTGGCGTTCGCTGTTGACGGCCTCCAGTTCTTCGAGTTTCTGCTTGGAGTCGTATTCGCGCTGGACGGATTCGGCGATCTGGGCGGCCAACTGGTCGATTTCGCCGGCGATCAGTGGCTCCTCCTGCTTGAGGCGGCGGACGTTGTCCTCGATGGCGGCGAGCTTCGAGCCGGTCTGCATCTTCTCGGTGTTGGCCTCGTAGACGGCGGTGCGGAGGTCCTTGCAAACCCTGGCCAAGTGGTCCCTGGCCTGGAGGCTCCGCTCGATGCGGCCCTCGGTGTCGGCGATCTCGGATGCAATGTGGTCGATGGCCTCCTGCAACTGGCGCATGCGGCTCTTGCGGGAGATCAGGCCGGTGGTCTTGCCCAGCGGCCCCAGCCGCAGGACACCATCGGACCCGATGAATTCCCCTTCCCGCGTCACAAACCGGTAGCGGCCGCCCAGGCGATTCGACAACTGGGCCGCGGCCTCAAGCGACTCGACCACCAGCGTCTTGCCCAGCAGCGACCAGACAAGCGGCCCATACTGGGGTTCGAACCGGACGAACTGAACCGCCCGGCCCTTGATTTGCTCGAAGCCGGACAGGTCGGCGTCGTCGGTAAACGGCTCGGCGGCGTTCACGTCGAGAAACTCCACGCGCCCCTGAAGCCGGTCAATGGTCCCGCGGTCGGCCATCAGGGCCCCGATATTGCTGACGACGACCGAGTCGGTCCGGCCTTCCAGGGCCGCTTCCACGGCGGACGCATGGTCGATATCGGCCTCGACGATGTCGGCAAGGATACCCTGGACGTAATCGAGCCCGCTGTCGCCCGTCTGCCCCTGCAGGATGCTCTTGACGCCCGCGGTCAGACCCTCGTATCGGCGCTCCATGTCGGCCAGCACCTTCAATTCGCCGGTCAGGGCACTGCGGGCCTCCTTGTTGTTGGCCAGCCGTTTCCTGTCGGCCTCGATGGCGGATTCCGCCTGTTCGGCCTGGGTCTTCTTGGCGTCAAGGCTCTCCTGGAGTTCCAGCAGGACCTTCTCGATGTCGGCCAGTCGCGCCTGGTGCTGGGCCCGCTGCGTCAGCAGGTTCTCCAGCTCGGTCCTGGCGGTCTGGGCCCGGCCGGCCAGGCGTTCCTTCTGATTCGATAGATTGCTTCGATAGGCGCCGATGCTCTGGATCTCGTTGTGAAGCTGGGCGGTGCGGCGGACAATGTCAATGATGCCGGACTTCTCGTCGTCCAGTTCCGCCTCGAGCGAGGCGCACTGGCCGTTAATCTCCTGGATAGTCGCCTCGAACCGGCGGACTTGGTCGGATTTCTCCGCCAGCATGGCCTCACATGCGGCCAGTTCGGCCTGGTTCTGCTCCAACTCGATC
>DDXG01000194.1:3950-8027 GCA_002347125.1 Phycisphaerales bacterium UBA2266
TTGCCGGCCTCATTGAGCCGATGCTCCGTATCGATGATCTCGCTGCCGAGGCGGCTGACAAGGGCGTCGTTGCGCCCGACTTCGGAGGCAATCCGGGCGAACTGTTCCTCGACCTCGCCTAGGACCCGGCCCTTCTCTTCCAGCAGGGTCTGGTTCTTGCCGTACTCAACCAACGAATAATTGACCTGCAGTTCCTTGAGTCGCTCGGTGTAGGCCAGGTAATTGCGGGCCTTGCCGGCGGCGAGCTTGACGCTGCGAAGCCGCTTGGTCACTTCGCCCAGGATGTCGGCCAGCCGCAGGAGGTTCTGCTCGGTGCGTTCGAGCTTGCGCATGGCCTCCTTCTTGTGGGCCTTGTACTTGCTGATGCCGGCGGCCTCTTCAAACAGGATACGACGGTCCTGTTTGGAAGCGCTGAGGATTCGATCTATCTGCCCCTGCTCGATGATGGAGTAGGCCTTGGTCCCGACGCCCGTATCCATGAACAGTTCGCGTATGTCCTTGAGGCGGCAGAGCTTGTTGTTGATGCGGTACTCGCTCTCGCCGCTTCGGAAGATCCGGCGTGTCACAGCGACTTCCTGTGTTTCCACCGACAGACGCCCCTGCTGTTGCCCATCGTCATTGGACATCACCAGTGTCACATCGGCTGAACCGAGAGGTTTTCGGCTGCTGCTGCCGCCGAAGATGACATCGGCCATATTGCCGCTGCGAAGGCTCTTGACGCTCTGCTCCCCAAGGACCCATTTCACGGCGTCCACCACGTTGCTCTTGCCGCATCCGTTGGGTCCGACAATAGCAGTGACCTGCGCGTCAAAATCGAACTCCGTCTTGTCGGCGAAGCTCTTGAATCCGTTGACTATGATCTTCTTGAGTCTCATCCGTTGTTCCAGTTGTCCGTCAAAGAAAACACGGGTCCGGCAGGTCGCGGGAAACGTACACTCCGGGCCCGATCACTATCCGGGTTATCGGCCAAAGGTCCGAGAATTCTTCATTATTCGCCGGTTTTCGGCATCGGACCGGCCACAAAGGAAGCCGCCACGGCGCCGCTATCACACATCCGCTCAAGCAGCCCAATCACGTCGGCGTACGAAACACCCAACCCTCCGGGCCCCCCCTTTCCATCTTGGGCCGGCTCTTCGCAGAGGACCCGGATGATGTCGGCCAGACTGAAGGAGCTGCGCAGCCTTGCCGCGGACCCGCCGCCGGGGATCTGGCGGATGACGGAGACATACGTCTGGCCCGCAGGCGCGTCAATCATGATGTTCCCGTCGGGAGATTGCACGAAGATATTATCACGACACCGCAGCGAATCCCCGAAAAGCACGATTTTCGCGGCGCCGCTGCGGGAGGCGTAGACCATCGGGGGTCCGGTGGCGATCTGTTCGAGGTGGAAGCTGCGGCCGACCCTGGCGCGCGTGATCAACGGGTCCTGTAAACGGCTCAGGAGCCGATAGGCGGCGAGCCTTACGTTGGCATCCGGCTCGCCGATCAGCCGTGCGGCCAAGGCGGCCGCGGTGGTGCGGGAGGCGGCCTGTCCAACGGCATCGAGCGCCACCAGACGGTACTGACTATCCCGGTTCAGGACGATCTGCTGCAGAGGCGCCAAACCCGTCTGGCTCCCCACATTCAGCAAGACTCGCGCGGCACGCAGACGCACGGCCTCGTCCGAGGAGTTCAAGAGGGTGCCCAGTCTCTCCAGAACCGGCGTGCCGATGGCCTCCAGGGCGATCTCGCTGCCGGCCTTGTCCTGGGCCGTTGCCAGTTCGTGGACGAAGGTTCTGACCCTCTCCCGGGCCAGATCGGCGGTCTCCGTCATGTACGTGGCGCGCACCATGTCCACAAAACGCTGCTTTCGCGTCTTGTACCGGGCGGGAATCGTCACTTCGATGAGTTTCGGGGAAACGGCCTTAGCCGTGTCGAAACCGTATCGATCATTGAGGCGGTTTCGGATAGCGCTGGAGAGCCGATAGTCGTCTTTGGGCAGGGCTATGCCGATCTTGTACTCTTTAAGGGTGACGCCGCCGCCCAAGACGTAGCCCTGGCGTTTACGAACCTGGGCGGTTCCCAGGGCGTCGATGAAGACCGGCCCCTGGGCCTTGGCCAGCACCTCGGTGCCCAGTCCAAAGGTTCCCTGCATGTAGAGCTCGGCACTATACAGCCAGCCGCCCTCAAGAGAGGTCGTCTGGGTGCTCTCGAGGGCCGTAACCCTCAGGTCGAAGGTCTCGCCGGGGGAGGGCGAGGCGGGCATGACCGCATCAAGCCGGACGACCGCCGTATTCATGCTTGAGAGGATCCGTTGCACATCAACGGTGCGCCCGGGGGATTGGCTGGCGATATGCTGCGTCAGATACCGACGAACCTGGGCCGGGCACTGCTCGGAGCCGGTCCCATTGAGCCCCCCCACCAGCCCATAGCCCTCGACCTTGATGTTCTCCGGGGCAAAAACCACCTGCGCCAGCGAACCTATGGTTGGCCCCAGATCGGCTATCGGGGTTAACGTCGTAACGGTGCTGGGGGAACGCCTGGATTCCTCGCAGCCGCCTGGAAGAAGGCCCGCCAGCAGCACGGCGGCTGCAGCAAGAAGGTCCATTCTCGCGCGATTCATGATGCGTTTCGCCCCTAAAAAGAGAGCTGATTATCCACTCCTGGCCATCAAGACGGATACTACCCCCCGGATCGGGCTGCGTCAAGCTGAATCTCGTGGGAGAACCCCATTGGTCGGCTCAGAAATGCGTCCTTTTGCGATTCCTCGGTGGGTCCGGCCCTATCCGCCCGAGCCAATCCCCGCACCATCTATGAGTAACGAGGGCCGGCCTATGGGCCGCAATGCCCTACCATCTGGCAGACAATGGTGCGATTTCTGGGGCGGGTGTCGAATTCCACCAAAATGATCTGCTGCCATGTTCCCAGGGTGAGTTTGCCTTCGACCACCGGCACGGTCAGGCTGGGTCCGAGAAAAGAGGCCCGGACATGGGAATGGCCGTTGTCGTCGTGCCATGTCTGTTCGTGCTCGTAACGGGCGTTTTGTGGGGCAATCCGCTCGAAGGCGGCTTCAATATCGTGGTTGGCCAAGCCGGGCTCGAACTCCGTCGTGGTGATAGCCGCGGTCGAGCCTATGTTGAAAACGGTGACTATTCCTTCGGCGAGCTTGGCCCCGCTTACGGCCGTGCAAACGGCCTCGGTGATGTCGATGACCTGGCAACCGCCCCGGGTGCGAACATGGATATTCTCTGTTTTGACCATGTCGAAATGATAGGGGCGTGATTGACCCCCTGCAATCGTTTTGCCCGCGCCGTAGCCGGGCGATTTGAACAAATGCCCTGCGAGACGACTATATGGGAACAGCCATAAACTGTGCCGGAGGGCCGTATAGACGCCAAAGTAAAAAATTTTTTGCTTTTCTTGGTTTATCCTGTTGACGGCCTGCGTATTATCCGTAGAATAGCCGACAGTGATGGCTCAGCAATCTGTGTAGACGGGCTGCTGAGCTATGTTTGTCTAAGCTCTTTGACAAGTTAACAGTTATGCTAGCAGCGGAAGTGCAGCGGCCGCGGAAGATACGCTTTCCACGGTCTGCTTAAAATGAAGTAGTTTTTTCAGCACTTTCGGTGCGTATGCCAGAAGTGTTGAGCCTTATACCGACGATGACCGTCTACGGACGGTTTCGACGAATCAAACTGAAGGGTTTGATCCTGGCTCAGAACGAACGCTGGCGGCGTGGTTAAGACATGCAAGTCGAACGGACTATTCTACAGAGTAATCTAAGGGATAGTTAGTGGCGAAAGGGTGCGTAACGGATAGGTAATGTACCCCAGGCTTCGGGATAGCGTCGCTTACCTTCGGGTAAGCTACCGAAAGGGACGGTAATACCGGATGATATCACTGGTTGGTGGATCGGTGATCAAAGATTTATCGGCCTGGGAGCAGCCTATCTCCTATCAGCTTGTTGGTGAGGTAACGGCTCACCAAGGCAACGACGGGTAGCGGGACTGAGAGGTTGGCCCGCCACATCGGGACTGAGACACTGCCCGGACCTCCACGGAGGGCTGCAGTAACGAATCTTGCGCAATGGGCGAAAGC
>DDXG01000329.1 GCA_002347125.1 Phycisphaerales bacterium UBA2266
CGAGGTCTTGCCCACGCCGGGCGGCCCGTAGAAGATAAGGCTGCTGAGGCGGCCGGCCTCCAGCATCCGGCGCAGAAGCTTGCCCTGGCCGAGGAAATGCCCCTGTCCGCTGAATTCCTCCAGGCTCCGCGGGCGCATTCGCACGGCCAGGGGTGCGGCGGCGTCCAGGTTCGCCCGTTCGGCGCCGGCGAACAGGGTGTTATCCGGCCGAGGTTCAGTCATGGCCGCATTATACGCTCCCGCGGGCGGCTTGTCGAAGCCGAATCGAACGTCGAAGCGCCTCGAACAACGCCCTATAATCCCTGTTGTGCCTATTCTGCCAAAAGCCAGAAAAAGACAACATTTTTTCTTGGCTTCTCGCCGAAATTAGGGTATACACGGGCCGTCTGTAACGCGCAGAATAGCCGCAGCAGGTGTCGGCAAGCAGGCAAAGTGCGCAGGCAGGGCAGGTGTCTGCTCCCGGAGAGCCGGTTGGGTTCCCGGTGTCTCAGATGACGCCTGCAGTGTTACGCAGTGTGCTCTAAAGGGAATGGACGTTTTTGGAAAGGAGTTGAAATGAGAAAAAGATCGATGCTGTTGGCGGCTCTGGTGGTTTGTCTGATCAGCTCATCAACTTGGGCCATCGGCCACATAGGGCCTCCAGGAACCACTTCCAAGAAGGGCCAGATCGGTTTCAATATCGGCGGCAGGGTATCGAAGACCGATATCAAGCTCAATGATTTCAAGACGCCGATCTTCCCGCTCGGTTCGACGACGATCAAGAAAGTCCGCACGCAGGACGTGTTCGTCGACCTGACCTACGGTCTGTTCAATAACTGGGAAGGTTTCCTGCGTCTGTGCATGCACGACCTGGACGAAGGCGCCGGCAATTTCGGGGGCCGGACCAAGATCAGTGGTGACACCGACATGGGCTATGGCCTGGGTATCCGGGGCACCTTCTACAGGACACCCAAGTGGTCGGTCGGCGGCGTTTTCCAGATCATGACGGTCGATACCGACGGCCGGGCGCGTACGGGAGCTTTCGTAGGCGGCTTCAATATCGATTTGTGGGAATACCTGCTGGCCGTGGGCCCGACGTATCATGTGACCGACTGGTTCGCCATCTACGGTGGTCCGTTCATGTACATCCTCGATGGCGAGGTCAACGGGCAGCTCTTCCTGCCGTATTCGGCCGAGATCGAGAGCGAGGCGATGTTCGGCGGTTTTGTTGGAGCCGAGTTTACCTTTACCGAGCACAGCAGCCTGCGTTTCGAATTCGCCCACACCGATAACGCAGACGGCTTGAGCGTGGCGTACAGTTACCGCCACTAGCAGCCGGGATCGTTCTGGTACAAGACAAGAGGCCGGTTTGTGAACCGGCCTTTTTTCATGCGCCCCGGTCGGGGTGTCGGTCTCGGATCCTCATGGAACCGCGAGGGGTCTGGAGAGCGGCTATTGAGTCCGTTCCACGATGTGACGGGCCAGGGCTTCGAGGGCGCCGCGCGCCGGCGCCGGCCGAACCTGTCGCAGGATATCGAGTGCCTGTTGGATGTGGCGGCAGGCCGTATCCCTGGCATAGTCCAGGCTTCCGGCGGCTTGCAGCACGGCCGACAGTTCCTCTCGCCGGCCGTCGGCCTCGACCAGGGTTTGTATGGCCGCCCTGCGAGCCTGGTCACAGTGGCCCAGCAGGTGAATCAACGCGAGGGTCGGTTTGTCGTTGTCGATGTCGGCGCCCAGTGTCTTTCCGGCGCGGGTCTCGTCGCCGGTGAGGTCCAGCAGATCGTCGGTGATTTGGAAGGCCGCGCCCATCGACAGCCCAAAGGCCGCCAACTGATCGCAAAGTACTGGGCAGCCATTCGCCAGGTGTGCCCCGACGCGGCAAGCAGCGGCAAACAGCGATGCGCTCTTGTCGGTGATGATTTCGATATACTGCTGTTCCGTCAGGTCCCAGTTATGCTTCTGGGTAATCTGCGTCAGTTCGCCTTCGCAGACCTGCGTTGTGGCCTCGGCGATGATTCGGGCCGGTTCCCGATCGAGGCCGGCGCACAGATAGAACGCATGGCTCAGCAGGTAATCGCCCACCAGAACCGCCGGCTCATTGCCCCACATGCGGTTGACGGTCGGTATGCCCCGCCGGATTTGGCCGTCGTCGATGACGTCGTCGTGGAGCAGGGTGGCGGTGTGGATCATTTCGATGATCGCGCCGGCGCGGATGTGCTTGTCGGTCAGGGCGCCGGCGGCCAGGCCGCTCAACAGCAAGAGAGCCGGGCGCAGCATCTTGCCGCCGCGCCCGCCCACGTATTTCAGCAGTCTCTCGACCTCCTCGGTCCCGCCGCGGCTGGTCAGTTGCGATACCAGCAGGTCGCGCACCCGGTCCAGTTCCGCCGCAATAAGGCTCAAGGCGACGTCCGGTCCGCCGGCATGTTGGTGCGATGTCAGGGTCATAACAGCGACGGACCGCCGAACGCCGGGGCTCGACTACGCCTCCTTTCCATGGGCGTATGCGAAGAACTTCTCTCGCAGCAGGCAGGTGACGGGTCCGGGTCTGCCGTCGCCGATGGCGCGGCCGTCGATATCGACGATGCCAATGACCTCGGCGGCGGTCCCGGTCAGGAAGAACTCGTCGCAGACGTAGAGCTCAAACCGCGTCAGGTTCCTCTCGACGACGGTGATGCCTTGGCGTCGGGCCAGGTCGATGACGACGCGGCGCGTAATGCCGTCCAGGGCCCCAGCCGAGATCGGCGGGGTATAGATCACGCCGTTGCGGACGATGAAGACGTTGTCGCCGGTGGCCTCGGCGACGTAGCCCTCATGGTTGTACATGATCGCTTCCATCACGCCGCTGTCGAGGGCCTCGATCTTGGCCAGAATGTTGTTGAGGTAGTTGAGCGACTTGATCCGCGGGTTGAGCGACGCGGGGTGGCTCCGCGCCGTGCTCACGGTGATGATCTCCAGGCCNNGTTGAGGTAGTTGAGGCTCTTGACCTGCGGCGGCAGGGCCAGCGGATGATTGCGCGTCGTCGAGGCGCTGATGACCTTCATGCCGTGGACGTACATCTCTTCGGGATAGAGCTGAATCCGGTCGGCGATGATAATCAGCCGGCTCTGCTCGCACCCGAACGGGTTGAGGCCGAGCGTGCCGGCGCCCCTTGTGACCACCAGACGGATGTAGCCGTCGGTGATGCCGTTGGCCCGGACCGTCCGCTCGACGGCATCGGTCAGTTCGGCGGCGTCCATCCGGATCGTCAGGCGAATGGCCCGGGCGGACTCGTAGAGCCGCTTGAGATGGGCCGCCAGCTCAAACACACGTCCGTTGTATACCCGAATCCCTTCGAACACTCCGTCTCCATAGAGCAGACCATGATCGAACACCGACACCACCGC
>DDXG01000061.1 GCA_002347125.1 Phycisphaerales bacterium UBA2266
GCCCTGGGCTGTGAGGTGGTTGCGGTCAACGATGTGCCGACGGGGCTGTTCGCGCATACGCCGGAGCCTATCGAGGCGAATCTCCGCGATCTGTGCGACGTAGTCACAAGCCACAAGGCCGACATCGGGCTGGCCCAGGACCCGGATGCGGACCGCCTGGCGATCGTCGACGAGAACGGACGTTATATCGGGGAGGAGTTCACGCTGGCGCTGGCGGCCAGATACGTGTTCAAAAGGCAATCCGGCGGCACGGCGGCGGCGAACCTCTCGACGTCGCGAATGATCGACGATATCGCCGCCGCGGCCGGGGCCACCGTCATCCGTACCCCCGTCGGCGAGGCGAATGTGGCCGAGGCAATGGTCAAGAACCACTGCATCATCGGCGGCGAAGGCAACGGCGGCGTGATCGACCTGCGGGTCGGGCCGGTTCGAGATAGCCTGGTGGGCATGGCCCTGGTCCTGAGCCTCATGGCACAGACAGGCAAGACGGTCGGCCAACTGGCCGACGAAATCGGCGGTTACGTGATGCTCAAGGACAAGTTCCGCGCCGACGGCGATCAGGCAGGGCGAATCCTCGACGCCGCGAAAGAAGCGTTCGCAGAGGCCCGGCTGGACATGACGGACGGCTGTCGATTCGATTTCCCGGACGGCTGGATACACCTTCGCACAAGCAACACCGAGCCGGTCATGCGGTCGATCGTCGAAGCCAGGGGCCGCGACGCGGCACAAGGTTATGCCAAGAGGGTCAATGAGATCCGCGGGCGTGTGACCGGGTAGCGGCCCGGTATCGTACGACAGGCGGTGTTCGATGGGCAAGATCGATCCTAAACAAGCCGACAGGCAAATACGGTTTGTAACCCAGGCCGCGATAGGGGCGAACCTCGCGCTGTTTGCGCTCAAGCTCGTGGTGGGGATCCTGGGGGGCTCGGTGTCGCTGGTGGCCGACGCCATCCACTCGGTCAGCGACCTGGCAACCGATTTTGTGGTGTTGCTGGGCAACTACTTCGGCACGCAGCAGCCGGATCAAAGCCACCCTTATGGGCACGGCAAGATTGAGACATTCGCGGCCATGGTGATAGCCGTCCTGCTGGGGGTGGTCGGCGGCGGAATGGTCTACTACGCAACCCTCGACATGGCCACGGACAAGGTTTCGCGGCCCGGCGGCCTGGTCATCGTCGTGGCCGTGATTTCCGTCGTCGTGAAGGAGTTGCTCTACCGGATCACCCGCAGGACGGCCGTTCGGACGCA
Source organism: Phycisphaerales bacterium UBA2266 (assembly GCA_002347125.1). GTDB lineage: Bacteria > Planctomycetota > Phycisphaerae > Sedimentisphaerales > Anaerobacaceae > UBA2266. The sequence continues at coordinate 1,249 of DDXG01000061.1, forward strand.
CAGCACGACGCTGTCGGCCAACGCATGGCATCATCGCAGCGACGCCTTCAGTTCGGTGGCGGTGGTCATCGGCGTGGCCGCGATGCACTTCGGATTCCACCACGGCGACCAGGTGGCGGCCATCGCGGTCGGTTTAATGATTATCTTCGTGGCCGTCAAGATTCTCGGCGACTGTGTCCGCGAACTGTCCGAGGCCTCGCTCGACGATGAGACGGTCGAACGCATCCGCGGGATCACCCGGGCCAATCCGGCAATCCGCGAGGCCCACCGCCTGCGGACCCGATCCGTGGGCCGGGAGGTGTTCGTGGACCTGCACATTCTTGTCGATCCGGGCTTGAACATTGTCGACGCGCACGAGATATCGGAAGAATTGGCCATGACCATCGAGAATGAGATGGCCAGGCCGGTGAACGTGATGGTGCACATCGAGCCTGACACCCCTGGAATGCGGCGGATGGACGCATGAACCGCAGACTCAGCGAGCCGTCGTTTGCAGCTGCCAGGACTCGCCTTCCACATGAGAGAGCGTGAACAGCCCCTTCAAGGTCGCTCCATGAAAGAGGACCTCCAGTCGCGAGCAAGAGCCGGCGATCAACTCATACCGACCGCTATCGACGATACGCACGGCGGCGGCGCCCTGATTCACAGGGCCTTCGTAGGTAAGGAACCGTGGGCTGTGGTCAAACAGACGAGTCGCCGCGACAGCCCCCCCACAAAACCTTTCCGGCGCGGTGTCGATACGCCAGGTGAGCAGGGCCTCCTCCGGAAGCCCGGATTCCCGGCCGGGCCGCCGGATAGCAGGCAGAGCCAGGTTGGCGGGCCGCTCCAGCATCAGATCCCAATGCAGGTCGCCCGGCCGCTCGTGCCGATGAACAACGAATTTCAGCCCTTGCGTTTCGGTCATTGCCATAAATGAGCCATTCAACACCGCGGATGAGGCATTTGGATTGCCGAGTGGGCCGTTTCAAGCGGTATATGCGGCACAAGACGGCCGTAGCGATATCCAATACCCGGTCTTGCCTGTCGAACGTGAGCATCACCGGCGGGAATGGAGCGCAGCGCAATTCCCGTCCGTGTGCGTGCCATTGTTAGGCTTCTTCATCCTTCATCTGTCGGCTCTTCAAGCATTTGTCGGCTCTGCAAGCGCCATCGCTTCCCCACATCAGATAGATGCTGATCCGTAATTGGATCCGATTGCCAGCCCCTGTCGAAATCAATGTCCTGCGACCGAGGAAGCGGTTTTCCGTCTTTCACCAAATCCCGAATAAGAATTCGTGAGGGCAAGACGGCGGCTTGTCCAACGAAGATCGCTTCCCGACGCCGAAGCCCGGAGAGAACTTTTGTCAATCCGGCAAGGGAATCAGGGAGTATCCCTTGCACATGGCTCCGATCCGAATCATTCGTGATGCGCAAGACGATCCATGAATTGCACTGTGACAACACGGTTGCCTCAACTTCACTCGGTCGCTGGGAAACAAGCATCAGGCCGATGCCGTATTTACGTCCTTCTTTGGCAAGTCTTCTAATAGCATCCTGCGCGGCCTCGTATTGCGCTTCGCCCCGATTCGGCACATAACGATGCGCCTCCTCGCAGACAAGCACCACAGGGTTCTTTTCTCGCTCTTCCCGCGTCTGCCAGAGCTTTACCGAAAACAGCGTCCTGGCAATCGCGGAACTTGCTGCGCCTGCTACTTCGTTTGGGACGCCAGACAAGTCCACAATTCGGATAGGATCACCGTCACCGATGAACTGTTTGATAATATCGGGCAGGGGATCGGCGTTGCCGTCCCATTCTTTCATCATGAACGCGAGTCGCGAATCGTTCTTCAACACCTCAATCTTGTTGAGTATCGAATTCCATGAGTCTTGCTTGCTGGCCTGAGGTGGCATGTCTGTGCTGTTCTTGATGTGGTGAACGAATCGATCTATCGTATAAGGCACTGGGGAATCGACATTGATTTCCTCGGCGCTGAGGTTTGCAGTCTGTGCGGCATCGCGTCGGGCTGATAGGAGGGCCGTTTTAACGATATTGGCTTGGGACGTGGCTACGAATTCTGTTTTCCCAATCAGCAGACCGATAGTCTCTTGAAGATTCAAAAGCCAGTACGGGAGACAAAGCGAGTCCTCATCGGTGCATAACCTCACATGGTTCGGAAACGCCGTGCCATATTCATTGTGCGGATCGAGAACTACGATTTGAGGATGCCACGTCGAATGATTGGCGGCGTTGCCTCGATCAAGAATCGAGTGAAGCACGGCCGCAACTGTTCCCGACTTTCCGGCGCCGGTCGATCCCAGTATAGCCGTGTGTTTCCCAAGAAGGTCATTCATTTCTGCGTAGCAGGGCGTTCCACCGGAGCCGACATGTTCGCCAAGAAGAATGCTGGGGCCGGTTCCTTCCCCATAGATGAACCCCAACTCGGAACGAGGCGTCAGGTAAACCTT
>DDXG01000303.1 GCA_002347125.1 Phycisphaerales bacterium UBA2266
GCCGCCGCCGCCACCGCCGCCACCCCCGCCGCCGCTGTAACTGCCGCTGGGGGCGCTGACATCACCGGCAGGAGCCAGACCGGGTGTCGCAACGCGGCCTCCGGCACCGACGCCGGTGGATACGGCCTCGTATGATACCTTCTCGAAGACAGCGATGATGATCTTGGGTTTGTCGACAAAGGCGCTTGTGGTGACGGCCTGTGGGTCGCTGACATCACCGAGCCAGTAGACGAACTGAAAGCCGGGCTTTGGAACCGCCGTCAGTTGTATCTGCTGATCGAGAGCGTAGCGAACAACGCCCATGGCCGGCGATACCGTACCGCCGTCCTCCGGCGTTCGCTGTACCAGAAGAGTCACATCCGCTAACTGAGAACCCGCCGCATAAACTGAGCCGCCAACGAGAATGGCACAAACAGCTCCGACAATGCACGATGGCAGGAGCAACGATTTGTGCTGCTTCATAGGACTACCTCCTCCGTTTGACCAAGGCGTCCAAGCCAACAATTGAACTTTCTTATTGCACTACATCAGCCTTATTGGACCACAAAACGGCAAGCAGGTCAAGCATTTTCCATACAAATATCTCCCATCTACGCCAAATTGCCCAGCTTGCCAGCCCCCACACGGCCTGCGCACCCCATTTTTCGACGATATTACAGGATTCCGGGCGGTTATCGGGCCCGGCTGCAGGAGAAAAAAAACTTGGTTTCTCGTGGTTTTTCTTGGCCGAAAGGCCCATCAGCTCGTCCGACGGGGGCCGTCAAGGCACGTTGTCCGGCGTTTTCAAGCGCATAGGGCGTGGGTTCAGGCGTTTCGAAGGGCCTTGCGGACCGGCCTGTTCTGAACGAACCGGCTGATATTGCGGACGGCCTGCCGGAGGCGTTGTTCGTTCTCCACCAGGGCAATACGAACGTAGCCCTCGCCGTTCTCACCGAAGGCCCTGCCCGGGGCCAGGCACACCTCCGCCCCCTCCATCAGGTCCATGGCGTAGTCGATGGTGCCCTTGCCGTTGAGGTGTTCGGGGGCCACCCTGGCCCAGACGAACATGGTCGCGCGGGGCTTTTCCACCTCCCAGCCGAGCCGCTCGAGGCCCTCGCAGACGACGTCGCGGCGGGCTTGGTACTTGAGGTTCTGCTCGATCATGTCTTGCTCACAGTGGCGCATGGCGATGATTCCGGCGATCTGGATCGCCTGGAAGATGCCATAGTCGTAGTAGCCCTTGATGGTGGCCAGATGCTCGATCATGCGGCGGTTGCCGGCGACAAAGCCCACGCGGAAACCGGCCATGTTGTAGGGTTTGCTGAGCGTTGTGAACTCGACGCCAACGTCCTTGGCGCCCTTGGCGGCCAGAAAACTGGGCGGCGAGTAGCCGTCGAAGCTCGTCTCGCCGTAGGCGAAGTCGTGAATGACGGCGATTCCGAACCGCCTGGCCAGGTCCACGACCGGCTCGAAGAAGCCCGGATCGACGGTCAGAGCGGTGGGATTGTGGGGGTAGTTGAGGATCAGCAGCTTGGGCCGCGGGAACAGGTGTTCGCAGACCATCGCAATCGTATCGAGGAACTTCTGGTCCGCGCCCAGAGGAACGGTGATGACGTTGGCCCCGGCCAGCACGACGCCATAGCTGTGGATCGGGAAGGCGGGGTCGGGCACGACGGCCGTATCGCCCGGACCGAGCATCGCCAGGCACAGGTGGCTGAAGCCCTCCTTCGAGCCGATGCACGCCAGGACTTCCTTGTCGGGGTCGAGTTCGACGCCCCACTTGCGGGCGTATTTCTTGGCGACTTCCATCCGGAGGTTGGGGATGCCGCGGGAGGCGCTATAGCGGTGGTTGCGGGGGTCGCGGGCGGCCTCGCAGAGCTTGTCGATGACAATCGGCGGGGCCGAGTCGGTCGGGTTGCCCATGGCCAGGTCGATGATGTCGGCCCCTTCGCGGCGCTTCTGGAGCTTCAGCGCGTTGAGCCGGCCGAACAGATACGGGGGCAATCGCGTGATTCGCTGTGCGGGTTCGATGATGAAGTCTTCCATATTTGCAGACCGATTGGCTTGGGGGTATTGGTTCTTGGTTCGCCGGGTTGCTGCGGCTTCTTGCGGAGCATTCTTCCCGGCCGGGAGGCGCGGACAAGCCAGCCGCGCTTACGGGTCATCGGATAGTCTACACCGGATGGATGAATTTTCAAGCGAATTCGCGGCCGGCGCCTACCACCACCGGGGATTGTCGTGCAGGAATTCGATGACGGCCTGGTACTTGGGGGCCTCCTCGATGGGCTGGCCGTGGTATTCCATAATGCCCCAGCTTCCCCACTTGGAGTAGTTGCCGACGGAGGAGAAGACCGCCAGGAGCCGGCCGCCGTTGGCCCTCCAGCCGGCGAGGTAGTCGAGATAGAGCTGCTTCATGCGCGGGTGGCGATTGGCCGCGTGGAACAGGTCCTCCAGGGGCTTGTTNNCCAGGCCCCGGTCGGCGGCGATCTTCGCCTGTCGGGCGATGGTCTGGTTGCCCTTTTCAATCATGTCGGCACAGGCGTCGAGGACCTGTTCGACCGTCATTTTCGCGGTTTCGTCCTGGCGCGATGGGTCGCCGAGGCTGTTACCGAAATAGGGGGCGATGGCGAGGGCGTCGGCGTGTTTGAAGGCGTCCTCGAAGTCGAGGACCTGTTCGCTGGTCCAGGGGTTGGCGCTCTGGGCGGCCAGGACGCGGACAAGGCGGTCGGGCCCACCGAAGACCTCCTGCCAGATGGCGAATATCTCTGCGGAGCGCTTGGAGTAGTAGCGCAACTGCGCCTGGTAGTCGTTGTCGCTGAGACCAAGGGCCTTGCCCTTGTCCTTGCAGTAGCCGGCCTGGCGGAAGATGCCGTTCCAACATTCGTTGGAGTACTCGATGTAGACTTTGAGGTCGCCGGCGAGGTCGCGCTTGACCATCCGGGCGAATTGGCGGATGTAATCGTCGTCGGCCTTGTGGGGCATGCAGAACCACGGGTCGGCGTGAAGGGCGTTGGCAAGGGCGATCATGTATTCGAGGGCGACGCCCGCGTCGGAGCCCTGGGTCTGCATCGCGGGGGTCGGCCGGTCGGCGAAGCGGACCTGCTCGGAGTTGTTGGTCCGCATCCAGTCCATGAAGCGGATGGCCTTGAACTTCGACCACCGCTGGAGGAAGTCCGGCTGGAAGGGCTGTTGGTCATAGGTGTCGGCGAAGCCGGGCATGATGAAGCGGATGTTGCGGACGGGGTCGGCCGGGTCGGTCTGGCTAATGCGGACGGTCAGGATGTTCTGGTCGGGCTTGACGGCGACCTTGACGCGGCCGGGTTGCCTCTCGACGACCTCCGTACCCCAGGCGAAATCGACCTGACCGGTGCCGTCGTAGAGGCAGGTATAGATGCCCGCCGGGTAGTTGCCGTGGATGGGGCTCAGGATGATGGAATCGGCGAATTGGCCGCCGTCGGCCAGGGCCCGGACCCAGCCGTTGGGGTCGAGGTCGAGCGGGCCGCCCTGGGCATAGGACTTGCCGGGGGCCTGGCTCTTGAAGGTCTGGGAGTGCTTGAAGAGGTCTACGAAGACGATCTCGCTGGTGTAGTAGGTGATTCCACCGAGGTTGATGGCCAGCGGGGAGCCCCGATGTACATCGGGGTTGGGGTAATCGGCGGCGGGGGCTACCCGCGAGATGACCATGAGGCAGGCAAGTTTCAGGATAATGCGGCAGAGGGTCGATCGGTTCATGCGATGGTCCTTACAGGTTGAATTGTGATTTCGCCATGCACTATAGCCGGTGGTGCCCGGCCGGGGCAAGGGGCTGGTGGCGAGAGTGGGGCCCGAGCCGGCCACTCTTCGGTTCCTGTGACCTTGGAGGCAGGCGAACGGCTCGGAGCAATAGGCAATTGGCTTGGCGGCGACACAGAAAGCCTCCGGGTCGGAAGCGAGAGCGAGAGGGAGGATCAACCCCGGAGGCGAGGATTCACAAGTCGGCCACGAATGACGGATCGGTACAGTGGTGACCCGGCCGACCTGGCATCCATGCTGTTGGCAGGACTGTTATGGTCCTCATTGCTATAGACGCATTGCCGCTTCACTTTGGTATACGGATGCGTGAAAATCTCTGGGGATGCAGACTTCAGGCGGCGCGACCGCAAATCCGCGAGCCCAGAGGACCCGACCCGGCCATACAGGATTTGAGGTGCGCCTCTTGCAGTCCGGGCCACCGGCAGCGTCCGCGCCGGGCAACCAGCGATAATCGGGCAGGCAAGAGCTCACAGGAAGACATCTCTCGGCGCGGGAGATGGCAGAAGACGCGCCGGCCCCTTTCAACTCCGTCTGAGGGAATGTAATGAGGGTTTTCTGCCCCGATGCCCCCAAGGACGCCAGTATTGCCCCTCAACTGTGGAAGTCGAACTCAGATGGGCACGAATACGCTTGAGGAATCTTCGCGGGGGATGAGCACTCTCCATCCGGACATGTCTGCCTCGACCGACGGTATGTGCTCACATGAGGGTCGCAATTGGTCACAGCCTCCACAAAGGTCCACAGACACGGTTAGCTGGCTTTGATTTCAATCTTTGCCCAGTAGGCTCCTTCGAAGCGCCAGTCGGTGGGTTGGCTGAGCAGTTCGAGCTTGGTTTCCTTGCCGGCGTAGTCGGAGAGGTCTACTTCGACGGTGGTCCAGTTGTTGGTGCAGGAGTCCGGGCCGATGGTGAACTTGCCCAGTTGCTTGCCGTTGGCCTTGACGATGAGGTCCCAGTCGCCCTGCGGGTGGTGGCCGACGATCATTGAGAGCTTGGGCCTGCCCGCCGGCAGCGTCAGCGT
>DDXG01000027.1 GCA_002347125.1 Phycisphaerales bacterium UBA2266
CGCAGGGCGATGTTGCGGGCGAGCATATCTCGCCATTTCTCGATCTCGGCGAGGAAGGCGACGTCCACCTCGGCCGTACCCTTCTGACGCCTGGACTGGGCGAACTTGTCAAATGACCCCTTGAGGATGGCCTCGCGCGAGAAGATGGCGGCGATTTCGTGCCAGCGTTTGGGGTACTCGTCGTAGCGGATGAACATGATGCGGGCGGCCGAGGCCCGGTCGGTGGGCCTGGGGCGGGTCCGGCAGTCGTAGACGGCGAATTCCTCGAAGTCGGTCAGGATCGACAGGGGCAGCTTGGCGCTCCAGGCGTAGNNGGCAGTCATAGACGGCAAATTCCTCGAAATCGGTCAACACGCTCAACGGCAGCTTGGCGCTCCAGGCGTAGCGGCGGAGCTGATAGGCGGGATGCGGGTCGCCCTTGATGTCGATGGAGGGCTTTTTGGCCTCGAGAAAGAACTTGCGGACGCCACCGATGCGGAAGGAGTAGTCCGGGGCCTTGGTGGCGGCCCCGACTTTGAGGGCGTCTTCGTGGATGACGTGCTTGTAGGCGTGGGCGTAGCCCTGCTCGTTGTGGACGTCCCAGCCCAGTTCGACGAAGAATGGGTCGATGAATTCCCGGCGGACCTGGGCCTCGTTGTATTGGCCCGAGCGATAGGTTTCGACGTTGCGGGCGAAGGTCTCGACGAGTTCGCGGATTCGCGGCGGTGCATCCGGCATGGCCAGCTATCCCTCATGGCTCGTTTTCATATCATTCATGGGGGCATTGTAGAAGGTAAAGGGGGAAAAGTAAAAGGGCTTCCGGCAAGAATCTCTCTGTCGAGGGGCCTGGCCGGTGAATCGCGGTCAGCGTCGGTCGGCGGGCGCGGGAATGTCGAAAAAGCTCCGGCTGGTCGCGGAGACCGCCTCGGCAAAGGACTCGAATTCGACGGCCTTCAACTGCGCCAGAAACCGGGCCGTATGCACCATCAGGGCCGGTTCGTTGACCTTCTGCCGGCGCAGCGGCTCCGGCGACATATAGGGGCAGTCGGTCTCGAGCATCAGGCGCTCGAGCGGCACGGCCAGGGCGGCCTGCCGGGCCGTCTCGGCGTTCTTGAATGTGACGACTCCGGTAAAGGACACATAGTAGCCCCGCTGCACCAGGACTCCTGCCTGCTCGGCATCGCCCCCGAAGCAGTGAAAAACCACGCCCTTGAGCCCGTCGCCAAACTCATCGAGTATCTCCAGCGTCTCGTCAAAGGCATTGCGGCTGTGGATAATCACGGGAAGGTACAGCTCGCGGGCCAGATGAAGCTGCTGGACGAAGACACGCCGCTGGACCGGCCGCGGCGAATGGTCATAGTGGTAATCAAGCCCCATCTCCCCCAGGGCGACCACCCGCTCTCGCCCGGCCAACTGCCGGAGTTCGGTGATGACCTCGCCCGTCACCTCCTTGGCGTCGTGCGGATGCAGCCCGACAGCCGCATACAGGTTATCCAACCGCCCGGCCAATTCGACGACCGCCCGATTGTGATCCGCATCCGTGCCCACCGTGACCCAGCTCGTTACACCCGCCCGGCGACTCCTTTGCACAACCGCGTCCACGTCGCCGGCCAGCGGCCCGAACGTCAAATGACAATGCGTGTCGATCAGGTCCATGCGCAACTCCGGTCTCTCGTGTCGCCGGTGAGACTACCACGTATCCGGCTTGGCCATCTCCTCTTCCTTCATCCGCTTGAGGTCGGCCGCGTCGAAATCGCCCTTGTTCTCGCTCCACCACGTCTTCCAGTAGGTCAGGTACTCCTGCTCCTTCTGCTGGTAGTCGCGCATGGCCTCGGCCGGGTCAATCTCGCGGTCGCGAACTTCCACATCCATCGCGTCGACGCTGGACATCCACGGGCTGTGAACCTCCAGCGGGTTCGAATACGGCGAGGCAATCGTCTTGATCAGGCCCGCGACCACCGCGCTGCGAACGAGGATATCCGGGTCGTCCAACAGGGCAATCATCTCCGGGACGCTCGCCACGTCCGCCCGGACCCATAGGATATTCGCCAGCGACCGACGCATCGCGGCGCTGTCCCGCACCGACTCACAAGCCAACGCCGCTGCGCAGAACTCGGGATACCAGAAACCGCGAATCCCGCGATACGGCTTGCCGTCACGCCGCCGAATGACATCCCGCTCGGCCATATTCAGCAACAGCCGCCGTGTGGTCGCATCCATCACATCCAACAATCTGGCCTGCATCGCCTGAACGGAGAACCCCACGGTCCCGTATTGGGCCGTGGATTCCGCGGGCGACAATGCGGTTGGATCGGCGAGCAGGACTTCCACAGCCGTCGCATCCCCGGGCGTGGCATCCACCTGGAAACTCGATATGATCGCCGCACACCGCAGGACGAGGTCCGTAGACTTGCGAAGTTCAGCCAGGACCTCGCGGGCCGCATCGAGCTTCTTGTCCAACATGATGCATCGGTCGGCCGCCTCGCTGCTATAACGATACTCACCGGCCGCCATCTGCCGCAGAATTGCATCGCCGACGTATCCGAGTTCCTCGACCGCCTGCAACCGGACCATCGGGTCGCCGTCCTGCGCCGACCCAACGAACTCGCTGAGCAGCCGCTCTTCCGGAGAGTCCACCATGTCGTGCTGAATCCGGCTGGGGGCAATCCGCACCTTACCATCGAGCCGATTGAGACGAAAGTCCATGCCAATGTCCTTGAGGAACACCAAGGCCACCTCCCCTACGCGCAGCGATGTGAACGCCTGGGCCAGCGACGGATTGCTCTGTATGTCCGACTCGGCCGGGTACTGAAACTCAACACGGATAATCTGCGGACAGCGTTCCTTGATCTCGGATATGACGCGACAGGATGCCGTCAGACGCCGGACCTCCAGAGGATTGGCTGATGCCTCGTTGCGGGCAGTCCCCGCCTCGAGCAAACTGAGGACTTCGACCTTGACCACCCGATCCGCGTTGACGGCCGCCTGCCGGGCTGAATCCACCTGCCAGTGAGCCAGAGCGTCGACACCCGCCTGGCCCGGCGGTGTAGCGGCCCAGGCACATGCCATAAGCACTGGAAGTAGTGCAGCCATGACCGTGGTATGACCTGTACGCATGAGGAACAACTCCTGAATCGTGTTGCCCATCATACCACGCAGCCACACTGCCGCACAAGCCGCCGCTGCCCGGTTTATCCCTGCCCCACACACGAGACGCCGCTGCCAACTCCTCAAAGCGTGAAGACACTCTCGAAGTGCTCTATCCGGATCNNCACGCAAGACTCGGCGGCAGTGAACTCCTCGCCTGCTCGCGTCTTGACCTCCACGAAGACCATTGCCCCGGAGTTGTCCACCATCACCAGGTCAATCTCGCCGGTTCTGCACGAATAGTTGCGGCACAAGGTCCGCCAGCCCCAACCACGCAGACGCCTCTCGCACCGCTTCTGGCCCCAACGGCCCAAGCGGGCCCGATCCGCCAACAGTCGCTTCCTGCCAAACGGCCAAAGCCCCACTGCACTCCCTCCAATAGCCCCCGGTTCGCAATACCCTACTTGGAGACCGTGTGATCACTGTGCCGCTGCGCCAGACGGACCCCCTTGCCGGTCCGCTCACGCAGGAAGTACAGCTTGGCCCGTCGCGTCTTACCGCTGCGCACCGGGCGAATATCCACGACATTCGGCGAATGAAGCGGGAAAATGCGCTCCACGCCTTCACTGCCGATGATCCGACGCACGGTGAACATCTCGTTCATTCCACGGCCCTTGCGGGCGATGACCGTGCCCTCGAACTTCTGCACCCGTTCCTTGTTGCCTTCCTTGATCAGGCAGTGCACCTCAACGATATCGCCAATCTCGAAATGCGGTATGCTCTTCTTGATGTCCTTGCTTTCGACCGCATCCAAAAGTGCTGTTTTCACCTGCGTATCTCCTTGTGGAGACCTCAAAAAAGGCCTCTGGTGCTCAATTTCCACGGCCGCGGCGCCCTTGGAGGACCCTGTACACTCTGCGCGAACCGGTAAAGCACCGTATTGTACGCGCTTTGCGGGCGAGTACAAGCACTATTTTGCAAAAAAATGCCCCTCCGTCGGGGCAGGCACGGGCGTCCCAGCCGATCTGTCGTGGGACAAACACGGGCCATCTACGCGGTTACGAGGCCGAGACACCGTCGGGCATGCCGGCTCCGACGGCCGAGGTGCGGTGGCTCTTGAGTTTCCCATAGACCGCGGGCAACTCGCCGGTCCTCTCGCAGGCACTGCAAATTCCCTCCGCAGCCTCCCGGTGAAGCGGCAACTGCACCCGACCGCCCTGCTCGGCCAATTTCTCCCCAACGGTGTTGGCGAAACAACCGCAACGAGGCTGGTCAAACCACTGGCCCATGCGGTTCCATATCGCATCCAGGGGTTCTTCACGCAGGTTTCCGAACGACAGCGGCGTCAGGTCGCACGGGCAGACATTACCCACGGCATCGATGAAAAGGTGGTGATACCCAGCGCCGCAGCCCATCATCTCGTCGGACTCCAGATATGCGAAGCTCGCCACGGCCGGGCCGCGCCTGCGGCTGTTCCATTGCCGATGGAATTCCGCCAACCGGGCCCGTTCGCCCGGCGTCAGGACCTCATCCGTTCGCCCCTGGAAGCTGCCTGTGGCGACCGGCTCGGTGATGCGGAACTCTTGGACGCCAAGGGCAGTGCCCAGTTCCGCCAGACGCTCCAGCTTGCCTGATCGCAGCCTCTCCCGCGTGCCGACCGTGGCAATGCACGTGTAGAACCCGCTGTCGCGTGCAAGCCTGATGGCCGCCATCGCCATATCAAACGAGCCATCGGCCCCCCGCACGGAATCGTGCTCCCTGCTGTCTGGCGACTCAAGGCCGATCATCACGCCGTCAAGCCCGGCGTCCGACAGTTCGGCGGCCCGTTGCGGCGTCAATCCGTAGCCGGTGGTAAAAACGAAGCTGATCGTCTCATCGCCGACCGCACGCACCAGCTCGGCCAGGTCGGTTCGCAGCAGCGGCTCGCCGCCGGTGAATCCGATGATCGGCGTGCCCAGCCTCTTGAACTGTTCGATGGCCGCGAGAGACTCCTGCGTGGTCATCTGGCCCGGCGCATGACAGCCGTAGCTGCAATGCGGACACCTGAACGGACAGTGCTCGGTCACGGCGTAGTACGTCGAAATGGGCACGCGGCGCCCGTTGGCGACGATGTCGATGAAACGGTTGAACGCCGCTGACGGCATGGGCGGAAAAAAGGCGTTGAGATACACGCGGCCTCTGTGGCGGTGGGGATTGGCCTGGCGGAACTTCTCCACGAAGTAAGGTGCATAAGACAGCGGCAGCCTGGGCAGATTCCTCAGGAATACCTTTGCCAGTGAAAACCAACTGTCCTTGCCCATTCCACCATACTCCGGACTCATTCGAGCCGCCGCACCGGCGGTCCTGGTGAGTCTACCAACAGTCGGCGGACCTGCAAGGCCAAACTTGCCCGAAGGCTGGGCAGGGTGTTAGATTGGAGGCGTCGAAGGCGGCCGCCGGCAGTGGACCGCTTCGATTCGTCCAACACAGGAGACGTCCATGCAAAACATGTCACAAATGAGTCGCCGGACATTCCTCAAGGCCGCCGGCGCCGGTGTGTTATCGATGGCAGGGGCCGGCTGCCTGCGGGGCGCCCAGACCGCACGACGCCCGAATATCGTCGTCATCCTGGCCGACGACATGGGGTTCTCCGATGCGGGCTGTTACGGCGGGGAGATCGCGACGCCGAATATCGACCGGTTGGCGGCCAACGGGTTGCGGTTCACTCAGTTCTACAACTGCGCGAGGTGCTGTCCGACGCGGGCGAGCCTGTTGACCGGTCAATATCCGCACGAGGTGGGCCTGCGTTTCAATGGACGCAGTCTGACACGCAACGGATTGACCATCGCCGAGGCCCTCAGGCCGGCCGGCTATAACACCGCCATGTCGGGCAAATGGCACCTCTCACAGACGCCGGTGCTGCCGGACAAGGACCTGCACCAGAAATGGCTCGACCACCGGCATGATCCCGGCCGGCCGTTCGCTCCCCTCGACAGCTACCCCGTCAACCGCGGCTTTGACAGGCACTACGGCATCATCTGGGGCGTGGTCAATTACTTTGACCTGTTTTCGTTGGTTGAAGGCGAACAGCCGGTTGCGGAGGTCCCGGACGACTACTATATCACCGACGCCATCACCGACAAAGCCGTGGACTACGTCCATCAGATGAGCCGCGAGGATAAGCCCTTCTTCCTGTACGTCGCCCATTGTGCGCCGCATTGGCCTCTGCATGCGCGCCCGCAGGACATCGCCCGGTACACGGATACCTACCAAGGCGGGCCGAATCGCTTGCGCCAGGAGCGTTACAGCCGGATGATCCAGATGGGCCTTTTCGAGAAGACCAACACCCCCCTGCCGGAGATCCAGGGGCAAGGACCGGGGTGGGACGAGGTGAGCGACCGGGAGAAACAGTTCCAGGCGACGAAGATGGCCGTTCATGCCGCGATGGTGGATCGCATGGACCAGGGTATAGGACGGCTCATCGAGGCCCTTGAGAAGGCGGGACGGCTGGACAATACGGTCATCTTCTTCCTTATCGACAACGGCGCATCGCCGGAAGTTCCGACGCAGCCGGGCTACGACCGCAATGACCGCGCACGCGACGGCCGGGCGATACGCTACAGCGGCTTTGATGCACCGGGCCCGCAGACGACCTACACCGGCATCGGGCCATACTGGGCCAGCGCCGCCAACACGCCGTTTCGCTACTGGAAGAAGGAGTCATTCGAGGGCGGCTGCCACACGCCGCTGATCGTCCACTGGCCCGCGGGACTCAAGACGGCCGCCGGCGCCGTAACGGACCAGAGCGGCCACATCATGGACATCATGCCCACATGCCTGGAGCTTGCCGGCGCGGGATANNGTGGCCCTCAGCGACGGCCCATGGCGGCTGTATGACTTGGCGACCGACCGTACAGAGACCCACGATCTGGCCGCGGCGCATCCGGGGCGGGTTCGCCGCATGGAACAGGACTGGAATGAATGGGCCTCGCAGATGGGTCTGGACGCCAAGCGCTGACGGCATTCGTCGCGGCACTGCGCGGCGCCGGGTCCGTTACAGGTGCACACTTGTGGATTTCGCGTGCGATAGCAGGGCCCCGCTGAAGAGCTTGTGGAATACCGCCGTCTCATCGGGCCGGGCGCAGCCGGCGAAGCGGGTGGGCAACTGACCGCCGTCGAGTTCATGCAGGTAGGCGCCCCACATCTGCAACAGGGCGTCGCACAGGCCAAACTGATGGATTCTCGGCGTAATCGAGGGGTACGCGACCTCGTGGCCCATATCGATGGACCGCCAGGACTGTTCGCCGCCGTCGTATTCGAGTATCTCCAGCGTGTTGATCTGCCGCGTACTGAACCGCACGGAGGTCCGCGTGCCGAGTATCTGCACGTACCAGTTGTTCGTCTGGCCGGGTGAGATCCGCTGCGTCCGCACCGTCAACGGGAAGACGTCGTCCGAGACCCCATCGGTTGCCTCGCAAAGAAGCGTCGCGTTGTCCCATGTATCGCACGCGGCCGTCCCGCCGGCGACGCCGGGACGCTCTTTGATGATGTTGGACAGGACCGCCCGCACGGTTCGTATCCGCCAGCCGGCGCGGATCGGCACGGACATTACGTGCGGCCCCAGATCGCCCATACAGCCGTACTGTCCGTTGACCGCGGCCGTCCGTTTCCAGTTGATGGGCTTGCTGGGATTGAGATCGCTGCTGTGCAGAAAACCCACGTTGGCTTCAATGATCCTGCCGAATGCCCCTTCTTCCAACATGCGGCCGATTCGCTGAACCGCCGGAATGAACAGAAACTGCGAAACGCACCGCACAAAACATCCGGGATAGGCCGCCGCGGTTTTGAGAATCGCGGCGTTGGCCTCTTTATCGATGCCGAAGGGCTTTTCGCCGAGCAGGTGCTTACCGGCGGAGATCGCCGCGCAGTAGACCTCCTGATGTGCATTGTGCGGCACGGCGGCATAGACCGCCTCGACATCCGGATTATCCAGCAGGTTGCGCCAGTCGTCCGTGACCTGCCTGATCCGTGGGGCGTTGGCCTTAAACCAATCGATCCGCTGGGGGCTGAGCGTGCGATTACAGAGCGCCACGATCTCCGGCCGCACCCGCATATCCGGCAGATGGCACCACCTCGCCGCCGCACTGACAAACTCCCTGCCCATCACCCCGCAGCCAATCACACCAAATCGCACCGTCCTCATACTGCCGTGCTCCAGTCCAAGCCGATCCTGTCCAACGCCGGCGGACCCCACAGGGCCGACCCACCGGTCCCGGCCTGTCCACCGTCGGCGTCCGTTCTCACTGATTTTCGCTCCAAGCATAGCAGATCGCCGCGCCGTCCGCCAGAGGGTCGATGGCCACAATGGGCTTGAAGTCCGCCGCGGGCGGTGCTCTAATGGCGGCATAGGCACGAATCCAGGATTGACAGAAGCCTTTGGAGCAGACGCCATGACCTCGCATTACTCACGTCGCAGTTTCCTCAAGAGTGTCGCTGGAACCGCCGTTGCCATGTCCGCTCTGAGCTATTCCCGCGTTTTGGGGGCCAACGACCGCATCCGCATCGCCCAGATTGGCTGCGGCAGCCGGGGCATCGGAGTCCACATGGCCGGCGTCAACGCCCACGCCAAGAGCCAGAACGTGGAGATTACGGCCGTTTGCGACCCGTGGAAGGTCCGCACCGAAATGGCGGCCGAGCAGACCAAGCAATGGTACGGCCGGGCCGCCCGCCAATTCGTCTCCTACCGCGACGTCGTGGCCCTCGACGATATTGACGCGGTAATGATCGCCTCCTGCGACCACCAGCATACCACCCACCTCAAGGCCGCGGCCGAGGCCGGGCTCGATGCCTATTGCGAGAAGCCCCTGGCCAAGCGCATGGACGGCCTGATCGCCGCCGTCGATGCCGTCAAAAAGGCCGGGACCGTCGTCCAGATAGGCACGCAACTGCGGAGCTCCCCGTCCTTTGCCGGCTGCAAGAAGCTCTACGCCACCGGCATTCTGGGCAAGGTCGGCCGGATCGAGCAGCGCCGCAATGCCAACAAGCCCTACTGGTACGGCTACCTCAAGGACGTCAAGGCCGAGGACATCGACTGGAAGGAGTTCCTCATGGACGCACCCGACCAGCCATTCGACCCGGTCCGCTGCTCCGGGTGGTATGGCTATCGGGATTTCAGCGATGGGCCCGTGCCGGGGCTCGCCAGTCATTTCCTGGATCTGGTGCACTTCATCACGGGGGCGACGCTGCCGATCAGTTGCGTCTGTATGGGCGGGACCTTCACCTGGATCGACGAGCACAAATTCACGTGCCCCGACCATGTGCAGGCGCTCTGGATATACCCGGAGGGCTTCATGGTCAGTTACTCGACGAACTTCGGCAATGGCGGCGGCAACAGCTTCGACATTTTCGGCGACCAGGGCGTGCTGGACATGGTCAACTGGAACGCCCCGGTCCTCTCGGCCGACGGCCACGCCGACGGCAAGATCGGCATTCGCGGCAAGACGAACGTCGAGGATGTGCCCATGCCGGACCATTTCCTCGACTGGCTCCAGTGCATCCGCAGCCGAAAGACACCCAATGCGTCGATCGATGCCGGCTATCAGCACGCCGTCGCCTGCCTGATGGCGGTGCGGTCCTTCGACACAGGCAACAGGATCATCTACGACGCCGAGAAACGTGATATTCGCGCCGGCTGATGTCACAGGAGCCCGTAGGGTGGGCAAGCGTCGTTCTTGCCCACGCGGTTACCGAGTCTTATCTGTCGCGCGCCTGAGCAGGAGACGTTTTTATGAGTTCATACGCGGATATGTCGAGACGCCAATTCATGGGTCATACACTGGCGGTGGGTGCGGGCACTTTGGCATTAGGGGGCCTCGCCGCTCAGGGCGCCCCCGAGCAGGGCAAGCAGTGGCAAATCGGCTGCTACACCCGTCCCTGGGCCGATCAGGACTACCGCGTGGCGCTCGACGCGATTGTCGAGGCGGGCTTTCGCCATGTGGGTCTGATGACGGCCAAAGGACCGGGCAACCTTGTCCTTTCGGCCGCCACCACGCCGGAGCAGGCCGTGACCATCGCCGAAGAGGTCAAGAAACGCAAGCTCACCGTCCTGAGCGTCTATGGCGGCGGCATCGCCGTCAACAAGTCGCTCCAGGCCGGTATCGACGACCTGCGGCGGCTCATCGACAACTGTGCCGCCTGCGGTACCCGGAGCCTGCTGATGGGCGGCACCGGGGACCCGAAGCTCTACGATGCCTACTATAAGGCCATCGCCGAGTGTTGCGATTACGCCGCCGCCAAGGGTATGGAGATCGTGGTCAAGCCCCACGGCGGCCTCAACGCCACCGGCCCGCAGTGCCGCCAGACGGTGGAACTCGTCGGCCACAAGAACTTCCGCATCTGGTACGACCCAGGCAACATCTTCTACTACTCCGACGGAACGCTGGACCCGGTGTGCGACGCCCCCAGCGTCGACGGCCTGGTCACGGGCGTATGCGTCAAGGACTACCGCCACCCGAAGGACGTCGCTGTGACGCCGGGAACCGGGCGAGTGGATTTCCCCCGCGTGCTCGAACGCCTGCGAGACGGCGGCTTCGGCCCGGGACCGTTGGTGATCGAATGCGTAGCCGCCGGCGACGCAAAGCAATCCATCGCCCAGGCCCGCAACGCCCGCGAATTCCTTGAGCAGCTCGTGGGCCCGGCCTCGTCCATCGTGCCGGTCGCCACCGCCGATGCCGCCGTCCTGCACGCAGGCGTCGCCAGTGCCGATATCACACCGCCGGTCGGCTACCGGATGAGCGGGTATTTCCATGAGCGCCTGGCCACTGGTACGCTGAATCCGCTCAAGGCCCGGGCGATGGTCCTGACCCAGGGGCAAACCCGTACAGCTATTGTCTCCTGCGATATTATCGGCCTGTCGCCGACCGCCTCGGCCCAGGCCCGCAAGATAGCGTCCGCGGAAACCGGCATCCCGGCCGAGAACCTCCTGCTGGCCGCCACGCACACGCACACCGGCCCACTCTACTGGGGGGCCCTGCGAAACCACTTCCACCGTCTGGCAGTCGAGAAAAGTGGAAGCGACCCGTGCGAGCAGGTCGATTACCCAAGGCAACTGGCCGAAGGCATCGCCAAGGCCATTGCCCAGGCGACCACGACCGCGCGACCGGCGCGTCTGGAGGCGGGCAAGACCCGGCAGGAGGGCCTGTCATTCAATCGCCGCTTCCACATGAAGAACAGCGAGGTCCGGTTCAATCCCGGCGTGCTCAATCCCGACATCGTCAGGCCGGCCGGGCCCATCGACCCCGACGTGGGCATCGTCTCGGTCCGCGACGCACACGGCAGGCGACTGGCCGCTCTGGTCAACTTCGCCCTGCACCTGGACACCACTGGCGGCACGCTCTATGCCGCGGATTACCCCTACTTCCTCGAACAGTCGCTCCAGAGCGATTACGGGGAGGACTTCATGGCCCTGTTCGGCACAGGCACCTGCGGCGATATCAACCACATTGACGTAACCAACCGCGACCGGCTCAAGCCCGACGTCATCGGCGGCACGCTGGCCGGTACGGTCAAGTCGGCCGCCGGACAACTGGCCGACCTGGCCGTGCCCATGCTCGCCGCCAAGAGCAGGGTCGTGCAGGTGGCCGTTCAGAAGTTCACAGCGGGCGAGATTGCCTGGGCTGGGCAGGCGATTCACAAGGTCGGTTCGCCCGACCTGCCCTTCCTCGAACAGGTCCGGGCCTACAAGATCCTCGCCGTCCAGGCCCTCGGCGAATCCATGCCCATCGAGGTTCAGGTTGTCCGTCTCAGTACCGATACAGCCATCGTCGGCCTGCCCGGCGAGGTCTTCGTGGATATCGGCCTGGCCATCAAACAGGCGTCGCCGTTCGCCAACATGCTCGTCATCGAATTGTGCCAGGACGCACCGGGCTATATCCCGACACAGAAGGCCTTTGCCGAGGGCAGCTACGAGACGGTAAACTCCCGAATCGCGCCCGGCGGCGGCGAAATCATGCAGAAGACCGCTATCGATCTGCTTAAAGAGTTGCAGGTCTGATGCCCGAATCTGCTATACTGTGTACTTGGACCAGATTGAACCAGGAGATAAACGTATGAGCATCGCAGTACGTGTCCTCTATGTGCAGGCAATCGTGTGGCTGTTAGCCGCGGCCGGGGCGCCTGCCGCGGAGAAGGCGGCGGTCCCACTGGATAAGGACCCGGCCCTGGAGGGCTGGTGGACGTTCGACGAGACCTCCGGCAACACCGCCGCCGATGCCTCCAAACACAACCGCAAAGGCACTCTTGCGGGCGATTTCTCATTTGAGAAGAACTCCGCCGACGGCAAAGCCGGCAAGGCCCTGCGGTTCGCGGGCAACAGTCATGTCGAAATCAAGGACTACAAGGGTGTTACAGGCACGGCGCCCCGCACCGTTACGGCATGGATCAAGACAAAAGCCACGCGGGGCGACATCGTTGTCTGGGGCGCCAACGACTCCGGCAGGCAGTTTCGTTTCGGGCATATCCGCGGCCGCATCGGAATGACGCCCTTCGGAGGATACTATTACATGAAGGAATACACCAACGACGACAAGTGGCACCATATCGCCGTGGTCGTGGGTGAAGCCGAGTTGCCGAATCTCTATGATGATCTGACGCTCTACCTCGACGGAGAGGTCGCTGTCATCGACGATATCGGGTTGCTCGGCCTGCTGCCCGTCGAGACGGCCGACGAACTGGACGTCCGTATCGGGGCGGGTTTCGAGGGGCTCATCGACGACCTGCGTATCTACAAGCGGCCGCTGACTGAGGTCGAAATCAAAACGATCCACCAACTCAAGAGCGACAAGCCAACACCGACGTCTTAGAAACTACCTTCCCGGAAGGAGACCCATCATGAACGAGTCTTCAATCACACGCCGCCAACTGATGAGAGACGCCACGGCCGCTGCGGCTGGGCTGGCCGCCATGAGCCTGACGGCCGGACTGACGCCGGCCCTCGCCGACGAAGTCGACACCTCCAGGATTCTCAACTACAACCCGAACATGGAGTACCGTCGCCAGGGCAAGACCAACCTCATGGTCTCGGCCGTCTGTCTGGGCGGGCACTCCCGCAGCAACCCGCAGGAGCGCACCGAGATTATCAGCCGCTGCATCGACGCGGGCATCAACTATATCGACGCCTGCTGGGATAACGAGGTCAAGCGGGACGCCGAGGCCCTCAAGGGCCGCCGCGACAAGATGTACCTGGCGCTCTCGCACGGGGCCAGGGAGGTCCGCAACGAGGAATACCGCACCTCCACGAAGCTTTTGGGTTCGCTCGATGAGCTTCTGCACGACTCCGACCAAGAGTACACCGACCTGTGGCGGATCACCTGCTTCGAGCCGGGCGGTCGCCACACATTCGACACCGCCTGCGAGATCGTCGATGCCCTCGAAAAGGCCAAGAAACAGGGCAAGGCCCGGTTCATCGGCTTTTCCACACATGACCGGCGGTGGATTCAGTTCATGATTCAGTACTTCCCGCAGGTCGATGTGGTGTGTTTCCCCTTTACGACCATGAGCCGCCGCGCCCAGACCGACAGCGTATTCGATGCCCTCACGAAGCAGGATGTCGGAGCATTCGGCATCAAGCCCTACGCGGCCGGGTCGCTCTTTACCGGTGACCGAGACGAGAACATGAAGCGGGCGCGCCTGGCCCTGCGGTACATCCTCGCCAGCAACACCGTGATCCCCATACCGGGGCTCAACAGCGTCGAAGAGGTAGATAACGCCGTCAAGGCCGTCCAGGAGCGACGTGAGTTCGACCTCAAGGAACAGGCCCAGCTCGAAGAACTCAACCGCCACGCCCTGGCGTCACTGCCGCCGAACTACCAGTGGCTGCGCCAGTGGCAGTATGTCTGACCGGGCCGAACCGTATCCTCAATCCGCAGGAGAGGACAGGACGCATGAAGTATATCCTGACAACCGCCGTAACGCTCTCGATAGCCGCATTGCTCAGTTGCGAGCCCGCCACAAAAGACAAGGGCCCGAGGACCGAGCCCGCCGCCAACTCGCGAGAGGTCGTCCCCGCGCCAACAGCGCCCATCGAGGACGGGCCTCTGCTGCTCAGTGACGAACCGCTACTGCTCGATGATGAGGAGAGCGGGCCTGTGGCAGGGGCCGACAACAGCCGCTGCCATGTCTGCCATATCAACTACACCACAGAGGAGCTGGCCGTCACCCATGCCAGGGCCGGCAAGGGCTGCGCAGGCTGCCACGGGCCCAGCGATGAGCACATTGCCGACGAATCCTGGGCCTCCGGCGGCAACGGCACCGCCCCCGATATCATGTACCCAAAGAACAAGATCAACCCCTCCTGTCTGGCCTGCCATAAGGCGGACAGACTCCCCGAGGCCGAGCACAAGGCCCCGCTGGCTTCGAACGCCACCGTCGTCTGCACAGACTGCCACGGCGACCATCGCCTGCACACCCGCCGCTGCACCTGGAAATAGCCTCCTCTAGCCGGACCGCGAACAGCCCCCCTGTTACGGCGCGGCGCGCCGAACCACGCGAAAACCGAGGCCCAGCCCGCGATAGTGCGGGTAATTGAAGTTCCTGTTTGAGCACCGGCTGCGGTCGGGATTGAGAATCCATGAGCCCCCGCGAGTCACGCGCGCGCTGCCGCTGGCCGGGCCACGGGGATTGTCCTTGATCTTGAAGTCGTAATACGACAGGCCGTACCAGTCGTTGCACCACTCCCACACGTTGCCGGCCATATCATATAGCCCGAAGCCGTTGGGCGGATAGAATCCCACCGGCGTCGTCCGCGGATACGGGTCCTTCTCGAACGGATCGCCCGAACCCCACCAGTTCGTCTTTGTCGGATCCTCTTCGTTCCCCCACGGGTACTTGCTTCGCTCAAGTCCTCCCCGGGCCGCGTATTCCCACTCCGCCTCGGTCGGCAGGCGATAGCCGTCGGCGGCGAAGTCGCAATCCCAATTGCTGAGATTGTAGCACGGCCGCAGGCCCTGGCGCTCGCTGAGCCAGTTGCAGTACGCCGCCGCTCCATACCAACTGACCTCGAGCATGGGATGGTTCTCCTTGCCCGGCTGAACCGTGAACTGGTTTCTGGCGAACGATATCTGGGTCCACGAGTCGAACTCGCGTATATTGCAGTAGGGTTCGCCGCGCCCGGCGCCACAGACGATGCGCTCCTGCACCGCAACCCGTCCGGCCTGGAGGGCGTTATTAAGATACTCACCGTACTGCCGGTTCGTCACCTCCGTCGCCCCCACCAGCAACGGCGAAATCTCAACGACGTGCACCGGACGCTCATCCGCATCCCACGTCCCGAAATGGTCGCCCATCTCGAACGAACCTCCCGGAACCCGAATCATCGCGTTCGGATCGGGTCTGCCGCCCGCTTGCAGCGATACCGGCACACTATCGGTCGGCGGCCCGGGCAGATCCGGCTCCACAGCCGTCCGGTCCACCGCACCCCCGGCGTTCGGCTCGACGACAGTCAGATTCGGTTCGACCACCGGGTTCGGTGGTATCGACACGGAATTCGGCTCGGTAGGGACCTCGTCTGGCCCAGCTACGGCACGTCCAGGCTCGGCAACGGGCAAGTTTGCATCAACCACGGGGGTGTTCACGCCCACACCCGCGGGCCCATTGACATTCGCGGTGGCGAGGGCGGCGTTCGGATCGCCAACGACGGACGCAGGCGGCATCAATACTGAGAACCGCTCTTCACATCTGGCCGTTACCGAAGGGTGCAGGGCGCTGCGGACGGCGATCAGGCACTGGTTTGAATCGACCGCCGGGACCTGCCAGACATACGAGTTGGCATCCAACACACGGTTGACGTCCGCGAAGGTCGCCCCGCCGTCGCCGGAGAAGGCCACCACGACATCGCCGACAATGCCCCGACGCGTCCAGACAATGGTGATCGCGGCATTAGGTTCGAAGACCTCGCCGCCGGTCGGGTACAGCAGCTCCAGCACCGGCGGACGGTTGTCAATGGCAAATAGGTCCGACTCGGCGGAGCCGGTGTTGGCCATCGCGATCGAGCACAGACCCATGCACATGGCCGCCGCCACGACGGATCGGCCCATCAGAACCTGCGCAAACATCTTGAGATCGAGCCTCACCGTAGTCCCCTCGCCACACGAAATCCAATATTCCCCTGCCGCGCTGCGGGCAAAGCATTACTGCGCGACGACACACGACACTGCGTCGCAAAGAACTTCCAACAACCCCCGCGCACCACCTTCTTGTCGCCTGTCGCCGGCCCAGTCGGATCGGCAGCGGGACTGACGCTGTAGAACGAACCACTGTACGCATCGTTACACCACTGCCAGACGTTGCCCGCCATGTCGCAAAGTCCGTAGCCGTTGGCCGGATAGTGCCCCACTGGCGTCGTTTGCGGGTATGGCCCGGATTCCCACCGGTCGCCGGAGCCAAACCAGTTGGCCCTGGCCCCGTCGGGCTGATCCCCCCACGGGTAGAGCCCGCCGACGATCCCGCCGCGCGCCGCGTACTCCCACTCGGCCTCGGTCGGCAAGCGGTACCCGTCGGCCTTAAGGTCGCAGGCCCAGGTCGCGGGATTATAGCAACGGCCGCGACCCTCTGTCTCGCTGAGCCAGTTACAGTAGGCCGCCGCCCCGTGCCAAC
>DDXG01000059.1 GCA_002347125.1 Phycisphaerales bacterium UBA2266
GTGCAAACGGAAGCGTGTGCAGGGTTGGCCCGTGCGCCGGCCGCTTCGCTGATCGTCTGCGTATGTGCAATTACGGTCGCTTCTATGGGGTATCCGCTATGAAGACAAAGGGCATTCTGCATGTTCTGACAGTCGTGGTGTGGGTGGCCGGTGCGGCATGGGCGGACCCATGCATCGGCGTCTACAAAGGGACGTTTCATCCGGACAATCAGGTGTCGATGGAGGCGGTCGCCAAGGTCATTGCCGAGGCCGACGACGTCCACTACCGAATCGTCCTGTCCGCATCCCCGAAGGACAAGGGCCCCGACGGGGCGGATATCGAGGTCTATGCCCATCGGGACGGCGCCGCGCTGCTAATCGGTGATCGCGCCGGCGGATACTATTGGCGAGGCGAGCTTCACAACGGACACCTCTCGCTGGCAAGCGAGTACGGACAGAACTGGCAACTGGACAAGACCCAGCTCAAGAGCCCCCAAGAAGGCCTGACCCCGCCCGATGGCGCCGTGATTCTATTGGGCAGAACCGACGGCGGCGCCGACCTCCGCGCCTGGACCAACCAGGAGTGGAAGGCCCTTGACGGCGGCGTCATGCAGATCAACAAGGGTTCAACCCGAACCAAGGAACAGTTCGGCGATATCGAGCACCTCCACCTCGAATTCAAGCTGCCGCTGGAGCCCAACAATCGCGGCCAGAACCGCTGCAACAGCGGGATGTTCCTCTGCGGCCTCTACGAAGTGCAGATACTCGACTCATTCGGCCTGACGCACACCTCCGGCGATTGCGGCGGCCTCTACGGCGTCCGCCGGACCCGCGTCAACGCCTGCTACCCACCCCTGACGTGGCAGACTTATGACGTCAAGTTCACCGCCGCCCGACTCAACGACGACGGGTCCGTCAAAGCCAACGCCCGAATCACGGCCCATCTCAACGGCGTGCTGATTCACGACGACGTGGAAATCCCCCACCCGACCGCTAACCCCAGCGCCGACGTCAAGGCCGCCGGGCCCATCGAGCTACAGGACCATGGCCACCCGATTCAGTTCCGAAACATCTGGCTGGTCAGGGGCAAGTAGTCCGCCGCACCAGGCTCACGACCCTACCGCGCCTCTTTGCGGGCCTCGACAAGTCTCTGCCGAAGGTATTCGTCGGCAAGGACTGCCTGGACCATAGCGTCAAGCGTCATAGGGACCCCCTTCTTGACAACGTCGTCCTGCCAGGCGGTCTTGAATCTTGACTTGGCGACTACTGTGTCTTTCCAGATGATTCTCCCATTCCCCGCGTCTCGAACCGCAAGTCTGGCGGTCAGAGAAGGCTCAACATCACCGTCCCAGAAGCCCACAATGACCGTGTAATCGAGGGTCTGAACGTCTCCGTCCATGATGTAGGTCGGGTTCTCCGTCACGACGGCCATGCCAGCCCTCTCGAGCCCTGCTTCCAGGCCATCGCGCACCATCTCAGCCAAAGGTCTTTCGGCTTTGTACCCCCCGGAGCACGTCCAACCGTAGGTGTTCTTCTTGTGCAGGAGGATGTTCGGGTCCGCAACTGACCGGCTGTCGCAAAACTCGCCGAATCCAAGGGTGCAGTCATTCACGTCGGCCCAGGAAGCATTGGGTGATTGCTCGAAACGGTAGTCCAGCACGACCTTGTCTACAGTGAATGCACAACCCGCGGAAAAAAACGGACAGAGAACCAGAAACACCAGAAACGTCTTTCTCATTTCAGCCTCCTATCATTCTCGCGTTGTAGAGAAAACAATCCGCCGCTGACGCAGGCGGCAGTCTATGTCGCCAATAACAGGTCTCCGTCTTGCGTGGCCCGCTCTAGAAGCCTCAGCTCATTTGCCCGCGTCGGACGGGGCAGCCGCCGGCAACAGCAATTCGTCGATGATGAGTTGTGCCTGTTCCGGCTCGATGAGCAGGCCGCAGCAGTGGACGACCCCGTCCGGTCCGATGATGACGGTCGTCGGAGTACCCTTGGCGTGGTATCGTTTCATGATGGCCGGGACCGGCGAGCCCTCCGTGCGGCCGCAGGGAATCTTAAGACCCGTCGAGCCGATGAGGTCCAGACCCGCCTGCTGGGTGTTGTTTTCGGCATCACTGAAGACGGTCTGCACCGCCACAAACGACACCTTGTTGCGGTCAACATACTTCTCCGCGATCTTCCGCAAAGTCGGCAGGCCGTGGCTTCTGCTCGCGGGGCACGTGGCCTGGAAGAAGAACAGGACCACGACCTTGCCGCTGAAGTCCGCCGGTTCAAGGACCTGCTTGCCCGACGGCAGATGGTCCCAGACCTTCACGCTCCAGGCTGGAGCCTGCTGCCCGACGATGCTCTCGAACTTGCTCTCGTCCCGGATCTTCGTGTAGGCATCCAGCATCTGACTGAGCTGGGCGCGGCGAGCTGGATTATCCCTGACGGCCTGCATCGCCTTGGTCTCGTAGCGGATGGCCTGGTCGATGCGCCCGGCACGAAACAACGCCAGCGCATAGGTATCCAGGTACGCGCTGTTCTGGGAGCCCGTCAGGAGATTGGCGCGGGCCGCGGCACGAACGGCCAGGGACAGGTCGCGTTGATCAGGGGCGATATCCGTGATGACCTCCCATGCGAACGTGTTGAGCAGCTTGGCCGGAGCCGCGTACAGCAGCTTGATCCCCTCCGCCCTAGCCTCTTTGGGCCCCTTTCTGCGCAGCGTCTCGAAGTAGTTCCGATAATGAATCCCGGCCTTCGCCATCTGCTCCTGCTCCTGGGCCTGTTGTGCAAGATGCTCGCCGATATCAAACCGGCCCTCCACAATCGCTGCCAGCATCGGATCAAGACCACCCATCGGATGCCCATGCCAGGCAATCCGCCCTTTCTGGTCAACGATGAACGCATGGGGCAGCGCCGTCACGTAGAAGGGCTTCAGATAGCTGTCGCTGACGCCGCTCTGCGGATCGGTGGCCACGGTGTAACTCATGCTCAACCCCATCTTCTCTACGAAGGGCAGCACCTTGTCCGTGTTCTCATCGGAGACCCCCACAAACGTCACATTCCGGTCCTTGTACTTCAACTGCAGACTGGTCAGATGAGGGATCGTGCTCTGGCACGGGGTGCACCACGTGGCCCAGAAATCGACGACATATACACTACCGGGCTTGAATTGGACGGGGTTTCCCTTAACCACGCGCAGGCTGGTCAACCGCGGAGCGGGTCCTCCCAGCACGGCCGGAGCCTTCGCGCTCTCCCCCATATTGGCGGAGGCTGTGGTGCTGAACATGGCGACTGCGACAAGCAGGTATCTCATATTCATGAGCAGTGCTCCTAATCCCCGAAACGGGCGGTGCTTTGGGCCCCATAACGCTTTCTTGAAGCGATTGCGACACTACGCCGGAAAGTATAGCACATCCTCGCGGCGTATCAAGCCCGTTTGCCGGGGTTTGCCGGACTGTGCCGGAACCCCCTCTGCCTTCATCGGGGCAATTGCCCGAACTCGGACCCCAGGGGTCACCGATTAACCCTGACAACCAGCGAACGCGAAAACGGCGGCAGGTTGATTTCCCCTCGAATAACGGACACCTCGACGGTCTTGTCGGCCCATGGATCATAGACGATGGCCGTGCCTGCGTGGGTGAATCTCTCGCCGGCGCCGGGCACGAATACCGCATTCTCAACAACCGACGGCGCCCGCTGCTCGCCCAGTTCCGACTGCCATGTGTTGGCTTTGTCCCTGAGCCATGCAAGCAATACCGTCCTGCCTTGCAGTGCATACACCCGCAGCAGAGGATGTTCGAGCACCACGGATTGGAAATCCTCCCCGGCCGGATCGACACCCTTGACGGTCGCGGCGAACCTGCCGAAATGCCGCCAGAGGTCGTTCCTCGCCACATAGTGGTCCCAGTGCCATATCTGGCCGGTCCCGGCCGACCCGGCGAAAAACGGGGCGAAGAGCACGTCGTGGAGGATAATCCCCGCCGTGTCGGCCGCATACAGCTTGAACGGGCCGCTGTGACCGGGTTCGACGGCCCCGCTCTCGGCCAGAATCACGGGTTTGCGGCAATCATAGGACAGCAGTTCCCGCACCGCATCAGCCGCAAGGACGTCCACCGGACCTTTGCACACCTCAAGCCGCGCGCCAAGGTCGAGATAGCGGTGAACCTGCGCATAGTCGTTACCCGCCATCAGACTGAAACGCCGATAACGGTCACGCTTCGAATCGTTGTCGAAGCTGCCGAGGCTCTGGACGACGAGGTTCTTCGGGAAGCGCTTCTTCAACGCGTCGAGCATCTCCACCGTCCATTGCTCGTAGCCCTTGCCCGAGACCGCGTCGATCTCGTTCCATAGCTCCCAAGAGAAGATGGCCGGGTCGCTACCGTATCGTTCGGCGTAGAAATCGAGCTTGCGCTTGAACTGCCCCCGCGACGCCTCGCTCGCAAAGAAGTCGTCCATGCTCTCGGCCGGCCCGCCCTGAGAAACGTGGTGCAGCGGTTTGTCCGCCCACCGCTGCCGCCCCCCGCCAATGGTGCGAAAGTGCTCAATGGTCATCTTCACCCGCACGCCGCGCCTCCGGGCCATCTCCAGCACCGCATCGATCCGCCGGGCCTTCCCCACATCATACTGTG
>DDXG01000163.1 GCA_002347125.1 Phycisphaerales bacterium UBA2266
CTTCATGGGCGGCGACGAGAACATCAACGAACTGCTCCAGGCCGGACAGTGGCAGGAGGCCGTCGAGGTCCTCGACGATATGCTCGCCGAGCACCCCGACCGCGCCGATCTGATGATGAAACGCGCCGACGTCCTCAGTATGCTCGGCGCCACCGAAGACGCCATCGAGCAATACGAACAGGCATTGCGTACCTGCCCCGACTTCCTGGAGGCTACCATTAAGCTCGGCACCCAGTACCTGCGTGTGAACCAGGAACAACTGGCCGCCCGACAGTTCAATGCCGCCGTCGAGATCAACGACAAGATCGTGGATGCCTATATCGGACTGGCCCTGTCTCAGAAGATCGCCGGCAAGAAGGCCGAGGCCCTTGCGACGCTCTCCCTGGCCGCCGCCATCGAACCCAACAGTGCCTTCTTATTCGGCGAAGTCGCCAACCTGATCTTCGCGGCCGCCTCTGATGAACCAAACCCGCTGGAGGGCGACTCAGCCCCGCAGACGGCCGACGCCATTGTTGAAGCCCATCGACGCCAGATCGAACGCCAACCGCAGAATCCTGACCTGTACCACCGTCTGGGTATGCTCATGATGGGCTGCGGCCGACTCGATACTGCCGCCGACCTCTTCGCCAAGGCTCTGGAGATCAACCCCACATTCACCCGCGCCCGCAACAAGCGAATCATCTGCCTCCATGAGACCGGCCGCCAGGAGCAGGCCCTCGAATGCCTCATACCCTGCGCACAACTGGACCCGCAGACCCTCGATCTGCACTACAAGACGGCGTTACTCTACTGCGACAAGATCAAGTTCGCATCGTCTCTGCTGAATCTCGACCGGTACATGGAAGACAACTTCGCCTGCGCCGACACAACGGTGAACATCTCCGTGGTCCTCCAGAACCTTGGCCTGCTTGACCGCGTCGCCGCCATGTGGGACAGCCTCACCGACACCGCCAACCGGGCCACCGACGCGAATCTCCCCGAGTAACCCGAAGACCGCTCCCAGAGGCCTTAGGAATCCCGAATTCCTGCGATTGGACCCCTCTCGCCACAAGTCGCCCAATGAAACATAACATACATTATGGGACCTTGTTTGTAGCTCGGTCTTGACGGCCCCTCAGCAGGCGTACCGCCTAAGAAGCGCCTTCCTCGTCGTCCCTTAACCCAACCGGCTTGCCCAGGATCTCCCTGTGTAGAATCGCCAGACGCAACGTCTCCGGGTCGCTGTAAGACGCCGCCAAGTCCTCCAGATGCAACGAATCGGCCGCTTGCGGCTTGACCGCCGGCCTCTCCGTCGCTCCCGAACGAAACACCGCCGGCGCGGCCTGCGGCAGCTCCTCCAATGGCATGTCCATCGCGGGCGTTGTCCGCGGCCCCACCCGCTGGGGCACGACAGGCGGCCGTCGCTTAGGTGGCTTGGGCTTCTTGGCCCCTTTACGGCCCGTCGGACCCTTGCCGGCCTGCCTGGGGCCCACATCCGCAAACTTAGCCGGCTCCGCCGAAACCATGGGAGGTTCAGACGACGTTGCCGGCGCCTTGCGGGTATCCCCCATGGCCGCTTTCTGCTTCTTCTTTTGCTTCGTCGCATTCACCAGTCCGCCGACCGCCCAGAACACGGCAACCAGAACCGGCAGCAGCAGATTCATCCAGCCATCGGCGTCGGAATCCCGCGCCGACAATACCCATACCACAAATCCCGAACCTGTCGTCAGCAAAACACTATTCCTGTTTCTTCGGCTTGGCGATCGAGTCCCGCATCGACGTGTCCGCCACGATGTTCTTCATCCGATAATAATCCATCACGCCCAGATTCCCCTTTGAAAACGCCTCCGCCATCGCCAGAGGCACCTTCGACTCGTTTTCCACTACCAGCGCCCGCATCTCCTGCTCGCGCGCCACCGCCATCGCGCGCCGCTTCTCCGCCTCCGCCTTGGCTCGCCGCATGTCCGCCTCCGCCTGGGCCGCCTGAAGCTGGGCCCCCACGTTCTCCCCCACGTCCACGTCCGCGATATCAATCGACAGAATCTCATAGGCCGTCCCGGCGTCCAGTCCTTTCGCCAGAACCGCCTTCGATATCTCATCCGGACTCTCCAGCACACGCTTGTAGGTAATGGCGCTGCCGATTGTCGTGACGATGCCCTCGCCCACACGCGCGATGATGGTCTCCTGCGTCGCTCCGCCGATCAGCCGCTGGATATTCGCCCGCACCGTTACCCTCGCCTTGGCCTTGAGCTGAATCCCATCCTGCGCCACGGCGTCCACCGTTCCGCGGCCCTTCGCCGGGTCCGGGCAGTCGATGACCTTCGGATTCACGCTCGTCTGCACCGCATCGAGGATATCCCGCCCCGCCAGGTCGATCGCCGTGGCCGTGTTGAGCGACAGATCAATGCTCGCCCGATTCGCGGCAATCAGCGCCCGAACTACATTTGGCACCCGCCCCCCGGCCAGATAGTGGCTCTCCAGGTCCTTCGTCGTCAGTTGCAGCCCCGCCTGAATCGCCGTAATCTTGCTCAGCACAATGGTCCGCGTGTCCACCCGCCGAAGCCACATCCCGATCAATTCCGAGAATCTCACATTGGCATCGGAAAGCCACGCCTGCAGCCACAATCGGAAGAATTTCAGGAACAGCAGCACGAGTACAAATGCAACAATCCCTACGACGATCAACACGACGGCCGCCGCTATCTTCCCGCCTTCCGTCAGCGCCAATACCGAATTCACCATATCGCGCATACCGTTGCCCTTTCGTCAGCTTGCTTCTACGACCCGAACCGTCACTTGCGTGCTCTGCACGGAGATCACCTTGACCGTCCGGCCCTTCTCAACATACCCGCTCTCGCCCACGCATTCAATCCTCCTGCCCGAAAAATCGCACGTCCCAACCGGCCGCAGCGGCGTCAATACCGTCCCCACCGCCCCCAGTAACTCCTTCAGACTCCCCATATCCGCGATGGCGTCTCCGATCTCGCGTTTGGGTCCCTGAAGCGTTACGCTCCTGCCGAACCGCGTCTTTGGAAAGCACTTGTACGCGGCAATCCACACCGCCGGAATCATCACCACCCCGACAAACACACCGATCCAGCCCATCGCCAGGCTCTGCCGAAAGAATATCCACACCCCCCCCACCAAGGAACAAAAGGCGCATACGCTCAGAAGCCCCCCGCTCGGCACAAACACCTCCGCAATCAGCAGCGCCGCACACACCACGTAAAGAAACACCGCAAACACCAACCACCAACCCATAAGCCTGGCCCTCAAGACATCATCATGGCCTCAAGTATCCTGCTTGACCTTGGCGACCTTTACCACGACCCTATTACCGTGAATCTCATCCACCTCCACCGCCGCGCCCTTCTCCACGATGTCCGCTTGCGTCACAACATCCATGATACGCTCCCCAAATCTGGCCCGCCCCACAGGATGCAACGTCGAGACCACCACCCCCCTATCGCCAACCTTCATGCCCGCCGTGGACGCCCCCACACTCTGACCTGCCACACCCGCCCCGCCCGCCGTCAACAGCAACCCACTGAACAGGCGCATCCTGGGCAGGAACCTCGCGCTCAGCATGGCCAACACCACGAACCCCGCGAATCCGGCCGCCAGCGACAGAACCCCGGCCGCAAATACATTCCAGTCCTCCGGCCCCCTCGGAATCGGCAACTCACCCGGCGCATTCTTCACGAGCATCCCCAGCAGTCCAGCCAGAATGCACGCGATACCCAGCGTCCCGGCAATCCCGAACCCCGGCAGAACAAGCACCTCCACCAGCAGCAACACGATTCCCACCAAAAGGACCGCCACCTCCACCCAGTTCGCCAGCCCGTGCAAATACTTGCTGCCGATGATGACTGCAAGACACACGACCGCCGCCAGACCCGGCAGTCCGACCCCCGGGGTGCTCAACTCAAGATACACCCCAAGCAGTGCAACCATCACCAGGACGCTCATTACCACCGGCGAATTCAGCCACCGCACCATTTCCTCCGACCACGTTGTCCGCAGAACCGCGGGCTCGCCCACAAACTCCACCCCATCGCGGTCGGCCAGAAACGCGAATACCTCATCCCGCCCCGCCACCACCGCCCTTGCCACCCCATGTTCCTTCGCCTGAGAGGCCGTCAGCGTGAGAATCTCGTCATCGGCGCATATAAGTTCCTTATTTTCAAGGTCATACGTATTGGGGTCCCTCGGCAGACCGTCCCCTTCGAAGAACTCCCAATGCCCGGTTGCAGTGTTCCGCACCCGGTACACCTCGATCTGCATCGTCACCATCGCCTTGAGCAGCGCCTCGGGGTACCCATTCGCCTCGGCCGCCCGCATGAACGCTGCCCGGATGAAGCTTTCGACCTTCTCCCGCTCCACCCCCTTCAGCTCCGCCCCCAGCGCAATCGGCGCGCACGCCCCTATCGTCGTATTGGCCAGCATGACGATGTCCTGGCACGAGACGCTGATCAGGGCCCCGGCACTGATGGCCTCCGTCGATACATACGCCACCGTCCGCACCCGCTTGCCCAGGTCCAGGATCAGGTACTTCGCAATGTCGTCGGCGGCCTCGACCGCCCCGCCATAGGTGCTGATCTCAAAGACCAGATAACCCGCCCCCCCCGCAATCGCCGACTCCGCCCGCCGCCGTATCGACTGGAACAACCCATCGTCGATCATCCCCTCGCAGACCACCACCGCCCCCTTGGCCTGCACAAGCTCACGCGCCGGGACGGTTCCATCGCTCCCCCCCCCACTGCCATCCGCCGGCAAATTCGCCTCCTGTGCCCCCATCGCCACCGTCGCGGCCAGACACAGCAACAAGATGAACCGCCCAAGTACCCTCATAAACACCATTCTAGCCCCCTGCCGCCACTGCGTCAATCATCCAAATCCATATCAGACCAGCCCCCTGAGTATCCGCACCCCGCGTTCGATCTCCGCGTCGCTCGTGGCGTAACTGATGCGAAAATGCGTATCCCATTCGCTGAAGACGTTGCCCGGTATCACCAGCACGTTGTTCTTGATGGCCCTCTCCACGAATGCCGTTGCCCTATCCCCCGGCGCCCGCACAAACGCATAGAACGCCCCGCCCGGCCGCACGACCTCAAACGCCTCCGCTAACCCATCGCACAGCAGGTCGCGCTTGCGCCGGTACGCCTCCACGTACCCACCGACCTCGCAATCCATCGCCGCCACGGCCGCCCGCTGGAACGGCGTCGGCGCGCAGACGAACGTATACTGCTGCAGTTTCGTCATCGCCTCGATAACCGCCCGCATCGGCCCGCGCCCGGCCGCGTAACCCAACCGCCACCCTGTTATCCCGTAGCTCTTGCCGAACCCCCCCAGCACCAGCGACCGCTCGTAGAACCGCGCCACACTCGCACAGGGCCCCTCATAGCAGAACCTCTCATAGATCTCATCCGTCAGGATGGGTATGCCGTGCCTCTCCGCGACCTCCGCCACCGCCCGCAATTCCTGCTCCGTGTAGACGGCCCCGGTCGGGTTGTTCGGCGAATTGACGATGATGAGCTTGGTCCTGTCCGTCACCGCCGCCGCGATGCCCTCCACCGGCAACCGGAACGTCGGATAGCTGCTCACGAACACGCACTTGCCCCCCAGCATCCGCACTACATACTTGTAGATAACGAAGTATGGGTCCGGGATAATTACCTCATCGCCCGGGTTTATCATTGCCATGAACGCCAGCAACAACCCGCCACTGACCCCCGACGTAACCAGTACCGCCGGCTCACCCCACCCGTACTCCTCCCGCATCCGCCCCTTGAGCCTCTCCAACAATTGCTCATCCCCGGCCGTCTGGGAGTAGCGGTTGGCCCCCTGCCGTATGGCCGCAATCGCCGCGTCCTTCAATTCCTCCGGCACATCAAAGTCCGGTTGCCCGATCGAGAAATTCACCGGATTGTCCAACTCCGCCGCCAGCGCAAAGACCTTCCGTATCCCGCTGGCATCCACCAACCCCACCCGATCGGAAAGCAACTCCTTCTTCATGGTGTTTCCCCACACATTTCACTTCTCTACAATCGGCAGCAGTCCGCTACTCGAACTCCACGGCCCGGACGCTGAAGCAATCGTCCCCGGAGAACACCAGATAGCACTTTCGCCCATCCTGGCTCATCCACTTGGTCGGCAGGCAACTGCTTTCGCCGGGTCCTACATCCCACGTCTCATTGTAGTAGACCGTCGTCCACGGGCCCCACGGCTCGGCCGCATCGAAGATCGCAATCCCGCCCTCCAATCGCGCATCCTCCTTCGCATAAAGGGTTTGACACCACAAGTACCGCCTCAATCCCGCGCTGAAACTCACGCTGTTGCGATAGCACCGCCCGGGATTGACCAGCACCGCCCGGCGGTCCCGTACATCCGCCGTCCAGAGCGGTTTGCCTTCCGCATCCAGCCCCTTGAAGAACTCATAAGCCCCCTTCTCAGCGATCTTGCCCCTGTCCACCCTCGCCATCACCATCCGGTCGGCGGGCGTATAGGCACTATCGCTATCGTGCGAATAGACATACACATACGCATCCCTCGCCCCCGCGTAGTCCTTGCCAAAGTTCAAGAACGTCGGCGCCCCGAAACTCTCCTCGAACCGCCAGTCGCCCCACGTCCACGTCCTGCCCCGATCCCGCGACCACGCCACCTGCGAGTTGCCGGCATTGCGCGCCAGCATATACAGCACGCCATCGACCATCAGCATCCCGCTGGCCTTGACCCCGGCCGCCCCCTGCCCGACCCGCTCCCCCGTCTGGCTGCGGATGTTCTCCCCTGCGAAATCGGCTCCGCCGCCACTGACCCGGCACAAGCCCAGGCTCAGCTTCTTGTCAACCTTGGGCTCAAATCCCCATCCATCTCCGTAAGCCGTATACAGCCAGTCGTCATCCCCCCACGTCATCGGCCAATTATCCGACCCCTCGGCCTTGCGGACGATACTCTGGGTCGCCCCCCATCGCGCCTCCTTGATGGCCCGGCTGCGAGGATACGGCGTCCATCCCCCCTTCTCCAGTATCACAGACTGTGCTATAGGTCCGATAAAAGGCTCAATCGCCGAATATGCGGAATCCCGCCCCTTGTTCAGGCTCTTGCCCGCTCTCGCCGCCACCACGTCCAGGCTGGGAATCACCACGATCAGGCTATCGTACAGTCCCCACGACCAGTACGTATCCCGTGGCACCCCCGCCATCTCGCCATCGCTGTTATTCCACCACAGCAGCCCATAATGGTCGGAAGCACCATAGTAGCTCTCCGGCCGCACCACATTCAGCCCACGGACCTCTTTCGGCGTCACTCTTGCCGCATCCACGAACCAGGAAGGTATGATCTGCTGCTGACCCCATCGGCCACCCCGCAGATACAAATACCCTATCCTAGCCATAGCCCCC
This sequence comes from Phycisphaerales bacterium UBA2266, assembly GCA_002347125.1. GTDB lineage: Bacteria > Planctomycetota > Phycisphaerae > Sedimentisphaerales > Anaerobacaceae > UBA2266. The sequence goes on from DDXG01000163.1 coordinate 7,380, forward strand.
ACGTTTGCACTGATTCCAGAACCGAACTCCCGCCGCATTACCCCATTTATCTGTTTTTCCCGGTAGGAGTTGGCTCGCCAATTCAGGTCCTGACGCCCAATGCCGATGGGGCCGAAGACACGCTCAAACATTAGCTCATCCAAATCGCGCCCGTAAACCAGCGTAACACACTCGGCCAGCCAGTTCGGCCCCCCGTCGCTGTACGACCACTGCGTCCCAGGCTCGAACAGCAGCTCCGTGTACCCCCCTGCCTTGTCGAACCCGGCTGTCTGCGTAGCAAGCTGAAACAGCGTAATCTGATCCAGCCATTCCTTCTTATTGCCCTCCGGCCTAGCCCCCAGTTCCGGATGGTACATCCGAGCTCGGTCGTGCAGACTGCCGAACTTGCCGTCTCCCAGGGCCAGCCCAACCGCCGTCACCCCAATCGCCTTGGTCGACGACTTGAGGTCATACCGCTGTTGCTGATCGCCCCAGACCATCACACATTTGCCATGCCGAACCACCATCCCTGATCCGCCCCCCGTCAACGCGAAACCCTGCGCTTTCTCCAGCAGCTTCGCTTCCATCCCCACATCCGCCGGTGCCGCCTGCTCCCACGTTCTGTCCGGCCAATTCGCATCCGCCTGCCCACACACGCCATCCGAGATTGCCCAGACTACCCAAATTGACGCAACGGCGACTCTTCCTTTGAATAGCCAACACCGCATTTCCATTCCCTTTCAATGCGCATGGAAAAAGCCGCCCCTTTGCTCTGGCTAGCTGGGCGGCTGTGTTGTCATGATTCCAGGCCGCTGTGCCGGCGGCTACTTCTTTACCTCGGCCGCTGGGGCTCCAGCCTCGGCTTCCCCCTTGCCTTCTTTCAACTTCTTACCCGCGCGTGCCTTGCGATGAGCCACCTTTGGAAGCCCCAACGCAGTGGCGCCATCCTCCCAGCGATCCTCTTCCTTGAGCACATCGACGCGCTCGGCCCGACTGAGAACATTCCGATGCCGCGACAATGCCCCCTTAACCTTCAACGAACGATCAACACTCATCGATACAGACTCCTGAACTAATCATCAAGTTTCATGCCGTAGGCGTCGCTAAAAAGCCTCGGTGCAAAGCTTTCAAAACCTTCCGGGGCCTTATAGCCCGCCCCGATCTCGATTATCTTTGCGCGGGCCGCGTACCCGTCCGAACCGGGTTTGCCCGGGTTCTCATATCGGTTCGTGGTTACCAGATAGTACCTGTCACGGATCTTTCGAATCTCCGTCGCAATCGCCTTTGACGCAAAGAACTGCTGAACCGGCACAAGGTCTTCCTTGCGCGGGAACGTCTGTATAACAATCCGGTTCGAACCAGTCGATACCGGCGGAACCGCCGCCGTCGCACCAGCCCCATCAGAAGCGGCGGGGCCCACCGCAGCAACAGGCTCCACGGGCATGCCCGGTTGAGGTTGCACAATGCCTGCCGGTGCATTCTGGACTCCGGCGGTGCTCGCGGCGCCGCCCGTTGGTCCGGAATCGCCGCCGGCATCCGCGGAACGACTCACGCCGGATCGCTGACCCAGGCGGTATGACCCAACCACGGCGAGAACCAGAACCAGGACCGCCGCAACGACCGCCTGATACGGCACCGAGAACTCCACGCGCCCGGCATTAACCTGGACCGTACGCGGCCTCTTGCGCCAACGGACCCCGCCATGTTCAGCCACGGCATCAATCTCGGCCCTTACGGCCCGGTCCTCGGGTTCGCGCTCAACCGTCGGTTCCGATTCGACCTCTGTTACCGGCTCGACCGCCTCTGCCGTCAGCCGAGGCGGCGATTGCTCAACCTCCGCCTTTGGCGGTTCACCCTCCGGGTGCAACGGCTCGACCTTCGCGCCGGCCGGCTGCATCTTGCTCTTGCCGATAACCTCGTACAATGCCTTTTTGCCGCGATTCCGAGCCATAAGAGCACACCCACAGACCACGCCGTTCGTAACGGGCTCCGATCATACAGCGGCCCCGCCGCAACCGCAAGCGAAAACCGCTGAAAAAGCAACCCATCTGTATACTCTATTCCACCAGCTCATTCAACACCATTTGCACGCCCGGTCCCACTTTTTGCCCGAAATCGCCTCCAGCGCCGCTGTCGCCGGCCCCGGCGCCCCACACCCCGCCCCGCCTCATACCGGCCGAGGCGCCCATAAGCGTTTTTTTGGCCCCCTAATGGGCAACCTTGCCCGAATTTTCGCTTGACAACCCCTTTGCGTTCAACTATTCAATTGCCTTTTAGCATCTTCCGTGGGCTATCAGTCTATACCAATACCTGGAGCAGGATCGTAATGCTACCAACGAAGAAAACAAGCAAGAGCCGCACCCGCACCCGTAGGGCCCATCACCGGCTCAAGCCCGTCAACTACTCGCTCTGTACGAAGTGCGGCCAGGCAAAGCTGCCCCATGCCGCCTGTCGCAACTGCGGCTACCTCAACCCCAACGTCACCCTCGACCTCAGCAAGGACGAAAGCTGAAAATATGCGCATCGCAATTGACGCCATGGGCGGCGACAATGCACCCGACGAGGTCATCGCCGGAGCGATCGAGGCCGTGGACTCGCTGGCGCCCGACGACCGCATTATCCTCGTAGGTCTCGAAGATGTCATTCATGCGCAGGTGCCGGACAAGGCCCGCTATAGAGATGTAATCAGCATTGTCCATGCCCCCGAGAATATCGGCATGGACGAGACTCCTATTGAGAGCCTGCGAAGAAAACCGAAGAGTTCCATTGCTGTGGCCGCCAAACTCGTCAAGCGGGACCAGGCCGAGGCCGTCATCTCCGCCGGCAACACCGGTGCCTGTGTCGCCGCTTTTCAGATGCGGATGCGCAATCTCGAAGGTGTCAACCGCCCCGGAATCGCCGTCGTGTTTCCAACGATGCACGGTCCCGTCACCATCTGCGACGTCGGCGCCAACATCGCCTGCAAGCCCATCAACCTTTACCAGTACGCTATCATGGCGCGTTCCTATTCCAAGCACGTGCTGGGCATTGAGAGTCCCCGCGTCGGTCTTCTGAGCATCGGCCAGGAGGACGCCAAGGGCAATGAAGTCGTCAAGAAGACCCGCGAACTCATGCGGGCCGACAAGAAGATCAACTTCGTCGGCAATATAGAAGGCCGCGAGATCTTCCGGGGTGTCTGTGATGTTGCCGTCTGCGACGGATTCGTCGGGAACGTTGTGCTCAAACTCACCGAGGGCGTCGTCGATTGCCTGTTCTCCGCCATCAAGCACGAACTCATGCAGGAGAAGCTCCGCCTGGCCATGAAGTTCAAGCCCGTGATGATGCGAATCTATCAGAAATACGACTACAACGAGTACGGCGGCGCCCCCCTGCTCGGCGTCAATGGAACCGCCATTATCTGCCACGGATCGAGCAAGAGCCGAACCATCAAGAACGCCATCATGGCCGCCAAGAAGTTCCACATCGCACGCATCAACGACAGGGTCGTGGAGTACCTGGCCGCCGCCAGCGTAAGGACACCGGATGACCAGACCAGCCAGTGACCCCCCTATCGCCTACCGAGCAGTCATCACCGGCCACGGGTCCTTTGCGCCGCCCAAGACCATCACCAACGATGATCTCGCCAGAATGGTCGACACCTCCGACGAGTGGATCACCACCCGCACGGGCATAAAGACTCGGCACATCAGTTCCGACAGCGAGACCACCGCCCAGCTTGCCACCGAAGCGGCCCGCAGGGCCCTTGACGAGGCCTCCCTGGACCCCGCTGATGTCGAGATGATTATCGTCGCTACCATCACCCCGGAGATGGTTTTTCCCTCGACCGCGTGCTTCGTCCAAAGCGCCCTGCGCGCCACGAACGCCTTCGTCTTCGACATCGGCGCCGCATGCAGCGGATTCGTTTACAGCCTCTACATCGCCCAGCAGTTCATCGAAACCGGCCGTCTGACGAACGCACTGATCATCGGCGCCGAGACACTCACGAAAATCACCAACTGGACGGATCGCACCAGTTGCATTCTCTTTGGCGACGGCGCCGGCGCCGTCGTCCTTGAGCGCAGCACCGACCCCGACCGGGGAATACTCTACAGCACCCTGGGCGCCGACGGCGATTCGTGGCAGGCCCTCAACTGCCAGGCCTACGGCTCCCGGCACCCCGCCGACAGACTGCTTGACGACCCCAAGAAGATCTACATGGAGATACAGGGCCGCCAGGTGTACCAGCAGGCCGTCCGACGCATCGTGGACGCCGTCAACGATTGTCTGCGGCATTGTGGCATGACCATCGACGACCTGGACATGTTCATCTCCCACCAGATGAACGCCAGAATCATCGAGTCTGCCATGAAACGCCTCGAATTGCCCCCGGAAAAGGTCTTCATCAACATCACCGAATACGGCAACACGTCGGCCGCCTCCGTCCCTATCGCCTTCGACGAGTGTATGCGCTCCGGCCGCGTCAAACGTGGCGATACAGTCCTGTTCGTCGCCTTCGGCGCCGGACTGACCTGGGGGGCAAACGTCGTCAGACTCTGATACACAAGGCCCGCCGGTCTTCGGGCCGGACGCCCCTGCCGCACAGACCACAGGATAGGACTATGATAAGAGCGTTTATATTCCCCGGCCAGGGAGCACAAGCGGTAGGCATGGGTGCCGACGTGGCTGCCGAATTCCCCGTCGCCGCCGAGGTATTCGGCGCCGCCAACGACATTCTCGGGTTCGACCTGCGGAGGCTCTGCTTTGAAGGCCCCGCCGAACAGCTCAACACCACGACCATATCTCAGCCGGCCATATTCACGGTCTCGGCCGCCATCCTTGAGGCCTTCAGAAGCGAACTGGGCCCCGACAGGTTCGTTGCCGACGTGACCGCGGGGCTAAGCCTGGGCGAGTACACCGCCCTCTACGCCGCCGGCGTGCTGGCCTTCGAGGACGCCCTGCGGCTGGTCCACAAGCGCGGACAGGCCATGCAGGCCGCGGCCGACGCCTCCGAAGGCGCCATGGTCAGTATCCTGGGCCTCGACGAGGACAAGACCCGCCAGGCCTGCGAACGGGCCCGCCAAGGTGAACTGCTGGAGCCGGTCAACTTCAATTGCCCCGGCCAGATCGTCGTCAGCGGCGCCATCGGCCCGTGCGAGCGCGTTGGTCCGATCTCCCTGGAATTGGGCGCCATGAAGGCCATCCGGCTGGAAGTCGCCGGGGCCTTCCACACCGAGATGATGAAGCCCGCCGCCGACGCCCTCCGCCAGGCCCTCCAGACCTGTCCGATTGTTGATCGTACCGCCGTCCGCACCATCGCCAACATTAACGCGACGTACTACGACGGCCGGCAGGCGGTCATAGATGGGTTGACCGCCCAGCTTACCCGCCCTATCCTCTGGCACAAGTGCATGGAAACGCTTTTGGCCGACGGCGTGGAGACGTTCTATGAAATAGGCCCCGGCCGGGTCCTGACCGGGCTGATGAAACGAATCAACCGAAAAGCCAATGTGATTAACGTAAGCACCGCTCCCGCCATTCGGGAGGTCCTGGGCGCATAAACCCAATAGGATAAGGAGGTTACAAGGATGTCCGACAAGAAATTGGCCGTAGTCACAGGCGCCGCCAGGGGTATTGGAAAGGCCATTGTCCTGGAACTGCTCAAGCAGGACCGCATCGTCGCGGCCCTGGACATCAATGCTGAGCAGCTCGCCGAACTCGAAAAAGACACCGGCAGCGCCGGTCAGGTCGTCGCGCGGCGTATCGACATCACGGATACCGAGGCCTTCACCGAGGTCCTCAATGCCCTGGCCTCGGAATACGGCGGCATCGGCATCCTCGTCAATAACGCCGGCATCACGCGCGACGGATTGCTCATCCAGATGAGCGACGAGGATTTCGACAAGGTCATCCAGGTCAATCTCAGGGCCGCTTTTGTCGCCACCCGCGTCGCCGCCCGCTCCATGATCCGCAACAAGTTCGGACGCATCGTAAGCCTCAGCTCCGTCTCCGGCGTCATGGGCAACCCCGGCCAGTGCAATTATGCCGCCAGCAAGGCCGGTTTGATCGGCTTCAGCAAGACCATCGCCCGCGAGCTGGCCAAGAAGAACATCACAGCCAACTGTATCGCCCCCGGCTTCATCATCACCGAGATGACCGACAAACTCCCGGAGCTCGTCAAAGAAGCCGCCAAGCAACTCATCCCGAGACGAACCTTCGGCACCGTGGACGACGTCGCCCGCGCCGTGGCATTCTTCACCGCCGATGAGGCCGGGTACCTCACCGGACAGGTCCTCTGTGTCGATGGCGGAATGGCCATGTGACCCCCGCGGAACCCGTCTTTCTGCGCTCTTATGGGATGTTCGGAACACCCGCGCAACGCCCAAAAAAACTGAAAAAAAATGATTGTGGTGCCATAAGCGACCCGTTAATATACCCGCCGAATTAGGCAGACGTACATAATCGCCGGACTTGGTTTGGACGCCGAAGCGCCGACCTGTAAAGATGAGAATAACCCTGATTTTAGGGAGGATGACAAGTGAGTCCTGCTGACATCGATCCAAAGGCTATCGAGGCCAAGGTCATTGAAATCATTAGCGAGCAGATGGGCGTCGACAAAGGCGAAATCTCGCGCGAGACCTCGTTTATCAATGATCTGAATGCCGATTCGCTCGACACCGTCGAACTCGTTATGGAATTTGAGGACGAGTTCAACATGAGCATCCCCGACGAAGAGGCCGAGAAAATACAGACTGTCGGCGCCGCCGTCGACTACATCGTTCAGGTCGCCCAATCACAGGCCGGCGAGTAACACTGCCGCAATGCTATGACCACACGACGAGTCGTCATCACCGGCCTCGGCTGTGTAACTTCCCTGGCCGAAGAACCCGAAGCCCTGTTTGATGCCCTTTGCGAGGGTCGCAGCGGCATCTCGGCCATCGAAGGGTTCGACGCAAGCGCGTACCCCGTCCGTATCGGCGGGGAGATCAAGAGCTTTGATATTACGAAGTACATCCACGTGCGGGAAAGCCGCCGGATGGACTATTTCTCGCAGTACGCCATCGCCGCGGCGATTCAGGCTGTCAAGGACAGCGGGCTGGACTTTCAGAAGGAAGACCTGTTTCGCGCCGGCGCCATCGTCGCCACCGGCATCGGCGGCATCCGCGAGATCGAGGAGCAGCACCTGCGACTGCTCGACAAGGGCCCCAGCAAGGTCTCGCCCTTCTGCGTGCCCAAGCTTATGTCGAACGCCGCCAGCGGCAACGTCGCCATCCAGTTTGGGCTGCGAGGGCCCAACTTCTGTGTCTCCAGCGCCTGCGCCTCCAGTAATCACGCCATCGGCGAGGCCTACTGGAACATCCGTTCCGGACGCAGCGATGTCATAGTCACCGGGGGTTCCGAAGCCGCCATGTCGCCCATCGGGCTCAGTTCGTTCTGTGCGGCGAGGTCTCTGAGCACCCGAAACAACGAACCGGAGAGGGCATCGAGGCCTTTTGACAAGGACCGCGACGGATTCATCCTCTCCGAAGGCGCCGCCATCCTCGTTCTTGAGGAGGAGAGCCACGCCCTGGCCCGCGGTGCACGCATCTACGCCGAGTTGACGGGCTACGCCGCCACGGATGACGGTTATCACATCACGGCGCCTCTGCCCGACGGCGCCGGGGCCGCCAAGGCCATGGAACTGGCCCTGGAGTGTGCCCGGATCGATCGCAAACAGGTCGATTACATCAACGCCCACGGCACCAGCACCGAGCTGAACGACATCGCCGAGAGTGCCGCCATTCGCACCGTTTTCGGCGACCACGCCTACAAGTTGCTCGTCAGTTCCACCAAGAGCAGCTTGGGCCACCTGCTCGGAGCCAGTGGGGCCGTCGAATTGCTGATCTGCTGCAAGGTCATCGAGAAGTCCGTCGTCCCGCCGACGATCAACCTCGATAACCAGGACGAGCGGTGCGACCTGAGGATGGATTTCGTCCCCAACGTGGCCCGCGAGGCCGACATACGCACCGCGCTGAGCAATTCCTTCGGGTTCGGCGGCCATAACGCCTGCCTTGTCATTACCCGGCACGAGTAGGTCGTTATTGCCTCGCATCACTCGCCGCCGGCCGGTATAATCCCGCCTTTGTCGCATCCGTTCCGTCTCCTGCATGTGTGAGGTTTTGCCGACGTGAATCTCCTCTGGGCCGTAACGCTGCTTGTCGCAGGGCTTGCCATTCTCTGGAAATGCGCCGACCTCATGGTTGCCGGCGCTGTGGGGCTTGCCCGCAAGTTCGGCGTCAGCCCCGTCGTTATCGGCCTGACCATCGTCGCGATGGGCACCTCCGCCCCTGAAGTGGCCGCCAGCATCGCCGCAACTGTCCGTAACATGGGGGATACCGCGCTGGGAAACGTCTACGGCTCGAACATCGCAAACCTCGCTCTCGTGGGCGGACTCTGTGCTTTGTTGACCCCCCTGACCGTCGCACGCAGCACCCNNGCACCCTGCGCCGTGAGATCCCCGCCATGCTCATCGTCGCCCTGCTCCTGTGGCCGCTGCTCCAAGACCTGCGTATCTCTCGTTTGGAGGCCGCCGCCCTGCTGCTGATCTTCACTCTGCTGATTCTCATTACGATCCACCGGGCGCACGCCGCGTCCCGAACCGCCGAGATTTCGGAAGAGGACCGCTGCAGACCCCTGGGCCGGGATGGGGTCTTTGTCCTGCTCGGACTGGCCGGGCTGGCTGTCGGTGCCGACCTGGCCCTGCGGGGCGCCGTCTACATCGGGACCCGCGTCGGCCTCAGCCAAGCCGTCATCGGCCTGACCATCGTGGCCGTCGGCACCTCCCTGCCGGAACTGGCCACCAGCTTCGTTGCCGCCCTGCGAGGCCACCACGACATCTCCATCGGCAATCTCGTGGGGTCCAATATCTTCAACACCCTGTTGGTCACAGGCGCTGCGGGCGTCGTTCGTCCTCTGGCTATCGGGCCTCGCCTGGCAGGGTCCGACTTCTGGATCATGATTGCCATCACGGTGCTGTTTGCTGTTGCCGCCGTCATCGGCAGGCGCGTGCTGACCCGTCCGACGGGTCTGATCCTGCTGCTGGCCTACGCCGCCTTCATGGCGTACACCGTTGCCTTTACCGGTGCGGTCTGACCCCCGCCGCTTCAGAACAGCATAGACTCCGTGTAGACATCTGTGAACGCGGGTTCATTGGCAATCTCCACGTATTCAATCCGCCCGGCTAACATCGCCGCGTGTGCTCTGGCGGCTTCGTTCAACAGGGCTATCTGGGCCCCGGCACCGGCGGCGTTACCCATGAACCGTATGCGATGGATTTCCACAGCGGGTAGCAAGCCGATCCCAACCGCGTTCTCGCGTCGGATGTAATTGCCGAATGCCCCGGCCAGCAGAACCGCCCGCAGGTCTGCGTCCTTCAGGCCGCTCCTGTGCAACAATAGCGTAATCCCCGCCCGGATGGCCGCCTTGGCCAACTGAACCTGCCGGATATCCCTCTGCGTCAGGAATACGCCCTCGCTACCGGCGAGTGGCCCATATAGCATGAAGAGCGGCTCTCCGTCCCGTCGCGCCAGGCGACGGCGAATGGCTCCGCTGAGGGCCTCTATCGCCGACCCCTCAACGAATCGCCCTGTCTGGTCGATCACGGCGGCCTCTCGCATCACCGCCACAGCGTCTATCAATCCACTCCCACAGATCGATCTGGCCGCCCCCCCTCCGAT
>DDXG01000091.1 GCA_002347125.1 Phycisphaerales bacterium UBA2266
CCAACTACGACCGGGACATCCTCCCACGCTGGACCTGCACAGGTCCAGACCCAGCCAGCGATTCCCCCATACAGTAGTCTGGAGCAAAGACCTTTGCTATGCAGCCCCTATACTGCCAATACTCGCAGTAGTCCCACCACGCTTGCTTGATGCTGTAGCCAGGCTCCCTGAGATACTCCTTGAAGTACTTGCCGCACCACATATCTCGCGACCATGTCATAGTGTCAGATTCATCGAATCCTAGAAACATGCGGGGCTCGCGAGCCATTGGATTGGTTTGGCTGAGCAGATCGGCTCTCAATTCAGCGGCTGTGCCCCAGAGAAACCAGCAAGTATCGAAGATAACCCAGTCGGCATCAACATCACGGACATCGACATGGCAGCGAGCCAAGTTGACACGCCCGTTGATGTAATAGAAGTGCAGGACCCGGCCATGATAGTATGTGTGACCAGACCAGGACACAAGGTCAACAGAGCGAGGATCCCAAGTGGCATATTGGTCATGAACCCAGTTGCTCGGCCTTGAGGATAGTTCGCAAATCGGCTCAGCATGCTGTGAAGGGCGGAGTAAAAGTGTAGCGCCCGGCGGGGCGGAGTAAAACTGTGACACTTCCGAGGACTTCTGGGAAAATACGTGGTTTTTCACGGCTGTGTATGCTGTGAATGCCATGGATTTTCAGCAGAAAGGAAAGGAAGTGTACGTTAACATGGAACAGTGGCTTGAGATTCGGCGAAGAGTACTGCGAGAAGGCGTCAGCAAACGGCAGATCATGCGGGAGACGGGGATGCACTGGGAGACGCTCAAGAAGATCCTTGAGCAACCCAGTCCTCCGGGTTATCAGCGGGTCAAATTCCCGAAGAAGCCCAAGATCGACCCTTATCTGGGTCGCATCCAAGAAATCATCGAGCAGGACAAGTTTGTGCACAGGAAGCAACGACACACAGCCAAACGGATCTGGGAGGTTCTTCAGGAGGAGGGATTCACCGGGGGCTACACCATCGTCAAGGACGCGGTCCGGGAACTGCGGCGGACGATGAAAGAGGTGTACATGCCGTTGAGCCATCATCCGGGCGAGGCCCAGGTGGACTTCGGCCATGCGGTGGTCAAGATGTCCGGGGTTTTGCGGAAGATCTGCTTCTTTGTGATGGCGTTGCCGTATTCGGATGGATTCTTCGTGCGGGCTTACGAGCGTGAATGCACCGAGACCTTCTGGGACGGGCATGTTCGGGCGTTCAAGTTCTTTGGCGGCGTGCCTCGGCGTATCAGCTACGACAATAGCAGGGTCGCCATATCGAAGATCATAGGCCCCCGTCTTCGGGAACTGACACAGGGGTTCCTGCAACTGGTCAGTCACTATCTGTTCAGCTACCACTTCTGCCTGGTTCGTCGGCCGAATGAGAAGGGTGTGGTCGAAGGGACGGTCAAGTACAGCCGACTGAACTTCCTGGTGCCGGTGCCCCAGGTCCGGGATTTTGAGGAGCTCAACGCAATGCTGCTGCAGCGATGTCGGGAAGACCTCCAGCGACGGGTCCGTGGCCAGGTCAAGACCAAGGCCCCATTGCTGCAGGAAGAGCAGATGAGCTTCCTGGGCCTGCCATTTGCACCCTTCGAGGCGTGTCGAACCCAGAACGCCCGGGTCAACAGTGAGCTGCTGGTCCGCTTCGATGATAACGACTACTCGGTCCCGATGGAGTATGCCTACCAGGATGTGGTGGTCAAGGGTTACACGGATCGAGTGCGGATCTGTCGGTTGCATGAGGTGATTGCCGAGCATTCGCGATGCTGGGGCCGTGAGCAGCAGGTCTTCGATCCACTGCACTATCTGCCGCTATTGGAGCGAAAACCGCATTGTCTGGCGTTTGGGCGGCCCTTCGAGTTATTGGATCTGCCTGGATGCTTCGAGGTACTCCAGCGTCGGATGGAATGGGAATTGGAACACGGCCGGCGGGAATATGTCCAGGTCCTGCGTCTGCTGGAGCACTACAGCCTCCGGCAACTGACTGGCGCCGTTGAGGAGGCCCTCAAACACCGTGTTTACAGCAAAGATGGCATTGAGCAGTTCCTGGCCGGCTGTCGGCCCTGGCGCCAGACGTCGTTCAAGCTGGGCCAGAGTAGTCACCTGCGTTTGGTTCAGGTCTCAAAATCCGATGTCAGCGTCTATGGGGACCTGCTGGACAAGGGAGGGGCCGCATGACTGCGAACAAGCCGCAACTGCTGCTCAAACACTATCTCAAGAAGCTCAAGTTGCCAACGATGCTTCGCGAGTATGAGGCGGTCGCCGCCACCTGTGCCAAGGACAACTGTGATTACGTCAGCTTCCTGCTACGTCTGGTCGAGCGTGAAGCCCTGGATCGGGAAAAGCGGGCAGCCGAACGGCGAGTCAAGACCGCCCGGTTCCCGATTATCAAGACGCTGGACACCTTCGACTTCAAGGCCCAGCCATCCATCAAGCAGAAGCTGGTTCGAGAACTGCTGGTCGGCCAATATGCCGATCATCGGGAGAATGTGCTGCTGGTGGGCAACAGTGGAACGGGCAAGACACACCTGGCCTGTGCCCTGGGCTTCGCCGGTTGCATGCAGGGCCGCAGGGTGCGGTTCTTCACGGTCAAGGCGTTGGTGACGTGGTTGATGGAGATGGCCGAGCAGAGACAATTGGAGCGAACGCTCAAGCAACTGGAACGCCAGGACATCCTGATCCTGGATGAACTGGGATATGTGCCGTTCTCCCGGACGGCTTCGGAGTTGCTCTTCGAGGTGATCAGCCGGGCCTACGAGCGGCTGAGCCTGATTGTGACGACGAACCTGCCGTTCGAGTCCTGGGTGGAGATCTTCGGTTGTGAGCGGCTGACAGGGGCCTTGCTGGACCGCCTGACGCATCGGGTGCATATCATCGAAGCCAATGGCCCCAGTTATCGTCTGCGCCAGTCCAAACGACGGCTCGAAACTGGCAATGCCACCAAAGACGATGACCTACCTGAGCCACAGAAGACCGGCTCCGGCGACGCGTAGAAAGTGTGAGTAGAAAACAAATTGACACCCCGTCCGCCGCGGGGTACATAGGCCGGGGGTGTCACAGTTTTGGGCCGCCGGGCGCTACACTTTTACTCCGCCCTTCACACAAAGCCGACAGAGGCCGTCAGCTCAATTTCCCGCCTTATCCGCGTCTTGATGGCCATGCCGATGTCCTGCGCACTGCCGTGCAGACGCAGACTGCCGGTCACATCCAGGAATGCCTCGTCCAGCGACAATGGTTCGACCATGGAGGTATAGTTCTCGAAGATGGCCTGGATCTGTTCTGATATCTCGCAATAGCGGTCCATGCGGCCGGGCAGAACCACAGCACGAGGGCACAGCCGGATGGCCTGGCTCATGGGCATGGCGCTGTGGACGCCGTACTTGCGGGCCTCGTAGGAAGCGGCACTGACCACACCGCGGGCCTCTGGATCGCCGCCGACAATGACCGGTTTGCCCTCCAGGTCGGGATTGTCGAGCTTCTCGACCGACGCATAAAAGGCGTCCATATCCACGTGAATGATATGCCGGGCCTGTGCCATCAACGTCCTTTCGAGTGTTGCAGGACAATCATAGCAGAAGTCAGAGAATCGGCAAATCGGCGATTCGCCCTGGCCCGAGCGAATCGCCGTTTGAGTGGTTCCCGGAGGTGTGAAGATGAAGTGCAGACACTGTGAGCAAGAGGCGATAGAGTCGCTGGGGGGGTGTTGCGGCCGGTGTGATAAGATTCAGGGAGATGCGGCCCTAGATCTGGCGGCCGAGTGGCGCGATGGGGGATGCTGAGAATGGCCGACGACGACCGGTTCATCCCGATGGCGGCGGACAGGTGGAAGATGGAGATTGAAAACGCCATCCAGACGGCCAAGGCCGGCAGGACGGAGAATGACCGGTGGTTTCGGCGGAGGTGGTATCAGGCGGCTCGAAAGAGGGTGCAAGGGGGCAACCAGCAACGCGGCGGCCCGGCTCTTTGGAGCAGGACCCCCGGAGGTCGGTGAGAGCGAAAGGAATTGGGAGGGTGAGGGGAGACCTCCAGAGATCCATGCAAAATCTTCTCCATACGAGTATAGCGTAGTAACTGGGGTCGGGTCAAGAGGCCAAATACCGAAATCTTCCGTATGGATCAGAGCGATCGGAATGAAGGACGCCGTGGTGCTACCCGCGTTTCTCACTTGACATATCGGCGGCGAGTACCTATCATGACTTTGTGTGGCGAATGGGCCATCCAGATGTGGATGGCGCCCTGGGCGTGAGCAGGTCATGTTAAAGGGCGGCGTGTTCGCTTCTGGTGCTCTATGGCGGCAGATGTCAAGAACGAGGAGGAGACCGATGAAGACGACGATCGTTTTGACGGCGGCTGTCATTCTCATCTGTACGGCACAGGGTCTGGCGACCCTGCTCTGGTATCAGGACGGTCAGCCTATCGACGAGGTGACTGTCGAGCTTGGCCGGAGAATCACAGTCCAGTTGCACTCCGACATCCCATCCTATCATCCCTACCGTGTGACCATGGGCACCGGCGTGCCTATTATCCCCGGTGCGGTCCACGGCGTGGGCATCCCGGAGGTCGAGCCCCTCTTGCTGGCGGGCGACCGGGCTGAGGTCATCCCACTCCTTGGGGCGGTCAACGTCAGTCTCCACTGTGAATGGGTAGCGGGTCCGATCCCCATCAGCCACTGGGGCGATCACTGGGATGTTACCCTTGAGGGTCTGCGTCTTGGGGCCTACCCTGTCCACAGCGATTGGGGCCAGGCCGAAGGGCCTGACGACATTCTGACCGTGAACGTGGTTCCGGAACCGGCTGGCTTGGTCCTGCTGGCCCTTGGCGCCAGGGCCCTGCAGCGCCGCCGTTCGGGCGGCCACGGAGCGGGGTAGGAGAGAAGGCCGTAGGAATGCAAGGTCCCCTGTGGCCGGTCTTTCATCGCGGCGGGAGCGACCCGACGCGGTGGTCAGTAGGGAGCATACAGGGTGAGAGGCTGCCTCCCATGCCTGACGGAGCCAGAAGTCGGAGATTGAAAGTCCTGCTCCTGATGGATAGACTCGCGGCATACCGACAAGCAGCGCCGCTGAAGGCAGGAATCCGGCAACGGGATGGTCTGCCCGCGGAACGGACCCAAGGACGAAGGCTATGGCCGCAGACGAGCAGATCACCACAGGTTGCAGAACAAGGGTGCTGGGAGGCCTCGTTTTGGGGCTGAGGGCGGGGCTGGCAGTAGTGTTGTTGGCTTCACCCGTAATGGCGGAAGGTCATGCACCCGCCGACCCTGGGTTACCCAGTCTTGGGTTCAGAGGCGACAAGGAGGGTGGGTACGTATTTGATACGGGAATCCTCCAGGGCAGGCTCCAGCCGGGCAGCAGGACACTCGGCCTGACTTCAGTGGTACACGCACCCTCCGGGGCCAGACTGGACGGGCAGTACGGGATACTCAGCTACTACCGGGTCTTCACGGCCCATAAGCGTTATGGAGAGGCGGCGTGGGACTGGCCCTGCGACTCCAAGATTCTGCCGGGAGGGAAGCTGCAGGTCTTCTGGCCGGCGGGCGAAGACCACCCGTTCGAGATAACCGCCACATATCGCTGGGCCGACCCATGTACGCTGGACCTTGAGACTACGGTCAAGGCCCAGGAGCCTCTGGAGGATTTTGAGGTCTTCCTGGCCTCGTACTTTCACGAAGCGCTCAACCGGCCGTATGTGTATGCCCGCAACCATCCACAAGCCGGTAATGAAGCCCGGTTCCTACTGGCGGAAAGGGCCTGCGGTGATTGGCAGCTGTTCCCGCGTGATGCCGACGTGCTCGCCATGGTCCGCGACGGCCGCTGGAGCAAGCAGCCGCATCCGGTGCAGTGGGCGATCATGCCTGAGTTGGCGGCGCCCATCTGCCTGCGCCGTGGGGTCAGTGAAGGCCCTGTCGTGGTGTTGATGGCGCCTTCCAGGGATTGTTTCGCGGTATCGACACCGTATGAAGGGGAGGGTCATTACTCGCTCTATCTATCCCTTTTCGGCTGCGACATTCCAGCTGGCAAGGTCGCCAGAGCCCGCTGCCGCCTGGTCGTCCGGGCGGATGTCTCGGAGGAGGCAATCCTGGAGTCGTACCGCAAGTACAACAGGCAGATGTCGAGCATTGATCCTGTGGGAGACTGAGTTGCCTCTCCTGAGATCGGGGCAGCGCGCCATAGCCATGCTTGGCAAAGTCGGCGCCGAGTGGTGGGAACAACCTGTGTATGCGGCAACGGGCCCTCCAGTTGAGAGGGTAGGAGGGCCGGTAGTAGATGGAAGGACAACCCAAAGGGCCCTTGAATAATGCCTGCACCCATAGCATGCACCCGCAGGTCGGGCCACGTCAAGGGTCGGCAGCCAGGCAATTGGAATCCCGTTCCTCAAGTTCCTCCTGGGTCACAGGGGCCGCACGGTGTGCTCGCATGATGTGGGCCGCCATCGTCGTCAGGTCCACAGACTCAAATCGGCACCGCTGACAGCTCCAGTAGGTTATATGGCAGACCGGTAAAGGGCGCCGATGGCCGGCCAGTTTGCCCAGGATTGAAAGCTCCTCATCGTTCAGATAGCCGTAGTCCGGCGAGTCGTCTGCGAAGTCGTTCAGCCATTGCGACGTCAGATCGGCAAGACTGTCGTGTTTCACCATGGCCACCACCTCCTTCAGCCCATGTGGATGCATGGATCAGGGCGCCACCGGTGCTGCACTGCACCGAGCTTCACGATCGGCGTACAGGCTCCAAGAGCCTTGTCGCCATCCTTGGAGATTCCCTCGCCGCCGTACCAACAGATCCAGGACTCGTCCCTGACTGTCTGGACGATCCACAGTCTACCGAAACCCTTCGATAGGCGTCAAGGGGGTGTTTCTTGTGGGGATGCAAGGGTTTTCAAGGCATCCTGCGGCATTTTTATCCGGACTTGCCGCCATGTTTTGGGAAAAGCCGGCCTCCTGCTCAAGTGGGCCGGCTACAGGCCGAAATCTTCGGTATGGAGCCGAGCCACGCCAACGAAGGGTACGGGAAACTCGCACAACCCCTGTGCCCGGGCAATTGCCCTCACGACTTGCGGTGCCTGTCGGAGATACCCGACATGCGGCCGGTCCTCAAGGTCATCGGCGGAGGGCTGCTGATCGAGTGTCTGGAGGTCCATCCTTGTGAGCACCGATGGGGGTTTGGTGATGGCGGGTTCTGCAAGTGTCCGGGTGGGCGGCAATTGGCGCTCGATGGCGGGGGTCGGTCGGTGCCCTCAACGGCCGATTCGGCGGAAGAGGCCGACGTGGACGATAACAGGTGAATACGTGCCATCTCTCCCAAAGGACCTATCGCCGAATCGAGCCACTCCTCACGGTCCCATCGGAGCTTGCCAGAGGCAAATGGTCCAAGTCGCGATTGACAAGCGCACTTGGCCCTCATGCCCCCATCAGAATACACACGCCACGCGGGGATTGCGAAGCGAATCGTCGTCCTTGCTGACACCATCTTTGACGGCTTATGTACCCTACCTGCATCCTTCGGAGGTAGTCCGGAACCACCACAACGGTCCGGTCGTTGTGCCGGTCGGTCCGACTTCATCAACACGCCAGAAATAGACGGTGTCCGGTACCAGGTTGTCCACGGTCAGCCATGTCGTCTTCTGGTTACAGCGGAATGTGGGGGTGGAGCCAATGCCAAAATAGACGTCATGCGATACGGTATCCTCGCCGGCTTGCCAGAGAAGTGTCGCTTGGCAGTGAATGGTCAGGGTTCCCGACGGTGGCGACGGATCATGTGCCTGGCCCGGCGTCACAGTGTCGGTCCAAGCCTCAATGAGCATGGCGAAATCTCCGAAGTCGACGATGTCATCGCAGTTGAAGTCCTGCCTATGGAGCAAGTCTTGTTCCAGCCAGGCCCGCATGAACAAGGCAACATCCTGATTTGTGACAAAACCATCCCAGTTCAAGTCCACCGCGTGGCCCGTTGAGTCATTGGAGAGACTGGCTTCGTTGGTCGCTCCATACGCCCCCATGTTGACCCTGAATCCATGGGGCCAGACCTCTTCGGCATACGGCACGGACGGGGACCCTGCGTCAATCCCATCGCTGGTCGTCGGGTCGTATACCCAACGGCCGGCGTTGGCGTCCCACCGGCCTGCCTCGCTCCTTTGGTGGTAATCGCCCAGCACAAAAAGATCATCGTTGGTGTCATTCGGCGTTCCCATGGGATCCCAGTATCCTGCATCGGCGAATTCGGCGGTGGAGTCGATATTGCCCTCATCCCACACCAACGTGGCGCCCTTGCTGGGCATCGTTATGCGCGTAGCAGGCCGATCCATCGCGGTGTAGTACATGACGGCCGCCGTATTCGGTTTGTTGAATCCCCCTGCGCCAAGAGACAGATGATCACCGCTGGGGGCCACGTTTGCGGTAAAGATGCAGTTCTCGAAATAGGCCCTCGCCGAATTGATGCATGCACCGGCGCCTCCCTCCTGTCCGGTTCGATTGCCGACCATCGTGCAGTGAATGAATCTCACGTCTGAATAGTCCACACAGAAGGCGCCGCCTATCTCCCTGGCTTCGTTGCCCGCCAGTATACAGTGGCGGATGGTCGGCCCAGCCTCCCGGCAGTAGATGGCCGCCCCGCGTTGGTCGATTGCGCCGCATATCGTCAGATTCTCCAGGACGCTGTCGGGGCCTTCGCCGTTATGGAAACAGAAGCCCCGTCCAAGCCTCTCGCAGTCAATGACGCAGTCTCCCGGCCGGCCTTCGCCACACACGGAGATCGCCTTACCCTTGAAATCGAGCCGGTGATTACCCTGGCCCTTGTGGATGCCTCGGCTCAGAAGGACTTGTCCGCCGTCTACGGTATGGTCGATCGCGTCCTGGATAGTTGATAGGTCATCGGGTACTCGAACCTGTCGTTTGTTGATGGATATCGAGATAGGCACGGTGATTCGGTTAGAAGGATCATTCTGGTCGGCGACGGTCAACAGGGTCTGACGCGTTCCCACGGCAAGGCCGGCAGTGTTGGTTCGCAGTGTAATTTCATTTGTTTGCCCATCCGAGACACCGCTGGCTGGCGAGACCTCCAGCCACGGACAATCCTCCTGTATCTCCCATTCCAGCGTCCCGCCTCCGCTGCCGGCTATGTGAAGCACCCACGACTGGTCAGGGTCGTCATCCGGGTTGTTCACACAATCCAGCCGCGGTGGCAATGCCACAATGACAGGGCGAATACCTGGGTCGAATTCGACCGCACCCATATCGATGACCGCATGGGAATCTCCATTCCCATCCAATACTCTCGGCCGCCCTTCAATGTCCGTGACGGGGAGGTTCACACCAACGGCGCTAGTCCCGGCGTCAATACATGGCGAGCCCGGCCTCAAGCGCCAGTCCCCCTCGAACGCAAACCCGGGATCGAAGCTGACGTTGCCAACGCCGGTGAAACCACCTTGGACGGTGCTGTATGTAATCTCTACCGTGGAACTGCCTACCGCCACAACTTCGTCTCCGCCGTCCCAGAATATGCAGTTCACGGCACGTGCCGATGTAGGAAACGACTGACTATGTATGTCGCAGAAGATCGCTCTTGCAGATGTTGCTTCGTTTGCCACGAACGTGCAATTGACCACTACGGCATCGCACGCCGGCTCGTCCAAATAACGCCAGAAGCTCAGGGCCCCACCGCTTCGAGCAGCGCTGTTTTCGGCGAAAACACAGTTGATCATGACGGGGCTCCCCGGTCCTGTGGCAACAGCCGCACCATTGTGAGTCGCCTCATTCCGCTCGAAGACACAATTCGTCAATAGCGGACTGCCGCCCCAGTTCGCTATCGCACCGCCGGACCCATCGGCAAAGTTCTCAAGGAACAGGCAGTCCGTCACTTCCGGATTGCTGTCGTTCTTGTTGAGTATGGCTGACCCCATGCCGGAGACATTGTGTATGAACCGGCACTTCAGGACGGCTGGATGGCTTCCGTCATAGTTCGCTAGGGCAGCGCCTTGTACCGAGGCATTCTCCGCGAACGTGCAGTCCATCACCGTCGGACTGGCGCCGCTGTTCATCATGGCGCCTTTGGGACTACCCGCATAGGCCCACTTCATCGTGAAACCGTCCAAGACGGCCGTCCGGGTAATACCGCTACCGCGGACAATCACTTCAGCGTTGTCCAAGAAGAGGGGATTGGGCGGCCAAGGCCGGCGACGATCCCTGAAATCGAGGAAGTCCGGATCATTGGCACACAGGTCTCCGCTGAGAATGGTCTCGTACCGCTCGATATCCCGCTCGTTCGGGTCAATTGCACCGAGGCCGGCGTAGCCTCCTCGTACCGCCACATTGTCTACCAGCTGAAAACAGGCCAGTCGGTCCCTGCGAGAGACCTCGCGGCCGACATCGGGCGTGTAGGTACCTTGTGCGACATGAATCTCGTTGCCCCTGGGAACGACCTGCAAGGCATCCTGCAGACTATTCATCGCGTCCTGCCAGCGCGTTCCGTCCTGAGCGCCGGTAGCGCGACCATCCACGTATACGACGCGACCGGGTACATATTCATAACAGCCGAGATCAACGTTCTCGCCCAGCAGGCGGCGCCGGCCGCCGAGATCGACCTCCACTTCTGTTGGCACCGCCTCATTGTCTCCGGCATCCACACAGGGGGAATCGCCATGGAGTTCGAAGATTTCCCATGCACTCTTGACAAACTTCGGATCGGCCACAACGATCTCATTACCCGTCCAACCGCCTCTGACGCAACTGTGGTTGACCGAGATGTTTGCCTGGTCAAGGACGCCCAACGCATTGTTCTGATCCCAGAATATGCAGTTGGCTGCCTCCAGGGTGCATGCTGCGACGGCACGCGAATCCAAAGCGACCGAACCACCGAAGGCAGCGCCGTTGCCCGTCATCGTACAATGAAGCAGACGGACTTCTGCGCCGTCGCAACAGTACATCGCACCCCCGTAGTCATCAGCCCGGTTGCCTTCGAACAGACAATTGACGGCCGTTACTACGGTGGATCTGCAGTAGAGTCCTCCACCCTTTCCCCCTGTTGAACCCCTTGGCGAATAGATGAAGAGTGTTTGATTGGACCGGAATACGCACCTGTCCAGCGAGACCGAGTTGCCGCTGGTGCTGACCCCTGCCCCAAAGAACGCATAGTTGTCTTCGATGAGGCACTCACGCAGTTCGACGTTGCCGTCGGCAACCAGGATACCCCCTCCAAAGGCGGCGTTAACCTTGTCGTCGGCATACCCTCCTCGAATGATCAGACCCTCCAGTACTGCCGTGCCTTCCCCGTACACAGTCACCACATGGTAGGAATTGTCCTGGCGTCCCGAACCGGCTTGGTCGTTTCTCTGTAGGTCACCGCTAAGGATCGTCCCGTAACGTGGCCATGGTCTCTCGTTGGGATCCGGAGCATGGCCGCCCGCATAGCCGCCGAGCAACCGCATGCCGCCCGGCACCATGAATGTGCTGGCGCGGTCTCCGGCGGACCACCCTGCACCTTCGTCCGGACGGTAGGTTCCTTTCGCCACCCAGACCTCATCTCCATCCGTGGCCTCCGACAAGCCGTCCTGTAGCGACCTGTATGCCGTCGCCCAACTCGTCCCATCTCCCGGCGTATTGACATCGGCATCAACGTATATGACTCGTGCGCCTGCGGAAATGGCCCCAAACGTCGTGATTCCAACGACCAGCGCCACCCATGCGTTCTTCATGCCGCAATGCATCCTCATACTGCATTCCTCACTGTCAAAGAAGGATCCGCCCCGGATCCTGTACGAATTATAGCATGAATGTGGGCGTCTGTCGAGGCGAAAACCCGGGAAAACGCGGCAGAAGGCACAGATTCCTGCATGGACAGAACACATTTCCGGTACGTGTGGCGGCGTGTTGGCAAGACCGGGGCGTACTGCGTCTTCGGCCTTGGAAGGTACCGCTGGACCTGGTGTTTGGATGGGGCAGTCGCGGCGGCCAGGCCCCAACCTTGAGTCCTGGCCGCACTGGGTCAGGGGAGGTGGATGGAATGGCGGATACGAGTATACGAACGATGCTGCTGGAGTTTGTTGACGGCAACGGCGCCAGCCATATCCGGGAGTTGCATATCGAGGTGCTGCGGCACAGACCGGGCACGCCTGAGCACACGATACGGGCGCGATTATCCGAGGCGGTGGAGGATGGGCTATTGGACCGGCTGGGGGATGGCTTCTACGACATCTATGCTGAGGATGAGGAGATGACGTCGGTAGTTTCATATCCACAGCGGTGCTCGGCCTGGGGTGTGGCTTCGTACAGAGGCAATTGTGACGGGAGGCTGTTGAAGGATCTCTTGCTTCGCTACAAAGTGGCCTCCTGCGCAGACCCGATGGAGGGGTCTGGTACGAGTAGAGACGTGGTTGAGGGGCTCAATCGGTACAAGAACAAGGGCATTCGGTACTGGGGCGGCGACCTTCGCACAGGCTTTGACCTGACCCGGCAGGAACTGCCCGGCCGGTTCGATTTCGTGTGGATTCACCCGCCGTACTGGAACATCGTCCGCTACGGCAGCGGTTCAGCGGACCTGAGCAACTGCGAGGACTATGAGCGGTTCCGGGAGCTTCTGATGGCCTGCCTGCGGCGCTGCTATGAGGCGCTGGAGTTGGGGGGCAGGCTCGCGGTGCTGATTGGCGATGTCCGCAGGCAGGGCCGGTACTTCGCCATTGTCAAAGACGTGCTGAACTTCCCATATGGGCAACTGCGCAGCATCATTATCAAGCTCCAGCACCACTGCACGAGCGACCGCAAGGGCTATCCCAAGCTCGAGGATGTGCCCATCCGGCATGAGTACTGTGTGGTGTTCAAGAAGGTTCAATCGTCCGGCGAAACACCTATAGGTCTGGTCGATATGCCGCTTCTGCGGTGATGCAGATAGATGGGCAACGACGAGTGTGTCCGCCATGAGGAAGTCATGGCGAAGTACGGGTGATTGCCGCGGCCTTTGCTGTTCGCTGGAGCCGGTG
Source organism: Phycisphaerales bacterium UBA2266 (assembly GCA_002347125.1). Classification (GTDB taxonomy): domain Bacteria; phylum Planctomycetota; class Phycisphaerae; order Sedimentisphaerales; family Anaerobacaceae; genus UBA2266. The sequence continues at coordinate 12,978 of DDXG01000091.1, forward strand.
AGATGAGGCCTTTCTGGCCGCGTGTGCTGTTGGGTTCGTACATTGGGACAGCGGGCTGGTATCTGGATCTTGTTGACTAAGGCGGCTACGTTGCTACGATGGCAACGGCCGAATTCATTGACCAGATACTGGACGGCACGGTGGCCATGAAGAAGACGAAGAAAGACCCGCAGCGAGAGCATCGCATCACAATGGAAATCGTGGTGGATGCGTACGATGAATCTGAACGAGCTGCCGCATGGTACTGCTATCTGGAGGACCGGCTTCGGTTCCCGTTTTCAGCCAAGTGCGTGGGCCAGAGGGCGACTTCACCGTTGTGGGTGGGCGACGAGGTAGATGTGCATTGCCTGGCGCCGGACAAAGAATGTGAGCACGAGATATTTGTTGAGATCAAGTGGGATAAGCACGGGCTGGCAGTTCCGCTATCACAGCTGCGACCGATTGCTGTTGATGATGAGACCATGCAGGCGGTGGAGGACTGGCACTATTGGGTGGGCCGCGGGTATACGTTCTGAAATCTGTGGCGCCGGGCGTTGGGAACTCCCACCAGACGGCCTCCTTCCTATTCCATGAGAAGGAGGGCCTTACGAAGATAGGGTCCCCGAGGTGAAAGCAAATGGTGCAACCTGTCCATAAGGTTAGAGCAGGCCAGGTGTCGGCGGCTCTGTGGAAGAATGAGATATCGGTCAACGGACGCAAGGTCGTTACGTTGAAAGCGACTGTGGAGCGACGCTTCAAGGACAAGGACGGCAAGTGGCAGTCCTCCGGTTCGTTCGGTAGGAACGAGATCCCGCTGGCGATCTACTGCCTGGAGAAGTCGTTCGAGCACATCATAGAGTCGCAGTTGGAAGGCAGAGAGGACGGCATCATCGAAGAAGAGGTGGGAGCGTAGGCAGCGATAGGTTCAGGCGGCCCTAGTGGGGGTAAGGGCCGCCTGTCTTCTTTTGAGCAGTATCGGGGGTTTGATGGCCAGCGTGTCGCTGCTAGAGCAAATCCAACGGATGCCTTCGGGTCGCCAGAGGGAATTGTGTGGGCGTCCCAAGGCGGTGTGATTCGTAGACAGCGAGGATCATCTCCAGGGCGGCACGGCCGTCATACATACTGCCTATCGGCTGGGTGTCTGCTTCGATGGTTCGGATCAGATCCGAAGCGATCAGTCGATTGCCGTAATGCTGCTGGGGATCGCTGTTGGTCTCTGGCATGTCAATGCCGGCGCTGGAGATCCGTCGCCAAGGGGCCTTACTGCGGCCGGGCTGCCAGGTGGGATCTTCTGTGAACCAGACCTCCGGGAATGCCCCCGTTGTCGTCGTGAGAATCCCCTTGCTTCCATAGATTTGCAGACCAAAGCGCTGGGCGGCCCCATGCCGGGCACACTGGGTCGAGAAGTAGCCCATAGTCTGGCCGGCAAAACGGTACATCGCATGACTCTCATCGCCGGCAAGCGGGCCTATGCCCTCAGCCCCATCGCGTACGTCGTCTCGGCTCGCCGGACGGCCGTCAACTCGGACACGGGAAAAGCACCATTGCGGATCCCCTGCGAAGAACCGCATCAAGTCCATGATATGTGTACCCAACACCATCAGATCTTCGCCCCCGCCCCTACGGTCCTCCTTTCCGCGCCCACGTATCTCAAGCACATCACCAAGCAACCCATCCCAGATCGCCTTGCGGGCATGGCCCAATGCCGGGCTATAGCGTGTCTGATGGGCAATCGCCAGCTTGAGATTCCGCTTCTCGAGGGCGGCAATCATCTCATCCGCCTGCTCGAGATTCTGGCACATGGGTTTTTCCATAAAGACATGGCAGCCGCCCTCGGCACATGCCAAGACCATGTCTCGGTGTTGGTCCAGCCAGCGGGCGGCAACACTCACGATATGAGGATGCTCAGCTTCGATCATCCGGCGGTAATCGGCGTAGGAACGGGGCGCCTTGAGTCGTTGAGCAGCAGCGGCAAGACCTTGCGGATCGCCGTCCGCAACAGCCACCACTTCGACGCGTTCCATGTCATTCCAGACAACGTCCAGCCCATGGCCGTAATCCCCCCGCCCTGTGTGGCCGATGACTGCCACGCGGTACTTGGCGGCACCGGAACTGCCGACAGCCTGCCGACCGGCTGATGCGGCTGTCAGACCAAGTGTGGTGCCCACAAGAAAATCTCGTCGTCTCATAGCCGTCTTTGGTCCTAAACGCCCGCCGGTATGGCCCAATGGCCGACCCGATACTGGCGACGCACAAGGGCATTGGCCTCGTCATCATCCGTGACGGTCTCGGTCTGGGGATCGAAGCGAAGGACGCGTCCCACGCGCGCAGCAATATTGCCCAGATGAGCCAGGGCTGCAGAGAGGTGACCGATCTCGATGTCCGCGTTGAGATCTTTGCCCATCTTGATGGCATCGAGGAAGTTGCGGTGATGTGCTGTGCTATCCAACTGACCCTTCATCTGATCCCGTAGCTCGTTTCTCGGGCCGTAGAGTTGCCAGCCGTCGTGCTTGCCAAGGACCAACATGCCCTCGGTGCCATAGAAGGCGTTGCCGTTTTCTCTGCCCTCCTGTACGTAGGGCGACCAGAGACGCTGTTCATAGACCAACTGCTTCTTGCGACCGCCCACGTCTTCGTATTCGAACACGACATACTGCGTATCGGGAAATTGGTGGTCATCATCGAAGAAGTACTTGCCGCCCAATGCAGCCACTCTGTTGGGATGTATCTGCCCGCCCAGGCCCCATCGGGCAATATCGATATCATGGACTCCATCGTTGCCGATATCGCCCGTTCCAAAGCTGAAGAACCATCGCCAGGTTGAATGCAGGAAGTTGCTCTGGTAGGCAACACTGGGGGCAGGCCCCAGCCACAAGTCATAGTCCAAATGGGCCGGTGGATCACTCGGCTTGGCCTTGCCGATGTTGCCGCGCAACTGACTGTTCCAGGCCTTGGCCACGAGGACATCCCCGATGGCGCCTTCCTGCAGCAATTGCATGGCGCGAATGATGTAGTCAGCGCTGCGACTCTGTGTGCCAACCTGTACAAGCCGCCGGCAGCGGCGGGCGGCCTCTACCATCAGGCGCCCCTCGCGGATGTTGTGTGAACAGGGCTTCTCCACATAGACGTGCTTGCCGGCCTCGCAGGCAAGGATGGTTGCCGGGGCGTGCCAGTGGTCCGGTGTGGCAATGACCACCGCATCCACCCCTTTGTCATCGAGCACACGGCGCAGATCGGCCACGATTTCGGGGGACTTGCCGGCCGACTGCTTTACGATATTGGCCGCTTGGTTCGCACGATGGGCATCCGGATCGCATACGTATGCGACCTCGACGTCTTTTTGCGCGGCAAAGGATCTCAGAAGACCGGAGCCGTGCCCCCCGGGACCGATCATGCCAATCACCACCCTGTCATTGGCACCGGCCCCAGCATTTGTCCGTTGGGAGCTTGCCAGGGCAATACCGGTCGCCGCGACCCCGGATTGCTGCAGAAACCTTCTACGACTGAGCCCGTTCATGCCGTCCTTTTTCGCAATCTCTACGTCGAAATGCAAGGAGATTCTCCGGTGAGAAACACGGTTCCGCGGCCACTCGGCACCGAATCGGCCCTTTTGTTCTTGCAGGGGTTCTGTAAGATGAGCCTACGAGTTGTCGGCGACAGTATGTGTTTCAAAGTACGGAGAGCACGGTTATGTCGAAGTACTGGTTGATCCTGGGCGCCTGGGTGGTTCTGTCTGGTTCAATAGCGGCAGATGGCGGCGTGTACAACATCGGGGAGTATGGGGCTGTTGCCCAGAGAGAGGCCGACAATACGCAGGCCATCCAGAAGGCGATAGACACCTGTGCAGCGGCCGGGGGCGGTGTGGTGTGTGTTCCGGCCGGAGACTACGGATGCGGCGGGCTTCGGCTGCGAAGCAACGTGAGCCTGCACCTGGAGGCGGGGGCCACGCTGTGGGTCAGTGGTAAGCAGGAGCACTACAAGGATGGGAACCGGTTCCTGTATGCCGAGGACCAGGAGAATATCACGATCGAGGGCCGGGGAGTGATTCACGGAACAGGCGAGGAGGATCTTGGACGCAGGCGAGGCGATGACAAGCCGAGGCCGGATTTCAGAGTGGGGATCCTGCGGTTTGTGCGGTGCAAGAACGTGGTAATCAGGGATGTGACGGTGCGGTACAGCGACAGTTGGACCTTTGACCTGGAGTTCTGTGAGCGGGTGTTTATCACGGGCGTGAGCATATTGAACAATTACTACCGCGTGAACGCCGACGGCATTGATCCGGTGTCGTGCAGGAACGTGCATATCTCGAATTGCTATATCATCGCGGGAGATGACTGCATCGTGTGCAAAACACGAGAAGGCGTACCGTGCGAAGATGTCGTTGTGACGAACTGTACGATGTCGTCGAATGCGACGGCCATCAAGATCGGGACGGAGTCGGCGAGCGACTTTCGTAACATCCAGGTGTCGAACTGCGTCATACGGGATTCGACGGTGGGGATCGGGATGTATATCAAAGATGGGGCGACGGCCGAGAGGATCAGCTTCTCGAACTGCTCGATTGAGACGATCCGCAGACCGGAGCTGGTGAACGAGTCTCTGGCCAATGGGATATACCCGATCTTCGTGGACATCGAGAGGCGTCAGCCGGGCTCTCGCGTGGGAAGGATCCGGGACCTGACGTTTTCGGATATCAGCATTGTCAGCGACAACGGGATCCTGATACAGGGGATGAGCCGGAGGAATATTGAGAACGTGGTATTGAGGAATGTTACGTTGAGGGTGGACCGGGGCTTCGATTACTCGCAGCGCAGGAAGCACGTAGGAGGCAGTACGCAGGCGACAGAGGATAGAAGGCCCACGGAGTTTGCACGGCAGCAGTCGTATGCGACGATGGCGAATATCAGGGGTCTGACGGTGGATCATCTGCGGGTGTTCATTCCGGAGGAGGTCTACAGCAGGTTCCCGAGGGCGGCTTTGTGGCTGAATAGCGTTGAGGGGGCGGATGTGAGCCATGTGCGGCGGATATCGGGTGGCATGGGCAAAGCAGCAGCGGTGGTGGTCATGGACAATTGTGAGGATGGGTTTCTGTCAGGCTGCAAGGCAGAGTCCGGGACAGAGGTGTTCTTGAAAGTAATGGGAGAGAAGACGAATGATATATCTTTGGCGGGCAATGATCTGAGCGGGGCCAAGACGGCCGTGCAGATCGGGCCGGAGGTCAAAGACGGCGCGGTCAGGAAGTAGGTGATTGGCAGCAGGGGTTGGCAGAGCAGGCAGGTGGTTATGGAAGAGAGTAGAGCCATGAAGAAGGAGCCGGACAAGCTGTCATGGAGGGGCAGGCTGGTTTCGGTTCAGCCGAGGATTCGGTTGACCAGGTCGTTTGATCAGCGCAGTCACAGCTATCTGGGTTATGTGCTGACAGTCGAGGGTATCATTGGAGATGAACAGAGGCAGTTCACGGTGGCGATTGGCAAAGGGGCTCAGGCCAAGCATGGGCTCAAGGTGGGAGACGTGGTATCGGGGCAGTGCGAGTCTGTGGAGGATGAGAGGCTGGAGACAGCCGGGTACTACAAGGTCAGCAGGCTGAAGGTAGTGGAGCGAGGTACAGAACAAAAGGACTCGGCTGCGCCGTGGTTGGGAGTGGCGCCGCAGCTGGAGGTGTACAGGGCCAGAGGTCATCGAAGGCTGGATGCTCGGACGTATGAGGGGCCGTGTTCAAGGTGCATCTGGGGTTGCAGGATGGCGGTTGAGATGATTATCGATCAGTGGAATCCGTCGAAGAGGCGGTATCGGTTTGAGACGTTCTGCTATGGACCGAAGTCGTGTAGGCTGTATAAGGCAGGGCCGACTCGGAAGGTGCCGGGACGCAAGGGCATGAGCTGGGAAGAAGAGGACTGGGTGGATGAAGAGGCGGTAGGGCATAGGGGGATGGATGAGTAGTGGTTTGGATTGGGTGAGATGGTTCTGGAGGAGTTCGTGTTTTGAGTTTGATGGTTGGCGATTCGCCTTGGCGTGAGCGAATCGCCTTTAGAGTGATTCGGGAGGTGATGAGAATGGAGGGTGGGTTATTGCCGGTAATGGAGTTTGAGGGAGCAGAGTTCCTGGTGGATATCGAGCGAAGGGAGTTTCGGAAGGCTGATGATGCGGATGTGCGGGTGTGGTTCTACTGTAAGAAGGGCCGTGAGATGGTCAGGGCTATGGCCGGCCAGGAGTGGCGTAAGCACATGGTGGATAACCTGGCGGTCAGGCACTGTCCGCAGTGTGGGCAGGTGGTCGGGGCCGAGGTGTAGCAGAGAACAGGGCCGGTTGACTCGGGGGCTGGATTGCGGTACAATAGCGGGGTAATTGGCGTCAGGAGCATGTCGATGAAAAGGCGCTGTTTGATGCTCGTGATGGGGGTTATGGCAGGCTGGCCACGTGAGGTGTGGGCTGAGCGGTTGCCGGACTTGTACACGTCGGGTTTTTCGACGGTGCTGGGAGCGAAAGAGGTCCATGCGGGGGATGCGCTGAGCGTATCATGGCTGGTGGCGAACAACGGGACGATGTGCATTCCGGAGGATCCGTGGTGCGTTGAGGTCTTTGGACCGGCGTATGGGCCCTGGACCGAGGCGGTGTTGTTGTCGCAGGATGCGGTCGCGGACAGTGGAGATATTCTGCTGGGTACGGCGGTGTTCAACGGGGTGCTGGCTCCGTATGAAGGGCATCGAGTGGAGACGGCGTTCGTGGTGCCGGTGGATTGCCCGGCCGGACAGTACAGGGTGCTCGTTTATGCGGATTATGTTGCGGGTGTGCCATCGGGTGTTGTCGTAGAGACCGATGAGGGCAACAACTGCAGGGCTTGCCAGGATAGCCTGATGGTGTTTGGACGTGGGCCCAGGACGATTACGGTGGATGACGATGGTCCGGCGGACTTTGACAGGATCCAGGAGGCGATTGATGATGCCAATGACGGGGATACGATCATCGTTGCCGAGGGGCTCTACCGGGAGGACCTGGCCTTCAGGGGCAAGAACATCGTGCTGGCGAGTACGGTAGACCGTGGTTGGTCTGCGGTGAAACGGACGGTCATTGACGGGTCTATCCAGTTCGCGGGTACAGAGGGCCCTGAGTGTGTGCTTCGGGGCTTCAAGGTCCATGGCTCGATTGCAGGCTTCGACTGGCAGGTGGACCCGGAGGGCAAGGCCCATACGCAGGCGGCGATAGAGCGATGCATCCTTGAGGGAATCGTGACCGGCTGCGGCGGTGTGATCAGGGGCTGTGACGGGCTGATCAGGAACTGTATCGTGGCCGATACGTCGTACCTATGCGACAGGATACCGCCGGTGGCGGCGATCTCGGGTTGTCATGGTGTGTTTGAGAACTGCACGTTCGTTAGAATGCACGATGGTCTGGAGGTACTTGCGGGCGGAACGACCGTACTGAGGAACTGCATTCTGCGTGAAGGTTCTACGATCATCGTGTGGGAAGGGGCAGCGGTTGATGTTTCGTATTGCAGCTATGAGGGTGGTCTGGCCGGTGTCTATGGCCCGGGGAGGGTCGAGTGGGGGCCGGGCAATATCGATGTGAACTCGTGTTTTGTCCGATCTCAGGAGGGCGAAAGCGATTATCACCTTTGCTCGCAGGCCGGCCGGTGGGATCCGTTGTTGCAGGTATGGACGGTGGATGATGTGACCAGCCGGTGCATTGATATGGGCGATCCGAACTCGGATCTCTCAGAGGAACTGTGGCCCAATGGCGGCCGGGTCAATATGGGCGCCTATGGTGGTACGGCCGAGGCGAGCCTGTCGCTGTCGAGGATTGGGATGGCGGCGGACTTCGATGCCGATGGGGTTGTGGATTTCAAGGATGTGCTGGATTTGGCCGATATGTGGCTGGCCGAGAGGGTGCTGCTCGCCGAGGACATAGACCGTGGGGGCAGGGTGGACTTCCTGGATTGGGCCCTGTTTGTGCAGGGCTATGAGGGCCAGCCGGGTATGGGGCCGTTTGAGGTTGTGTTGGGCAAGGGTGCCGGCTGGACCGGTGAGCCCGGAGGCTATGATGAGGACCTGCCGGGTTATCGTGTGACCGGGGGGATTGCGTCGTTGACGATAGCAGCAAGGGTGGAAGAACTGCCGGACGAGTTGGTATTGGCCATCAGGACGTCGCCTGGGATGCCTCCGAGGCTGGAGGGCTTCGAGTTGACGGCGGCGTTTGTGAAGCTGAGGGGTGCTCCCTTTGGGGGTGGATTGGAGTACCTGGGCAAGGTGGATTGTTCGCAGGAGTGGCAGGCTGATCCAGGAGTTGATACGGGGCAGTACGTGCAGTTCGAGGTCGTGGGCGATGAGGTGCATGTGAGGTTTACGAGGCTGGGTGTGGATCTGCTGAGGACGGTGTGCGGGATATCGTGGATTGACTGGTATCGGTAGACCGGGTCGTGGGAGCAATGGCTGTGGACGTCAGGCCCACGCAGACCCTTTATCGTAAACCTTTCCCCCTTTGGGGTCGGCAGGCCTAAAGGTTTATCGAAGGGTCTGCTTGAGAGGGCCTTGCTTGGAGTCTGTTGATGAACGGCGGTTCGCCATTAAAGATGGGCGAACCACCGTCAGAGTGGGTTGGCCGGAGGCATCGAAGATGCAAGACGCAGTTGAGTTGAATGACGATGATGGGATGGAGGATGTGCCGGTATCGGCGCTTCTGTCGAGGCGGAGGGCCGGTCGGTATGGCCGTGTGCCGGGGCTTGATGACAGCGAACTGGCGGACCCGGCTGAGCTGGAGCGGCAGGTCCTGTGGCAGGAGTGGGGCCCTGTGCTGGCATTGCCTGTGAAGGGCGGCGGTGGCGTTATCAGGGCCGTGGCGGATGAGTCCGGCGGTCTGGATTGGGGCGCATTCGGGACTGTGGATTTCGAGCGGTGCAGCGGCGGGTTTGATAAGCTGCGGTACAAGGCACAGAAGCTGCGTGAGCAGTTGAAGGAGCTGGTCATACGCATAGGCATTGTAAGCGAGAGGCTTCCGGGAAAGGCCAAGTACCTGGTGTGGAAGCACCTGAGGATGGGGATTATCGAGCTGGGGCATATTGCGGATGCGGACATGGTGATGCTGGCGAGGTTGTGGCTTCGGGCGAAGCGGTTGCGGGATGAGATCTGGCAGTTGGAGGAGGCCGGCAAGGCCAGGATGCGGCGGAGGCTGGAGGCCTTGTGGGGCCAGTAGACGTGGGGGTATTGGGTGGTGGAGTAGCCGGGAGTGTGAGGCTTTGAGGGGGTGGTTGATGTCCAAAGGAGGGGCTGAGATGGTTGGGTAGGGAGCGTTGAGTTGAGGTGGTGGACGGTTGGGGTTTGAGTGGTTTGTGGTTGGGTGTGAGGTGGTTTGGTGTTGTGGAAAGGTACGGTGGATGGGTGGTTTGGGTAGTAGAGGCTGTGGTGAGAAGAGGCGGTAGGAGGCGGGGGAGGGGAGTGGTCGCGGTGTGGCGGAAACGGTGGGTTTCAGGGGGCAAGCGCGGGGTCTTGCCAGAGAGAGATAGAGAGAGAAAGAGAGATTCTGATGGGAGGGGAAAGTGTGTCTTGGAGACACACTTTGGGCGACTTCGCCTTCGGCTCAGTCACCTGCCCGGCCCTTCGGGCCGGGGCTGGTGGGGTGATAGAGGAAGGGTCGTGAAAGGCAGATCGGAGAGTGTTTTTGGATAATGGGATAGAAACAAAGTGGTGTGGGAAGATGAAGGATGGAGCTAAGTGAATGGAGGGGTGGGATATGGAGAAGAAGTGAAGTTGATGTTTGAAAATGGGGGATTCAGATTACAGAGGAGGCGGAGTGTGAAAAGATGTGGATTTATAAGGAGTTAGGATAAGGAGATGATTCAGACTACGGGTAGAAAGAGAGAAATCCGAACCGGAGTGTGAACGTGAATGCTTACCCATCTTAACATGGGCACGTCAATCGAGGGCCTGCCGGCAGGCCTCTTCCAGCCACCGCTCGAACTCTAGTCCGGCCAGTATGGCCTCCTGGTTCTCGGGCTTGGCACGTACCATCTCGGCCGCGAAGGCGGCCATCTTCTCG
>DDXG01000381.1 GCA_002347125.1 Phycisphaerales bacterium UBA2266
TGACGGCCGGCCATCTTGTCGCCGATGGACAGCGTCCGCTTGATGGCGACGTACACCTTGACCATCTGGAGCACGCCGCTGGGAAGCTCGTCGCCGTGCTTGAGGCGTTCGACCCGGCGTTTGCGCTCCTCCTGCAATTCCCTGATCTTGGGCCAGTACTTGTCCACGATCTTCTGCACGTCGTCCCTGGCGGCGGCCGGCTTGGCCCATTTGATGTCGAAGTTCTCGATCTGCTCGGAAACGACCTCGTCGTCCTCGCTGAACCCCGCCCGCTGGCGGGTCGAGGGATCGACGATGGCAACCTCATGCTTGGCGTGGACGGCCTCGATCATCTGCCGAAAGGTCGTGCATTGCTTGGCCCGCATCTCTTCCTCATACGTCTTGATCTCGGCCTGCAGCGCCTTCTTCTCCTCGTCCGAGGCGGCCCCGCGGCGGGTGAACCGCTCGGTCTTGATGACCACCCCTTCGTAGCCGCTGGGCAGCTCCAGCGAGTCGTTCTTGACATCCTCGCCGGCCCGGCCGAAGATGGCGTGCAGCAGTTTCTCTTCGGGGGTTAGTTCCGTCTTGCTCTTGGGAACGACCTTGCCCACGAGAATATCGCCCGGACAGACCCGGGTGCCTTCCCGGACCACGCCGTACTCGTCGAGGTTCCGAAGGGCCTTCTCGCTGACATTCGGGATGTCCCGCGTGAATTCCTCCTTGCCGAGGCGCGTTTCGCGGACCTCGGCGGTGAACTCATCGATATGCAGACTGGTGAAGCTGTCATCCTTGCACAGGCGTTCGCTGACGATAATCGCGTCCTCGAAGTTGAAGCCGTCGAATGACACGAATCCGACTAGAACATTCATGCCCAGCGACAGCACGCCTTCCGTGGTGCCGCCGCCGTCGGCGATGATCTGGCCCTTCTTGACCTTCTCGCCGAGCTTGACGATCGGCTTCTGGTTGAGGCAGGTGCGCTCGTTGAGTCCGATGAACTTGGCCAGCTCGTATTCGTCGGTATGATTAATAACGATCCGGGTCGCATCGACGGCCGTGACCGTCCCGGGGCTGTCCGCCCGCACGACCATGCTGGAGTTCTGGCCGACCACCTGCTCCATGCCCGTGCCCACCAGGGGGGGCTTGGTCCGCAGGAGCGGGACCGCTTGACGCTGCATGTTGGACCCCATTAGGGCGCGGTTGGCGTCGTCGTGTTCGACGAAGGGAATCAACGCCGCCGAGATGCCGAGCGTCTGCTTGGTGGAAACATCCACGTACTGGACTTCTTCACTGTCGGCCTGGTCCAGCTCACCGTCCCGCATGACCAGAACGCGGCCCTTGTGAATCCGCTGAGTCTTCGGATCCGTCGTGTTCGGCGCCGCGATGATGGACCTCATGTCCTCATCGGCGCGGAGGTACGCGACCTTGTCGGTTACCTGGCCGTTCCTGACCACCAGATACGGCGTCAGCAGGAATCCATACTCATCGACCGTCGCGAAGATGGCCAGCGATGAGATCAGGCCGATGTTCGTCCCTTCCGGCGTTTCAATGGGGCAGATGCGGCCGTAGTGGCTGATGTGCACGTCCCGCACCTCAAAGCCGGCGCGCCGACGGTTCAGGCCGCCCGGCCCCAGCGCCGACAGACGCCGTTCATGCGTCAACTGACTCAGGGCATTCGTCTGGTCCACGACCTGGCTCAATTCGCCGCGGCCGAAGAAGTAGTTGATGCTGCTGGAGACGCTCTTGGAGTTGATCAGGTCCGCCACGCGAAGGGGCTCTTCCGTGTCCTTGCGCATGCTCATGCGCTCCTGGACCGTCTTGCGCAGCTTAAGAAGACCCTTGCGGATTTCGTCGGCCGCCAGTTCATCGATCGTCCGAAGCCGGCGATTGCCCAGGTGGTCGATATCATCGACCTCGCCTTCATTGTTCCGCAAACCGATGATGTACCGCATCGTATTGAGGAAGTCATCGGGACGAAGCGTCATCTCGTTTTCGTCGACCTGCTGATTGAGCTTGCGATTGAGCCGGAAGCGCCCCACCATGCCCAGGCGATACCGGTTCGGGTCGAAGAACTTCTCATGGAAAAACAGCTCGGCCTTCTCCTGGTTGGGCGGATTGCCCGGCCGCAGCCGCATATAGAACTTGAGCAGCGCCTGCTCGTGGCTTTCGCAGTCGTCCTCCGCCAGCGTGTTCAGGATGATCGCGTCGCGAACCTCGTCAATGACCTCGAGGCTCTTGATGCCGCTCTGCTGGATGACCGACACGCGGTCGGCGATCTGGCCGCCGGACTTGACGATGATCTCGCCGGTTTCCGTATCCACCACCGGACCGACCGCCCACATGGTCGGCGTCAGCTTCGAGACCGGCACCGTCTTGGTCGGGTAGAACAACCGGAGGATCGACTCGGTCGTTCCGTAATCGGCCGAGATCGCCCGCAGAAAGATCGTCGACGGTATCTTGCTCGACTGGTCGATCTTCACGATCAGGACGTCCTTGTGCGTCACACTTATCTCGATCCAGCTTCCCCGCTGGGGAATCACGCGTCCGCCGTGCAGCACGCGGTCGCCTTCCTTGCTCTCAATCAGGAAATCGACACCCGGGCTGCGGTGCAACTGGCTGACGATCACGCGAATGGCGCCGTTGACGATGAACTCGCCGCCGCCGATCATCACCGGCATTTCACCGATGTAGATGCCCTGTTCGGCGATATCGTCGCCTTCCTGGCTGCGGAGCCGGCAGTGAATCTTCAGCGGATAGCCGAACGTCAAACGCAACTGGCGGCACTCCATCGGCGTGTAGTGCGGACGCTCCAGTTCGTAGTAGAGATACTCCATGACGAGCTTCTTGTTGTAGCTCTCGATCGGGAATACCTCGCGGAACAAGGACTCCAAACCCTGGTCCTTGCGGCGCGTCGGCGCAATCTCGCGCTGCAGAAACCGATCGTAACCCTCGCGCTGGATAGCCACCAGATTCGGGATTTCGACGGCATCCTTGACTCTGCCAAAATAGCGGACGTTTTCAAGACTCATCTGATGCTCCAAAGTTCATGAAGGCCCCGGTTTCGCCCGACCGCGCGACGCTCACGGAATTCGCCGCGAACGCGGCTCAGGCGATCTCCACGGCGGCTCCGGCCTCTTCGAGCTGCTTGCGGGCCGCTTCGGCCTCTTCCTTGCTGACCCCGGTCTTCACCGGCTTGGGCACGCCATCCACCAGGTCCTTGGCTTCCTTGAGGCCCAGACCCGTCAAGGCACGCACTTCCTTGATGACCTGGATCTTCTTGTCGCCGAAACCCTTGAGAATAACGTCGAAACTGGTCTTCTCGACGGCCTCCTCGGCCGCGGCACCTGCTCCGACCGCCGGGCCGGCCATCATGACGGCCCCGCCGGCCGGCTTGATGCCGTGCACTTGCTCCAAATAATCGCCAAGCTCCTTGGCCTGCATCAGCGTCAACGTAACGATCTTATCGCCGATCTCCTTGATCTCGGGGCTCCAGCTCCTGGCTGCAGCGATCTGGGCTTTCTCTTCGTCTGACATGTTTCAGTGACTCCTTGTGTCCAATGCCCTGCGGGTGCCGAGACTACGCCGTCTCGTTTAACCCCCTTGGGGGGACAGCCGCCCAGGCAATCTCAATAGTCCAAATTGATGTGTGCGACAGGCTAATCCAGCCGGGCGGCCCGATCCACGAGCCGACACGGCAACCGACGTCGGCAATGCCCGTCGTCTTGCGAGATACCCCTCGCTACGCTGCTTCCTTGTCGACGTCCGACAGGGTCTTGACGCAGCCGGCAATGACGCCGCCCGGACCGGCGATCGCCCCGGCCACCCGGGCGCCCGCAGACAGAATCCGCATGACCACCTGGCCCAGCAGTTCCGCCCGCGTCGGCATTTGCGCCAATGCTTCAGCCCCCCCGCCATCCAGCGCCGAGCCATCCAGATACGCGCCGCGAATCTCCAGTTCTTTGATCTTCTTGAGCCAACCGGTCATCTCCTTGGCAACGTCGATAATGCTGTCGCCGCCGTAAGCAACCGTGCAAGGCCCTGTGAACAATGACCCGGCCGCCTCCATGCCCCGGCTCGCCAGCGCCCTGCGAAACAGCGAATTCCTGACCACGAGCAATCTCATGCCTTTGGCCTTCAACTCACCCCGCAGGCGATTATTGTCCTTGCCGGAAATGCCCTTGGTGTTGATGATCAGAAAACTGTCGATATTCTCACTGACGATCCGCTGCTCAAAATCCTGCAGCAGCATGTCTTTTACAGATTTGCTCATGGTCCACCTGGTTCCTGAATAAGCCGGTCAAACCGCCGAATCCGCTTCCTACATACTCACCGTGACGCTGGGGCTCATCGTCGCACAAATGCACACCTTCTTAAGATAGGTGCCCTTGGATGCGCTGGGCTTGGCCGCTTTGATATGCGAAACGAGAGCCTCGATGTTCTCAATCAGCTTCTTGGCGTCGAAGCTCTGCTTGCCCACCACCACATGCACATTGCCTCCGGCGTCGTTGCGAAACTCGACCTTGCCGGCGGCGAACTCCGCCACCGCGGTCTTCACGTCCGAGGTCACCGTTCCGTTCTTGGGCGACGGCATCTTCCCCTGCGGACCCAACACCCGCCCGAGTTTCCCGGCCTTTCCCATGACCTTCGGCGAGGCAATCGCCACATCGAAGTCCATCCAGCCGTCCATCACCTTCTGGATCAATGCGTCGCACCCGGCCTCTATCGCCCCGGCCTTCTTCACCGCCTCCGCCTCGGTATCGTCGCAGAACGCAATCACCTTCTTCTGCTTGCCGATCCCGTGAGGCAGCGACAGCGATCCCCGCACAAGCTGGTCCGCCTGCTTGGGATCGATGCCGAGTTGCATCACACATTCCACCGTCTGATCGAATTTCGCCGAGGTGAACGACTTGACTTTCGCCACGGCGTCCGGAAGCGACATCGCCTCCTGGGTTGCCTGCTCGGCCTGCTTTCTGTATCTCTTGCTTCTCAGTCTCATCTGCGTATCTCTTGAAAAAACCAAGCCGCCCTTATCGGCGGGCGTGCTACTGCCTGTCAACCTTGATGCCCATGCTTCGGGCCGTGCCTTCAATAACCTTCACGGCGGCGTCCATATCGAAGGCGTTGAGGTCCTGGAACTTCGTCTCAGCGATCTGGCGCACCTGCTCGGCCGTCACCGTTCCGACTGTCTCCGTGCTCGCGTTGCCGCTGCCCTTGGCCAGCCCCGCCGCCTTCTTGAGCAGCACCGCCGCCGGAGGGCTCTTGACCTCAAATGAGAAACTCCTGTCCGAGTACACCGTCAGCACCACCGGAACCACCGTCCCGGCCAGTTCCTTCGTTCGCTCGTTAAACTGAGAGACGAACTGCCCGATGTTCACCCCGTGCTGACCCAGAGCCGGACCGATGGGCGGGGCGGGGGTCGCTTGTCCGCCGGGAGNNCGCAAATTCACTGGATCCCGCCGTTGTCGTCCCCGGCGGAAAAACTCACATCTTCTCTATCTGCCAGTACTCGATATCCAGCGGCGTGCTTCTGCCGAAGATCGTCACAATCACCTTCACGATGCCGCGTTCCGCGTCGATCGAGTCGACCACGCCCTCAAAATTCTCGAACGCGCCCTCGCGAATCTTAATCATATCACCCTTCTTGAACTCCACCTTGATGCTCGGCGCTTCTTCGGGCTTCTCGGCTTCGAGCAGCATCTTGGCCACGTCGGTGTCCCGCATCGGCGTCGGAATGCCTTCGGTGCCGATGAAATCCCCGACGCCCCCCGTTCCCTTGATCAGGAACCACGCTTTTTCCGGCACGCGCCCATCGGCCTCCGACTGCATCTCCATGAAAACGTAACCGGGATACAGTTTTCGCCTGTGTACGGTCTGCTTGTTGCCGCGGATCCGCTTGATCTGCTCGACCGGAACCTCGATGCGCCCCACGATCTCGTGCAGACCCTCCTTCTCCACCTTCTGCTGGAGGGCCTCCCTGACCTGGAGTTCCTTGTTCGCCGCGACTCGTAGAACGTACCATTGCATCGTAGTATCAGACCTCTCGCAACAGGCGTCTCATTCGAAAGGGGTTGCAATCATCATAAGGCCGGCTAGACCAGAATCGTACGGAAGATGACCTGGAAGATCACGTCGGTTATGCCGATCAACCCCGCCATCACCACAACCACGACGATCACGATAATCGTCGAGACCGTGATTTCCTGCCGGCTGGACCAACTGACCTTCTTCATTTCGCCCTCGGCGGCGATCATGAAATCCGCCACCGACGGCTTGTTGACCAGCCAGAACACCAAAACGCACAAAGCCACGAACAGCCCAACGGGCACGAGGGCCTGCGCCCACAGACTCAGATCCGTCGCCCGAAGCTGCGTGTTGTACAGGGTGTAGCTGCCCAAACCGGAAATCAAGGCGCCCGCGAAGGCGCTGCCCAGCCGGGTGTACTTGCCCTGCCCGCGTTTATAGATGTCAAACGTCATATCGTGAACCCTAACCCTGACTTCATGCCCGGCAGACGGGCCGACTGTCGACCCCGTGGTCAAAACAGGCCAGGAGGGAGTCGAACCCCCAACCTTCGGTTTTGNNCCAAATTGAGCTACTGGCCTATGACTCCTTCAAACACTCGTGCGGCGGGCTCGTCGCTACTTGCGGCGAATCTTATGCGCCGTATGCTTACGCTCGGTCTTACAGAACTTCTTCAACGTGAACTTCGGAGTGCCCTCGGCCACGCTGACCTCCGTTCTGTACTCCCGCCGGCCGCACTCACTGCATTCGAGCGAAATGTATTCTCTTTTGGTTTTCTTGGCCATATAAGACTGGTCCCTGCCGAACAGCCGCGGCAACCGGCGCCCGGCCGTCGCCACCTATGTCCGCTGCGACAAGCGTGGTCGCGACGGATTCCGCCGCGACCACGTCACCTTCAAAATCGATTGTCCGACCTGCGGTCCGCCGCGACGGACGCGTCTATTCGATCACCTTCGTAACAACACCGGCGCCCACGGTCCGTCCACCCTCACGGATGGCGAAACGCAACCCTTCTTCCATGGCGATCGGGGCGATGATGTGCACTTCCATGGCGATGTTGTCGCCCGGCATACACATCTCCGCCGGCTTGCCCTCACGGCTCTTGAGCGACTCCACATGCCCGGTGACGTCCGTTGTGCGGAAATAGAACTGCGGACGATAACCGGCGAAGAACGGCGTATGACGGCCGCCTTCCTCCTTCCCCAGCACGTACACTTCAGACTCGAACTTCGTGTGCGGCGTGATGCTGCCCGGCGCCGCGACCACTTGGCCGCGAAGCAGTTCTTTCTTCTCGACGCCTCGCAGCAACAGGCCCACGTTGTCGCCGGCCTGCCCCTCGTCCAGCGTCTTGTTGAACATCTCGACGCCCGTGCAAACCGTCTTGCGGATATCCTTGGCCAGGCCGACAATCTCGACTTCGTCGCCGACATGGACGACTCCGCGGTCCACGCGACCCGTGCCCACCGTCCCGCGCCCCTTGATGCTGAAAACGTCTTCAATCGGCATCAAGAACGGCTTATCAATGTCTCGCTGAGGAAGCGGGAAATAGGAGTCGACCGCCTCCATCAACTCGTCGATGCACTTGCAGGCCTCGTCGTCCTTGCCCTCGCACTCCATCGCCGCCAGCGCCGCGCCCCTGATGATTGGAATCTCATCGCCCGGGAACTCGTACTTGCTCAACAGGTCGCGGATCTCCAGCTCAACCAGATCCAACAGTTCCGGGTCGTCCACCTGGTCCACCTTGTTCA
>DDXG01000233.1 GCA_002347125.1 Phycisphaerales bacterium UBA2266
GTTCGTGGAATAGACGACGTTGCCCGGCGTCTCGGCCAGGTGGATGGTGTTGGTGGTAAAAGACGTGCCCAGCGGCGAGTAGCAGATCGAGGGGATGGGGCTGGCCGCCACCTTCTGGGCGGTCGGCCAGGCGTGCTTCTGGCGGTCCAGCACGACGAGGAACAGCCCGTCGGCTTTGGCGTTCTCGGCCTCGGCAATCCAGGCATCGGCCTCGGCCAGGCTGTAGATGGGCTCCGGCCGCATATCGAGCGACGCCCCGAGCCGCTCGGCGGTGGCGGTGATCCTCTCGGTGTACATGGCCCGCGCCGCCTGCCCGTCATAGACGGCGCCCGGCCAGAGCATGCCGTAATCCTCCTGCCGCCGCACGAATGCCGCCCTGAGCTTCGGCGTGCACCTCGACGCCGGGCCGCAGGGGAGGATCGGACTGGCCGCGGCCCTTGGCTCGGTCATCATCGAGCCACACCCGCCGAGCAGGACCGAGCCGGCCGCAATGCCCGCCGACCCGCGGAGGAAATCCCTGCGCGATATTCCATGAGAACCGTCACACTTGAGGGGACACCGGCTGCCGCTGCACATATCATGCCTCCGGGCAAAAGACATCAAAGCCGTCGTCGGCGCGTCGCCGGCGACCGTCGGACGTGCTGCACGCGCCCGATATGGCCCATCATACGCCCGGGCGGGTCGGTGTGCAAGTGTGGGAATGGGTTATCGCGGTGCGACCAGCAGCCTGCTCTCCTGCTGTTCGCGCCGGTAGGCCTGCCTGGATTCGGCGTCGACCGGCCTGGCTCGCGGAATCGGCCAGTACACCCAGTCGGCCCCGTCGTCCCGTGCGCCGACCTTGGGCCGTCCGCTGTGGCCGTAGAGCGTCGTTCCTCCATTGTCCGTGAAGTCCGTCCAGACGCTGTAGAGGATGAAGCTATCTGCGGTGCGACGATAGACCAGGGGTTTGTCGCTGAACGGATCCATCGGCAGTTGGTCGAGCCACTTCTCATCGACCAGCACCGACAGCGTCTCGGGGTAGGCCCCCTTTTCCGCGTGGCGGCGCTGCAGCGCCAAAATCGTCAGCGTCGCCTCGTGCATGTCCCGACCCTGGAATACCAGCTCCGACGCGCGATCCAGCGCCGGCAGCATCATGTGAAGCAGGGCATAGCGGTATGGATGCCTGGATTCCAGCAGTTGATCTATCGCGGGTATGCCGGAACTCCTGCGTTCAAAGGGCGTCAGCTTCGAGCGCCGCACGGCGTTGTCGAACATCTCGTTGGCCATCGCCTGTGTCGCGTTGCGCCGGGCGTGCACAATGCCCAGGGCCGTCCCGACCGCTTTCATCCCAACCCCAGGTTCAGGACCCTCGGCCACGAGAGGCTCCAGACGCAGCACTTCGCCCCCGATCAGGTGGCCGCCGCCGGGTCCGCCGTCGGTGAAGACGTGCTGGATGATGTCCATGAGGCTCATCCGCTCGAATTCCAGGTCGAGCACGGGATACCCCTGGTCATAGAGCCCCTTGAGCGCCGCCGTCGTGCGGTCGATGTCCGCCGCCGAGGGCTTGGCGCTGTCCAGGATCTCCAGCACCTGATCACGCGCCAGCCGGGCCATCGACGCGCCAACAAGCTGCTCGATAATCGTCCCTTTGTTCTGCCAGTGCCGGGCCGCCCGCGCCACCGCCGCGCAGTTATCCAGTGCCGCCCCGGCCGTGCCCTCGCGCAGGGCCAGGCGGCTTCGCCACTGCCCCAGTCTGGCCAGGTCCCGCAGCGAGCCCAGATGGGGAATCCCCACGGCCATGAGCCAGTTGCGGTCCGCCCCCTCGACGAGCGAGTACGGACGGTAGCAGTACCGCCGCCGGCCGCCTTCGACGAAGGCCGCCCACGCCGCCTCATTGTCGGCCAGCCACTTTTCCATCGCATCGATCTCATAAGGGCACAGATTCGCCAGCATCGCGTCGGCCGGCGGCTGGGGATGGTCCAGCCAGTACGCCATCGCCGCCGCATCCAGGGCTTTCTGGGCGGCTGCCCGCTGTGGCTGCGTGCGCTGTCCGGCCCACGCCATCAGGCGCGCGTCCGGGGCAAGGTTCGGATCGCACGCCAATTGCGTGCCTCCGTATCCGCCAAAGACGGGCTCCATCGGGCCGGCCGGGGCGTCGCCCTGTTGGACGGCCTGTTGTATGCGGTAGCAGAGGGCCTCGACGGCCTCATCAAATCGCCGCCATGACGGGACGTCCGACTCGACGCTAACCACAAGCGGCATGAGGCCCCTGACGAAGGCCTCGTCGGCCATCGTCTTCAGTTCGCTGTCGAGGTCGGCGATCCGGGGCCCGTTCTCCTGAACGTACCGGGCAACCGTCTGACGATTAGCCGCCAGCAGGGCCTCCAGCTCGCCTATTGTGACGAAGTCCCGGTCTCGGGCGTCCTTGCCGATGGTCTGGCGGATCATGTCCGACGGGGCCTTGAACAGGGCGATGGCCTTGTCGTAGCAGGCCCAGGCGTTGTCGGCGTCGGCGACCTGCGGCCGGGCTTTCTCGTTCATCATGGCCAGATAGTCGGTGCGGATCGTGGGCCGGCCCATCGAGAACCACACCGCGTATAGCACGAAGGCCAGCAGGGCCGCCCCGGCGATCTGGAACATCCGGACCACGGCCGTCCGCCAGGCCGGGCGACACCGCTTCTTCGCCCGCCGCAGCAGTATCGCCAGCATCTTCACGTCGCCGAACTCCGCCAGCAGTTCGCGCACCCGCTTGGTGCGCTGCTGGGCGTCGGCGCAATCCCGAAGGCTGTCGAGAAGATGCGCCGTCAATTCCTCGCGGACCTCCTGACGGACCTTGCGGCGATACCTCATCTTCCTGACCACGGCGGTAATGAAGGCTTCGGCTGCTTCCGGCAGCGTCTCAGTGAGTTTGGGCTCTTCCTGTTGGACCATGGCAGATGTCTCCTTGAACTGGCTACACGATGCCGCCGGTCGATCCGGCGGTAAACAGGGGCCAACGCACCCGGCGGCCGGTCAGGCCATCGCCAGAGAGCCCTCGAAGACGAGGTTCAGACAGGCGGTGAGCTTTTTGAGCTGCGCCTTGCGGGCGGCCAGTTCGTCCTTGCCCTTGCCCGTGATGGAGTAGTAACGCCGTTTTCGGCCGGAGTCCGCCTGCTCCCAGCGGCCGGCGATCAGCTTCTTGGCCTCCAGGTTGTAGAGCAGCGGATAGAGCGTGCCTTTGCCCAGGGTCAGAACATCCCCGCTGCGCTGCTCGATGGCCTGGCTGAGTTCATAGCCGTACATCGCCCCCCGCGACAGCACCTCCAGCACCACCACCGGGGCCACGCCCTTCAATAGTTGACTCTCGAACTTCATTTTCGTCTCCTTAAGTCCGGCGAGCGGGGCCTTGCCAACCGGCCCCGCATCGCGCTGCAATCGACTCAACACCACGTGATTCGGTGCTGCACATGATAGTATGTATTACATACTATGCAAAGTCAACGAAAAAAGTTTGCGTTTTTTGAAATTTTTTTCACGGCCGCAATTTAAGGGGTCCGGTACATTTTCCGTCTGAACAGCAGAGCAGGCGGGTGCATTATCCGCGGAAAATGTACCGGACCCTTTCAGTTCTCCCAGTTATCTCAACCCTCAACCCTCGTTGGGGACGATCGATTTACCGCAGAGAACGCAGAGACCGCGGAGAGACCTTCAATGAAGATCACCTCTGCGTTCTCCGCGGTCTCGGCGGTGAGTCAGGTTTTGGGTTTTGGCTTTGGGTTTTCAGTTCTGAGTTTGAAGTCCCTTCCCGATCTCCGCCACGTTCTTCGCTGGCAGAAACGCCGCCAGACGCTCTTTCACGTCCGCGTACCGGGCGTCCGAGGCCAGGTTCTTCCACTCCAGCGGGTCCGCATCGTGGTCGTAGAGTTCCTCCATCCCGTCGCTGTAGCGGATATACCGCCAGCGTTCATCACGCAGGGAGTGATTGTCCTTGCCGTGCGTGGTCAGGGCCGGGCGGTCCCACGGGGTGTTCGGGTCTTTGAGCAGGGGCACGAGGCTGCTACCCTCCAGTTCGGGTTTTGGCGCCAATCTCGCCAGTTCGATCAGCGTCGGGTAGATCGCCGAGAAACTGACGGCGCGGCTGCACCGGCCGCCCGGCTTCGTCAGACCCGGCGCGACGAACATCAGCGGGGCATGAGTGGCCTCCTCCCAGAGGGCGAACTTGCGCCAGTGCAGCTTCTCGCCCAGGTGCCAGCCGTGGTCGCCCCAGAAGACGATGATCGTATTATCGGCATAGGGGCTTTCTTCCAGCGCGTCGATGACCCGGCCGACGCAGGTATCGGTCCAACTGATGGACGCCAGATAGGCCTGCACGGCTTTTCGCCACTGGTTGTGGTCGATCACCTTCTTGTGATCGCCCTGGGGTTTGGCCATCTGCCGGCCGATGGGCGGCACATCGGCCAGATCGTCGTCGTTGATATTCGGCAGCGTTACCTTATCCAGTGGATACATGTCAAAGTACTTTTGCGGCACGTACCACGGCAGGTGCGGCCGGAAGAACCCACAGCCCAGGAAGAACGGCCGGTCGTGCCTCTTGTTCAGTTCCGAGATCGCCCAGTCCGCCACCTTGTAGTCGCCCATCTCCTCATCGCCCACGTCCAGGGGCCCCCAGTCGAAGTGGGCCGTATTGGGTATCCCGTTGAGCGGCCGATTCGCGGGCATCGGGTCCTGCGGCTGGCTGCGGGTCTGCGAGGGGAAGTACTCCTGCCACGACGGCGGATCGGGGAATCCCCCGTGATATATCTTGCCGCCGCCAACGACCCGGTAGCCGTGCGCCATGAAGTGCTGCGGAATCGTCACCGCGTCCTTGAGCACCCCGCTGCGCCGCCACGGATTGGGATTGTGGTAGACCCCTGAGGTCGACGGCAGTATCCCCGTCATCAGGCTCGCCCGCGAGGGGTTGCACGCCGGCGCGCAGCAGTGGGCATTCGTAAAGAGCACCCCCCTGGCCGCCAGGCGGTCCATGTTCGGCGTTTTGACATCGGGATGGCCACCCAGACAGCCGATCCAGTCGTTGAGGTCGTCAATCGCCATGAACAGCACATTGGGCTTATTACTGTTCCCGGCACGCCCTTGCGCCAATTCCGGCAAAGCCAGAGCCCCCAACCCCGCCGCCGTCATTCTCAGGAATGCTCTACGATTCATGGATGAGTCTCCGTTGGATGATGGATCGAGTCACGCGGTCTGCCGCAGCAGGGCCTTCCATCGGGCGATGTGGCCATC
>DDXG01000375.1 GCA_002347125.1 Phycisphaerales bacterium UBA2266
GGGGTGATCCCTGCGCCGCCACGCAGCCGAAAAGACGAACATGCCTGTCATGCCGAGCGCAGCGAAGCATCCGGGCCACGGATATGACAGGCCTTTCATACAAGCGAAAGGGCAGAACTCGATGATACGACGCCTTAATTCAGCCGCTGTCCCCCTGATCTTGTGCCTGGCGGTCGCTGTTCAAGCGGGTGACTGGGCGCAGTGGCGCGGGCCGTATTTTAATGGGGCGTCGGATGAGACGGACCTGCCGGACCATCTGGATTTCGAGAAGGCCGCGTGGGTGGCCCCTTTGCCGGGGCCCAGCGGGGCGACGGCCGTGATCAGCAACGGGCGGGTGTTTGTGTCGTCGATGGTCAGCGGCAGGGACGAGTTTGTCGCTATCTGCCTCGATGAGAAGACCGGCGAGCGGCTCTGGCAGAAGACCGTCGGCTCGGACGACCGCCGGTATCCGCGAAACAACCTGTGCTCGCCCTCGCCGGTGGCCGATGGCGAAAAGGCGGTTTTCACATACGGCACGGGGCATATCACCTGCTTCGACTATGCCGGAAAGCAGCTCTGGGCCCGCAACCTGGAGACGGAGTTCGGCAACCTGGCCCTGCAGTTCGGCTACAGCAACAGTCCGCTGCTGCTGGATGGGCGGCTGTACGTGATTGTCCTTCGCCGCGACCGGCCGTACCGCGAGCCGCCGGCCGATGGGCCGCTCGATTCGTTCATGCTGGCTGTGGACCCGAACACGGGCGAGACGCTCTGGAAGCAGGACCGGCCGACCAACGCCTTCGATGAGGGCTTTGAGACGTACAGTACGCCGATCCCCTTTGCCCGCGAGGGGCGGACCGAGGTGCTCAATACCGGGGCCGATTTCATTACCGCCAATGACCCCGTGAGCGGGCGGGAATTGTGGCGCTTTGAGTACTGGACCCGCAAGATCCGCGACTCGCGTGTTATTCCCTCGCTGGTCACGGGGGATGGTCTGATCTTCGGGACCAGGCATAAGAACCAGGGGCTGTTTGCCCTCCAACCGCCCAAGGGCGAGGAACCGGCACGGATCCTGTGGGAGTTCAGGGATGCCGCGCCGGATTGTTGCACGCCGCTGTTCTACAAGGGGCGGCTGTATGTGCTCGACGGCATGAGAAACGGCAAGGTGGTCACGTGCCTTGAGCCCGGGACGGGCCGGCAGTTCTGGCAGGGCGTCATCGGCGGACGCGGGCCGTGGCGGGCCTCGCTGGCGGCCGGCGACGACAAGCTCTACGCCATCAACGAGACCGGCGAAACGGTAGTCCTCCAGGCCGGCGACCAGGAATTCAAGGTCCTCTACTCCGGCAAGACCGACCAGACCCCCATCCAGTCCTCCATAGCCATCGCCAACAAACGCCTATTCATCCGCACCGCCCAGAACCTCTACGCAATTACCGAGTGACATTTCGCATCGCGCGTGTCAGAAGCCGGGGTGGCATCAGCGAACGGGACTTTCGGTATCTTCTAAATAGGGGTGCGTCACACTGAAACCATCTGCCCGACGGGCGTCAAACCCAGTTCGAGGCCCAGATGCTTCGCCGCGATCGGCATCACAAGGGGCAGTCGGTATAGAATCCAGGTTCATTTAGGGCTCTGGCCATCATGCAATGCCGAGCCATTCCCGAATGACCGGAAGCGCAGCCCCTAAGGTCACCCCGGCCCCAAACGCCGAAATCAGCAGAGTGGCAGCCCAGACCCAGAATTTGAAGGGAACATTCTTGTATAGCCAATGCAGTGTGATCTGTCCACCTACGACAAGCTTCTCTTGTTCTCCGACAGTTCTTCGGGAATCTGCTGTCCTATTCTGTTCCAAGACCCCGGGATTCTCCTTGAACCTAGTACTTGCCGCTGAAACAATGCCGATGAGTTTCTCAACGCAACCGAGCGAAGGACTTTGAAGCCAGTTGCGCATTCCCTCATTGAATGCTCGAACTACCATACTACTGTAGTCATTTGGGCCGAGCACATCATCAAATAAGTCACGGATCTCAATGACCATTTGGTGCAACTTCTCATCGTCTCCATCTGCAATACGGATCGCATCCCTACTGTGGGTGAAACGCGACCGGATACCCTTCAGCTCCGCCAAGTAGGAGCACAGTCTTTCGATTGCCCGTTCTGCTTTCATGAAGACTCACCACGCCTATATGATTTCGCCGACGATACGCCTCAACCGCCAAGTTGTGGCACTGCACCTCAATGCACGAGTCTACACAAGCGCGGCAATCTGAGCCGCACGCGACTTACCACCTCGTGCGCGTTCTGCGATCGCCCTGGCAGTCAGACACACATCCGACCACTTCATGGAGACTTCGGCAGTGGATACCCATCGCCTCTGCTCAAGACAAGCCAAGCGTCTCAGAACAACCGGTAAGGGCGTTTCTATGCAAGCCTGATCGTGAGCATCTTCCTTCTCTGCAAGTAACGCCACAATGGCATTCCTGCTCCAACTCGTGAATTTGTAGCATGCGCCACACTTCGTGGCTATCTCAAATGAATTCGGAAGCACGAGACAGTTACGCGTCTTCCATATTGTCGCGATGTCCTGTATATGTATTTCCGCCATTGCGCGCGTGATGCTCGTCCCTGCTGGTTCACACAGTACCCGTCTATTTCTCACGCTTACACAACCTGGGGCGCCGCCTGCCGGGAAGCCTCCTATCTTGACGGACAGCCGAGCTTGAGCTTCCAACATCCATTCTTCGCCCGGAAGGGACTCAAACATCTTGCTTTCATCTCGCAAGAAGAGCATGGACGCTCGTGGATATCTATAAACTCTTGCTGAGTTTTCCCTCATTACCTGAATCCCCTGCCTTCATGCTGGCATCGCTGCGCCAACTCCTTCTTGGTCGCCCCGCTAACGAAGCCATAAGATCATAATGTCAGACTATAATGTGCTCCCCTCCGGGCCGCTGTCAAGCCGAGAAGCAGTAGCCGTTGATTCCTTCAGGGAGTGATACCATGTTCCTGCGCCAAAACGCCGAATCCAGCGTTTCCAGCCGGAAGGTCGCCCCTTTTCACTGCTCGTGGGCCACGGGTGCGATTCCGGGGGATAGCTATGGTTGCGGCGTGGTCGGCGGCTTCGTTTGGGGAGTCGGCGATGTGCATGATCGCAGTCTCCTTTCGATTGCATAGGATAACGAGTAACAGATTGACCCGCACAACGTCATCAAACCTCCCTGCACACACAACATTCGATTGCAGGGCTGGGATGGCCCTGCCATTTGCCATGTTCCACGGGCGAGACGCCCGTGGGACTCACGGGCAGGATGCCCGTGCTACTTTTCGCACCGCACTCCACGGGCGAGACGCCCCGTGGGACTCACGGGCAAGATGCCCGTGCTACTCTTCGCACACCGGTCCACGGACGAGACGCCCGTGGGACCCACGGGCAGGATGCCCGTGTTACTTTTTCCACGGGCGGGATACCCGTGCCGCGACCGGCGGCGGACCGCTGTATGTGACTGCTATTACCGCATCCGCAGGTGCCCCTGTCAAGGCGGAGTCAGGCGTTTGTCGGATTGCCGGCCGGCGATTCCAAAGGTCCAGGCGCCCCGAAGCAGGTTCGGGATTGCTGTTCGGGCCGGCAGCGGGGCCGACCTGGGCCGGTGGCCGGCGATCGAGCATCATGTATTCAGTATCGAGCATCGGGCGTCGCCATATTGCCTATATTACCCAACTTGCCCAAGTTTGGCTTTGTCTTCCAAATAGCTACAAGGCTCAGACCCGGTGCGTGCACGGGGTGCTGGGAGTAACAGTGGCGTGAGCTTGCGGAGCG
>DDXG01000379.1 GCA_002347125.1 Phycisphaerales bacterium UBA2266
GCCATCAAGTGGCTATCCCTCCAGCGAAACAGTCTCGGCGGGTACGGCAGCACGCAGGATACGGTCATGGCGCTGAAGGCCCTGATGACGGCCGCCCGCGTTCAGACACGGAATGTGAATCTGACGGTGACGGCCGCGACGCCCGAGGGGGAGGTCCTGGCGACGTTCCGCGTCAACGAGGAGAACTTCGACGTCCTACAGATCGCGGAAATCCAGGCATCCGGTCCATTGCACCTGACGGCCGCCGGGACCGGCGAGACGCGTTTTCAGCTTGTTCGGCGGTTCAATGTGCTGCTCGGCGGTGGTACATCGGTGAACAATCAGATGGCCCTTGAGGTCTTCTACGACGCGGCTACGGTGGATGTGGACGACATTGTGACCGTCAGGGCAATTGTCCGATACCTGGGTCCGCAAGGGTTGTCGGGCATGATGATCGTCGACGTGGGCGTACCAACGGGCTTTGCGCCCTTGACCGAGTCGCTTGATGCGCTGGTCCAGGCCGCCCTGGCCAGCAAGGTGGAGGTCGCCGGACGCAAGGTCATTCTGTATGTCGATGACCTGGCCGGCGGCGAGCAGCGCGTGCTCCAGTTCCAGGTCAAGGCGCGTTTCCCAGTTCGGGCAGTGATTCCCGACAGCACGGCCTATCTGTACTACAGTCCTGAAATCCGGGCGGAGGCGGCCGGGGGGCAGATCACCGTCTCGGCCTGCACCGTCGATTTCGGCTATCTCAGCGAGTTTGCCGGCTACTGGCTGGATTTGGACCCGGGATTCGATTACGATGCCAGCGGACAGGTGGATTTCGCCGATTTTGGCGTTTTGAACGAGAACTGGGGCCTGGACTGTCCGTAGTGTAATGCGGTAAGTGGACAGTCTGTGATCGCGGGCGCGAGGCAACGGACAGGGTAGTCCGCGGGGAGGTTTTTTGGCGTCGCGTCTTGCGGGCGGCGAGGCACGGTGCTACGTTATACGAAAAAGGCGGTCTGCCCATGGAAGATTACGATAGTACTGTATTCGTGGTGGAAGACGACGAGGCCGTCCGGGATGCCTTGTGTATGCTCGTGGAGACCGTCGGACTAAAGTGCAGGATGTACGGGGCGGCACAGGATTTTCTCCGCGACTATGACCCCGGCGAGCCCGGCTGTCTTGTCGTGGATGTCCGGATGCCCGGTATGAGCGGCCTGGAGTTGCAGGCGAAGCTCGCCAAGGACGGCATTGACATCCCCATTGTCATCATTACCGGCCATGGGGATGTTCACATGGCCGTCAAGGCCCTCAAGAGCGGCGCGGTGGATTTCGTCCAGAAGCCCTTCCGGGACCATACCCTGCTCAACAGCATCCTCAAGGCGGTCGTCATTGACGCCCGCAAACGCCGCAAGTCGGTGGAGCGGTCGCAGCTCGACGCCCGGCTGGCCGAGTTGACCAGCCGCGAGCGTGAGGTCATGGACCTGCTGGTTACGGGCAAGAGCACACGGGAGGTTGCCAAGGAACTGAACATCAGCAGCAAGACCGTCGATATTCACCGGCGGCGCGTGCTGGACAAGATGGAGGTGCGTTCCGTTGTGGAACTGGTGCTGGCCACCGAACAACTGCGGGATTGAGGCGGCGGCTATTTGCGGCGGATGTCATAGGCCATGAGGCAGTCGCCGTGGCGTATGTACAACAAACCATCGGAAATTGAAGGATGCGCCCAGTGGCGCCCGCTGCCCTGGGTGATGCGGAATTGGCTGACCGGCCGGAATCCACCCGGTGTGGCGGTAACGAGCGCCACATCTCCCTTGTTCTCGTCGTAGCAATAGAGCATCCCGTCCGCGTAGACGAGGCTGCCTCGGTTGCCCTGCCATTTCTCATCGTACATGACGTTGCCCGTCTCCCAGTCGAGACACGCCCAATCGCCCAGGGCCATGCTCTTGAAGTTGGAACCATAGATGTACCCGTCGACAAGGACGGTTCCGCCGTGGTGTGTATCCAAGGCCTTGTCCACCCATTTTCGTACTATCTTGCGCGGGTCCGCGGACAGTCCGATCATCGCCCCGCCGTTGTCATATCCGCTGGTAGTGTAGATACACCCGTCGCGGTAGAGCGGCACGTTGGCGTTGACCCAGCGGGTCCGATCTACATGGTACTCGTCGAAGGAATCCCGCCACAGCAGTCGCCCCGATTCGGCGTCGACGCCGACGACCGAATCACGGAGCATCTGAACGATGAGACGGTATCCCGCGTACTCGACGCAAATCGGGTTTCCGTAGGTGGACGGCTCGTTGATATCCGTGCAGGTCCATACGACCTCGCCGGTCCGCTTGTCCAACGCCGCCATGCCGGCCCTTGTGCCGCCCGGGGTGCAGATGACGCGGTCGCCGTCAATGAGCAAGCACTCGGACATACCCCACCTGGGCCATTGTCCGCCAAACTCCGTGAACACATCGCGCGACCATATCCGGCCGCCGGTCTCGGCGTCCAGACAGATTATCACGCCCATGCCGCTGAATACGTACAGCCGCCCGTCATTGACCGTGGGAGTGGTTCGCGACGCGGGGTAGGACTTGGTGTATTCGTCTCCGTAGGGCACCTTCCACTTACGGCCGCCTTGGGTGTCGAAACAGAAGACGTAGCCGGTCTTATCGATCATGCCCGTGGTGTAGACCCGCCCACCGGCAATGGCGGCCGAGGAGTATCCGTCGCCGAGCCCATCCACGCACCAGAGCAGTCCGGGCCCGCCTTCGGGCCATTGTCGCAGCAGGCCGGTCTCTTCGCTACGGCCGTCGCGGCGGATTCCCCGAAACTGCGGCCAATCCGCCGCCTCGCACAGGTATGGGCCCATCGCCAGGAGCACCAGTGCGGCCTTCCATCGCCTCATGTTCATTCGCCATATCTCCAGAATGTCATCACACAGGTTTGGCCCACCCACGGAGTCTTCGAGTGGCCGTCGGTTCGCTCTGATATAGCAGACGCCGTTGCACAGTACAACCGCCTCAATCCCCCATGCAGCGGTATTCGTCCGGCCCAGTCAATTCCCTACGGCCTCATGCCCTCTTTCGGCCGAGGAAAACACAGCCAAACCCGTTGACTTGGCCAACGTATATGGTAGCATCCGTCTTTTGAAAGCTATCCATCCATGAAGAACAATGTCAGGCCATCACCCCCGCTTGCCAGGGTTCTGCGGCAGGCGCTCTACTACAAAGGCGTCGCGCTCGGAACGCTGGGTTTCTGTACACGCTGGGCGGTGAACGTACACGGCTACGGTCCGGAATGGGTCGAGGTCGTGAACGTGGATCTGCCACTGTCGGGTATCCGACACCCATTCGGCGGGATGCGGATTGCCCATATCAGTGACCTGCATTGCAGCCGTCTGGTCAGCGGCGCGTACCTGCGCCGGTGCATCGACCGCGTGAACATGCTCGATGCCGATCTGGTTCTGCTGACGGGGGATTTCATCACGTATGACTTTCAGGGGGGTTTTCGTTTGCGGGTTGCGGATATGCTCTCGGGGCTTCGCAGCCGCCACGGGGCTTACGCGTGTCTTGGCAATCACGACTACGGTTTGTATGCGCTGCGCCATGTCTTCAGACAGCGTCGCGAGGCGGCGCTGGCTCGGTTCATGGATGAACTCCAGGACAACGGCGTTACCGTGCTGAGGAATCGGGCCGTCGCGCTTGATATCGACGGGCATCCGCTGTGGATTGTGGGATTGGGAGACATCAAGTTGAACGATTTCGACCCGCACACGGCGTTTTCGGGGGTCCGAGCGGACGAACTGACGCTTGTGCTTTTGCACAACCCGCGGGCAGTAGAACGTCTCTCGGCGTTTCCGGCGCACGCGGTTCTTTCGGGACATACGCACGGTCGGCGGGCGGCGTCGCCCTATATCGCTCCGCTGATTACGAAGAACCGCACGTACCACGCCGGGATGCACAACGTCGGAGGCAGCAAACTGTACGTCAACCGCGGTCTCGGACGCCACGGACGAACCCGCTTCAACGCCCGTCCGGAGATTACGGTCTACACCATCCAATAGGCCCGGGTCGGTCTGCTTCAGTCTCGGCGCCGCTTGGGACAGTGTGGTTCAAGTTCGAGATGGCGCCTGTGGCGACCCCTCAGCAGGACGATGCCCGCGGACAGGAACAGCAGAGCGGTTGTCGGTTCGGGCACGTCTCCGTCCCAATCGGGCGGGCGGCGCCGCACCGTCCCGCCGCTCGAAAAGGACCCTGAAGCCCCGGAAACCGACCCCGGACTCATTATGCCGCTGGATGGAATGAGATTGGCCGCTCCGAAGCCGCCGGCTGCACCAGACGCCCAGAGGGCATTGCTATCCGCGATTACCATTTCGGTCTCGGTCGTCAATGTGCTGAAAAACGCGACCATCTGCGCGTCCGCGGCGCACCACTCGTCGTCGTTCCCGATTTCACGGTTCCGCGGGTCCCAGAGGGACGGCGGGAGGTCCGGTGTTCCGGCGAGTCCGTCTCCATCATTCCTGATGCACGTGATCGGCTCAGATGGTCCGGCGCACGGTTCAATCTCCTCCGCGTGGATGGCGGCGGCCTGCATGTCATATATAATGCAGAAATCGACCGGCGCGCCGCAGGCTGCATGACCAAATGCTGCGACGGCCGCCATAACCGCCGTGATTACCAATTCCACTGCTTTCATACCACCTCCGTGTGCCCCCCATGCCGACATGGACGACACAAACCGAACTGGCGCCCGAATAAAGTCCAATAATACCCCATGGGCAGCCCATTGTCAATGAAAACATGGCACTCGTGGAGTTTCTTCTAAGTGTTCGCACGTCCGACTCTTGCCCGCTGAAGCTTCTCGATGCAGTCCTCGCAGTAATGTCGTCCTGATTTCATGGTTCGCAGGGGTGAGCCTTGTTGAGGGGTCTTTCCGCAGCTATCGCACGTGCGGGCCGTTCGGCGGGCGGTCTGTGAGGGCGCGGACTTCTTCGCGGCCTGGACGTAGGAACGCGCCAATGCCTCGATTCGGACGCGGCGTTCGGTCTCGGCCTGGGCGACGGCCTCCGCAGCCTGTCTGGCCCGGAATTCGCTGTCGGCCTTGACATGCGCCTCCTCCAGCGTCTGCGTTTGCTCACGGAACCGCCGCTCAAGGGCCTGCCGGGACTGTGAGAGTTCCTGAATCGTCTGCTCCAATTGCTCGATCCGTCGCTCGTCGGCCTTCGTCCTTGTGCGGGCTCGGCCTTCCTGGTGAGTCTGGGCCTCCAGCTCGGCCGCGAGGCGTTTTCTCTCGTCGGATTCGACGGCGAGTTGCTTCTGAAGCTGCCTGACTTGGGCTTCTGCCTGCTCCATCCGGGCCAATTGCCCCAGAGCGGCCTGCAGACGCTCCTCAATCCTGGCGCGGGTCTCAGTTTCCGCCGTAAGTTGTTTCTGAACATCGACTTGCGATTTGGAGACTCGCTCCAGTTGTGTCTTGAGATCAGCGAGCTGCTTGTCCAGTCCCTCCGCGGAGGCCTGCGCCTGGCCGGCTTGCCGGGCCTGGGTCTCCAGATGCGTCTGCAATTGGGTCTTTTCCTGCAGTGCGGCGTTGAGGCGACCCTGTAGTTGCTCAATCAAATCGTCCTTCTCGTCTGTCAGGTCGATCGCCTCGGCCTGGATTCGTGCAACTTGCTGCTGAGCGGCCTTGTCAATCTCATCGATCCGCCGCTGCGAAGCGTCGAGTCGTTCCTGAACTCTGGCCCGCAACTCCGCCTCCATACGGGCCCGCTCCTCGGCTCGGGCGCGTGCCTGTTGCTCGCTAGCGGCCACGGCCTGCGCCTCGAGTTTCGCCTCTGTTTCCTTACGCAACTGTAGGTCCAATTGCCTTGTGGTGTTGGCAAGGGCCTGGGCGGCCTCGGCCGTGGCCTGCTCTATGGTTGTGGCCGCTTCGGACTGGATATTCTCGACTTCAGCGGCTACTTGGGCGCGGACTTGTGCCAGCATCTTGTCGGCCTCAGCACGGACCTTGTGCTCGGTTGCTGCGGTCTGTGCCCTGGCCTTCTCCAAGGCGCCGGTCATCTCCGCACGGACAGCCTCGACGGCTGCGCCTTTCTCGACCTTGGCTCTTTCCTCTATCGCCGCGGCATACCTGTGAGCTTGCTCAAGGGCGGCGGTGGCCTGGCGCCTGGCCTGTTCTATCTCGGCGGTGGCTCGCTGCTCGGCTTGTTGGACGGCCTTCGCGGCCTGGGTTCCGGCCCGCTCAATCCCGGCTGCCAATTCGCTGCGACTTTGCTCGAACTGCGTTTGTTTCGCTTCCAGCGATTGTTCCAGTTCGGCGCACCGGGTGGCCTGGGATTCGGCATGCTGCTTCGCCTCGACGACGGCCTTCGCCGAGGCCTCCGCGGCTGCCTCCGCCTGCGCGCGGGCACGCGACTCCTGCACCAACTTCTCCTGCGTCTGCGCCTGAGCCTGTAACAGGGTTTCCACCTGTCGCCTGAGTTCTGTGACTTCCCGACGATGCGATGCGATGGCTGCTTCGGTCCGCCCCTTGGCCTGCGCATGAGCCTCAAGTTTCTCGTGATCGCTTTCGCGGGCCACCAGTGCGGCGTCGAGCCTGGTTTCGAGCTGGACGCGGTTCTGAAGTTCAGTCTCCAGTCTTTCGCGAAGGCTTTGCGTTTCTCGTGACTGCGACTTCATCGCGGCGGCCAACTCTGCCCTCTGATGCGATTCGGCCTGGAGTCTCTCTCGAAGCTGTGCGGCGGTGTGTGCCTCGGCCTGCGTGCGGGCCTGCAACTGCTCGATTTCCGCAGTTCGGGCCTCCACGGCCTCGGCGGCGCGGGATTCGATGGCGGCTATGCGCTCGGTGGTTCTGGCTTCGACGGCGGCTATCCGGTCGGCCGTGGATTCCTCGGCCTGTTTGGCCTTCTCAACGACCGCGAGGAGCTTCTCTTCGAGCCTGGCGCGGGTCTGGATGGCGGCCTGGGCGAGTTGCTCGGCGCGGTCGCGGGCGGTTATCTCAGCCTCAATCCGCGACTGGGCGGCAGACCGGGCCTCACCCTCCTGACGCAGTTGCTCGTTCAGCCGACGGACCGCCTCGATCTGGTTGTCAAGCTGCTCCTGGAGTTCCCGATGGGCCTGGGTTTGTTCCCGGAGCTTCTCGTCGGCCTGGTGTTGGACCTCTTGAAGGCGCTCCTCAAGGTGCTCGACGGCCTGGGCCTGCCGCTGCAACTGCTCATGGGCTTCCTGACGGGCCTGTGTCTGGCGGTCGAGCGATTCCCGGAGCTGCTCGGCTATTGCCTGCTTGGCGGCAACCTCCTCGGCGGTCCGAG
>DDXG01000333.1:0-4620 GCA_002347125.1 Phycisphaerales bacterium UBA2266
AGGTCGCAGGATTGACCGCACGCCGATTGACCGCACGCCCTTGCGGCGGCTGGCAGTCGTCGGCCGCCTCATTGCCCGGCGGCCTGCTCCAACCTCGCGCGGAGACGCGGCACGACGCCGTGCTGGTTCGGCGGATCGTACAGATGGTTGGCCTCCACAATGACCGGGCCGTCCTCCGTCAGTGCAACATCCCAGCCAAGCGTCCGCACCGGCAGAAACTCCATCGCCGCCCGCTTGACCGCTTCGCAGGCCTCTTGCCACCAGGGCAGGCGGAACCCCGCGAACGGCCGTCCCGTCTCGGGATGGCGGTCATAGTACCGGATCCCCTCGCCGTCGCCCATCTCCCGGTTGCCCGGATGCAGTGTTCCGTCGTCCAGGTTCACCGGGGCCTCGACGTTGCCGAGCATCCCTTCGAAGTACGTGTCAATGAGGTAGCCCCCGACGATGGGCTTCCAATGAGCATGGAGAAGGCACGCGCCGCCGTTTTCAACCAGCGTAATCATCCGCACGGTCTGTAAGCCCACCGAGCCGCTGAATTCCACCAGCGACGGGTGATTCCACAATCGCTGCTGGATGACAAAGCCGCTGTCCAACTCGGCTGTATCCATCAATGCGAACAACCCGGCGGCGGTGTACCGTTGTCCTGCGGCTTCAAGGAATTCCGTTGCGAGCCGTTCAAAGAACCGAACATCGCGGCTGTGCGACGACTCCGTCGGCTTGATGACGAACTGGCATTCGGCCTCTGTCTCAAAGAACCGCACCCAATCGGCCTCGGTCCGCGGTTCGCCGTCACCGCGCGACCATCCGGGCCGACCGCGGCGGAAGACGCCATACAACTGCGGTATCCTCACCCCGGCGCGTTGACAGTATTGGTAGAACAACCCCTTGTCCGCCGTCAGCGGCCGCCACGAGCGGGGATTGAGCCTCCATTGCAGGTCCATCCACCGCTTCTTGCTCACATACCGCGTCCAGGACACCTGTGCGCCGGGCCCAAACAACCCGAGCCGAAATGCCTCCTCGACGGCGAATTCATGCTCCCGGCATCCTCTCATGGCCCGGCGGACCGCCGCCCAGTAGGCCGGCGCGTACCAACGTCCGTAGCGCGCACACAGTCCACAGATTCGCACGAGTTCCCGCCTTCCGACGTGCCGGCTCTGGGTATCCTCTGCCATATACCTACGTTGCCTCGGAGAACCTCGCGTCAAGCACACTCTGCATCCGTTCGGCGGCGCGACGGACCGCCAGGGCGGCGCCCCATCTTCCCAGCCGCTCGGCTCTGCGGCGGACCTTGTCCGCCAGGTCCGGCGGCGCACCGGCCCGTCGGCCGACGGCGCGATACCCGGCTTCGGCCTCGCGCTTTGCCAATTCCGTCATGGATACGCCCGTTCGCTCGGCGGCTGTGATCATCCGGCCGATCATGGCTCGAAACGGACCGCGAAAGAGCATACGCAGCAGGTCATGGTCCCCGGCTACCCGGCCGCCGATAATACCCCCGCTGTTGACCACGAAATCGGGCAAGACCGGGATGCCGCGTTGCTCGACCACGACCCGACCCTCCGGCGTAAGCGGCACGTTGGCTGCCGGAACCACGGCGCGACACCGAAGGGCCCGTGCCCGCGGCTCATCCAGCGTGCCGACCCGCGCACAGGGCACAAACACATCGGTCTCGACGGCGAACAAGGCCGACCGCTCGGTGCATTGCCAGGGTCCGGCCTCAGTAACCCATGCATCCCCGCGGGTCTGGGCCGCCTGCAGGACGCGCTCAATATCGAGGCCGCGCTCGTTAATCGCGGCCCCGTGGACCGTCGAGGCGCCGACAATCACGGCCCCCCAGTCCGATAACTCCCTGGCCAGTTGCCGTCCGACGGCCCCCAATCCCTCGATCACAACGCGACAGCGCCCCGCCTGGAGCCTCAGGTGCTCGGCCGTGGCCTGGACGGCTTGGGATACCGCTACGGCGGTTGCATATGCCGTATTGGGCAGGTCGGCCGTCATGGAAATGCCGGCGCCCTCGTAAATCAGACGCACGTCGGCCGATGCGCAACCCATATCCGTCCAGGGTCGATACAAGCCGGTGCGAAGCAGCCCGGCGATTCGTTGGCCGAACCGCCGCAGGAGAAACGCCCGCTCGCCGGCCTTGATGCCCTGAGCGATGACCACCCCCGCCTTGGCCCCGCCCAGTTCCATCTCGCAGAAGCCATACTTGTAGGCCATCGCCCTGGCCAGCGCTACGACCTCTTCTCGCCTCACATCCGGACAAAGCCGCACCCCCCCGCAACTGCCGCGAGGCCCTTGCGTGTGCACCGCCACCCACCCCATAAGCCCGATAGCGGGCTCGGCCGCCTCGACGACGTACCCGCCGCAGTCCCCGATTTCCACTGGTTCCATCATAAACACCCCTGCCGGATGCTGTTCATATACCGCCCCAGAAACCACGATTGCGCCATGGACCGCAACGAGCCGCGGGTCATCCCGCGTGGGGCCATCGGCATGCGACATCCTATCGCAGGAAGCCCGCGCGGTAAAGCCCGCAGGGCGGTCCGGCCGCCAACAAATCTCTTGCACGCGCCGCCGTGGCCGCTGATAATAGCCCCACGGAGGCGGTTTGAGCAGGCGGCTGCTCGGCGGCCGCGACGTGTTAGAGCGTGTGAGAAGTAGCACGGGCGTCTCGCCCGTGGAAGACGACCTTAGACGGCATTACGGATTGGCACTTGCCCGGCTTGGAGCCGCCATGGATGGCGTGGTATGTCGGCATAGCCGCCCGGCCTGTGTTGAAGGAGAAACAAATGGACAACCAGAAAGAATCAGGTCAGCTTCTTGACACAACCGATTGCCTCGAGGCCGTCGGCGTCTTCAGGGGGTGGAAGAACTTCCTGTTTGTGATTGTCTTCCTCTGCCTGCTAGTCCTTCAGGTGGCGTTCTGGCTGGTCAACGCCGATGTCGTGGCCACCGGCGACGATCCGAATGCCCCTGCCGTCGCCACCGAGCCCGCCGAGCCCCAGGCCGAGCCGCTTGCCGGGATCGTCCGTGGGCCGGACCTGGCGGCTGCCCCGCAGGACCCCAATGCCCCCCGCGACGTTGAGATCATCATCAACGCCCATCCCGACCCCGCCGAAGAGGTCTCGGAACCCCGGCACGCCCCCCTGGAGGCATTGACCTTTGGCCGGTTGGCCCTGGCCATCCGAGTCACCAATGCGGTGCTGATTGTCTCGGCGGCCGTGTACTTCCTGACCATCCTGTTCTGCCTCAAGATATCGCTTGTCGCCCGCCTGGGGGGCATCAACCACATCTGCCGGGCATTCTTCCTGGCCCTGATCATGGTGGTGTTGCTGCTGCCGTGGCAGATGCTCTTTGGCCGCGTCGCCATCGGGGCCATCTTCCTGCCGAAGGAACTGCTGGCCTGGTCGGATATCGACACGTCGAACACCTTCCGCATGGTGCTGTATTTCCTGCGGTTTGTAGGCTACTGGCTGCTGGTCTTCCTGCTGCTGATTAGTGCGCAGATACGCACCTCCCGCTGGACCCGGAGCATTCTGCGGCGGCTGGAGGTCATCTGACCGTGGATCGGCCACGGGTCGGTTTCATCGGCACTGGGATCATGGGTCTGCCCATGGCCCGCAACCTGCTCAAGGCAGGCTATCCGCTGACCATCCACTCCCGCACCAGGTCCAAGGCCGAACCGCTGCTGGCCGAACGTGCCACACCCGTGCGGCATGGCTCGGAAGGCCGTACTACGCCGGCCCGTAGCACGGGCTTCCAGCCCGTGGCACATGGCTTGGAAGGCCATACTACGCAGTGGGCGACTTGGGCCGATAATCCCGCTGAAACGGCCGCTCGTAGCGATGTCGTCATCACCTGCGTTACCGACACGCCCGATGTCCGGCGGGTGTTGCTCGGTCCCGGCGGCGTGATCGAATCGGCCCGGCCGGATCTGATCTGTGTCGATATGAGCACCATCAGTCCATCGGCGACACAGGAGATGGGCGGCGCCCTTGCGGCCAAGGGCGTGCAACTGGTCGATGCCCCCGTCAGCGGTGGGCAGATCGGGGCCATTGAGGCGACGCTGTCCATCATGATGGGCGGGCCCAGGGAGACGGTCGAACAGGTGCGGCCCATTATGGAGGTCCTGGGCAAGACGGTCACTCATTGCGGGCCGCTGGGCTTCGGCCAGATGACAAAACTGGCCAATCAGGTGATGGTCATTCACACGATCATGAGCATTTCCGAGGGGCTGGCCTTTGCGCAGAAGGCCGGTCTCGACCTCAATACCACACTCGACGTGACCACGGCGGGGGCGGCATCGAGTTTCTCGCTGAAGGTCCTCGGCCCCAAGATCATCGCCGGCGACCTCAAGCCCGCCTTCATGGTCGATCTCCAGCAGAAAGACCTGCGGCTGGTGCTCGAAGCGGCCGAGCAACTGAATCTCCCCCTGCCCGGCGTAGCACTGGCCAACCAACTCATGCGAAGCCTCCAGGCCCACAACAGAGGCCGAGACGGAACCCAGGCCCTCATCGAGGTAATAAGAAACCTCGCCGCCATCAGCCCACAACGGTAGCATCAAACCGCGCCACGCAACCATAGGTTGGGGCGCGCCCCGCCGCGACCTTGTCATTCCCGCGA
>DDXG01000333.1:4648-8462 GCA_002347125.1 Phycisphaerales bacterium UBA2266
AAGGTCACTGCCATTCCGAGCAAAGCGAAGGACCTCCCGTCTGTGACGCCCAGACCCTTCGCTGCGATAAGGGTGACAAGAAGGAGTAGGGTGGGCAAGTGGCGTTCTTGCCCACGCGGTCACTGTGTGCTGCTGGCTGCCCAAGATGCGAAGACCGCATCCTTCATTTCTCTATCAATGCAGAGGTCCTTGGGAGGGACCAGAAGAAGGGGCCGCGAGCACCGAAGGAATCGGCGCCCCGGCCCCGTTAACTTCAACACTACGGACGGTACTACCCACGCCGCCGCAACAGACTTAATCCTCCCAACCCAAGCAGCAACAGCGTCGCCGGCTCGGGGATACTGACGATACGAAAACCTACATAGCTCTCTTGTCGCCACGACTGAATGCCGCCGGCAATATCGGATGAACTCATGCTAATGGGATCATCACCATGATATTCCAGTGCGTACGAGCCCCCACGAAAGCCGGAATTCGGAACGATGTCAGGATACACCTTCTCATTCCATTCCCAGACATTGCCCATCATGTCGA
This sequence comes from Phycisphaerales bacterium UBA2266, assembly GCA_002347125.1. Taxonomy (GTDB): domain Bacteria; phylum Planctomycetota; class Phycisphaerae; order Sedimentisphaerales; family Anaerobacaceae; genus UBA2266. The sequence goes on from DDXG01000333.1 coordinate 5,183, forward strand.
AAGTGCCGTTTTGTTCCATGGTGCCGGTGCCGACGCCGACCGCCCAGGGCTGACTGTACTGGCCACCATAGTAGTTCCATCCGGCGTCGGCGGGGGGGAGACTCTCCTGTCCGTTGGCATAGGTAGAATAGCCACTACCATCTGCCTTGAAGTAGGCTGCCTTGTACCATTCGTCCTCCGTGGGAAGAGCAAACACGATTCCATAGGCCATCAGCGCCGCGTCCCGATTGACTGTGATATGGCCGTCTAAGGTGATTTGGTAGGCCCCGAGGTTCTTGTCGCCGCTGGTCAGGTAATTGCAGAACTGAACCGCATCGTAGGCGGAAATCGCCGCCACCGGCTGATTGCCGCTCCACATGCCGGGATCGCCGATTCCGGCGGCGGCGTTCACGGCTTGCCATTGGTCGGCAGTAATCTCGTACTTTCCGATCCTATACTCGTACGCAACCGCACCGCTGCCGGGCGGATACCCCTCGGGCCGCGTGTCTCCAGGATTGCCCGCATGACCAATGGTGACAAACTCGATGTCGATCCCGCGCACGGTGTCACCCAGCACACGTCCCCCGGAACCCATGAACATACAACCACATAACAAAACCACCAAATACAATCGCCACATCTCTGTACTCCTCCATTGAAACACATCTTTTCCACCACCTTATCCGTCCGGGCGAGAGGCACGCCGTGGTGTCCCGCGTGCCTTCGCCGTTTGTGACGACATCGGAGAGATGTTTCTAGCTTAGGGGGGGGGGCGTCAAGGGAAAAAGGTGACAAATTATGGGACTTGCCTATTTCTTCCTTGTTTGGCGCGTCGCTAAAGCGCGCAAGTCACGCCGTGGCAGCGCGTTATAGATGGAACGCGACGCCCGACACGTGGCAAATACGTAGTTTTAGCCCGATTCAGAGGCGGCGACACCTTCGCAAACACGTGGCAAATACGGATACAGATGACCCGCGTGTGCAACAAGTTGCACACCCTACAACTACAGCACCTCATTCTCCCGGTCCGCAGACCATGCCACGATTACTGTCGCGTCAATGCCGCAATCATTACCTCGCGGTCGGGGTACTTCCGCAGGAGTTCATCCCTGCGGGCCAGTTCGAGGTCGTGGGGGTCGAAGCCCGGGGTGACGGTTGTGCCCATGAGGGCGAAGCGGCCGTCTTTTGTGAGGCGGCAGCCCTGCCAGGAGCCTTTGGGCACGACGGCCTGCAACTGGTGGCCGGCCGAGGGGTTTGGGCCGAGGGTGATGATCCGGCCGGCGCCGTCGGCGTCCAGCAGGAGCAGTTCGGCCGGGTCGCCGAGGTAGAAGTGCCACAGTTCATCGCTCGCCAGGCGGTGCATGGCGGAGAATTCCCCGGCCCGCAGGAGGTATAGGATCGCTGTGCCCAGCGAACGAGTGCCCCTGGGGGTATCAATCTGTTGGGCCGACCGCCAGGTCTCGACGAACCAGCCGCCCTCGGGTTCGAGCGGCCGCATGGCGAAATGCTCGATCAGGACGTCGGGATCCATGAGAAGACCTGAGACCTCCGATACACGACTCATGATACACGACTCACGACTCATGACACATGATGTCTGACCGCCGGGTTGGGCGGTCGCACAGGGATTGCGGCGCACAAGGCGCCTGCGATACACGTAAATACCCAGTGCAATACTGGGGCTTTACAGCTTGTTCTTCAAAGCTATACTATACCGCTTCCTATGGCAAAGATGGATGAGAAATCGGTCGGCCTGGTCGAGACGCACAAAGTGCGGCTGATCGAGCCGGACCATCCGCTGCAACTGCAGTCGGGCAAGACACTGGCGCCCATCGACGTGGCGTACGAGACCTACGGCCGACTCAGCAGCACCGGCGACAACGCCGTCCTCATCTGCCATGCCCTCAGCGGCGACGCCCACGCGGCCGGCTACCACCGCCCCGACGACCGCAAGAGCGGCTGGTGGGACGCCATGATCGGGCCCGGCAAACACATCGACACGAACAAGTACTTCGTCTTATGCTCGAATTTCCTGGGCGGGTGCTCCGGGACCACGGGGCCATCGTCCATAAGCCCTGCAACGGGCAGGCCTTACGGCCTGGACTTTCCCATTTTCACCGTCGCGGACATGGTCAAGGTGCAGAAACTGCTGATGGACCACCTCGGCATCAGGCAACTGCTGGCCGTTATCGGCGGGTCCATCGGGGGGATGCAGGTCCTGCAGTGGGCCATTGCCTACCCGCAATTCGTCCGGGCGGCCATCCCCATCGCCACCACCACGCACCTCAGCGCCCAGTCCATCGCCTTCGACGCCGTCGGACGCAACGCCATCCTCGCCGACCCCGACTTCGCCGACGGCCGGTACCACGATGCCGGCGCGCCCCGCACCGGCCTGGGGATCGCGCGGATGATCGGCCATATCACGTATCTGTCGGAGCAGGGGATGCGCGAGAAATTCGGGCGGGGCCTGCGTTCGGCCGAGCAGTACAGCTACGACTTTGACCCGGAGTTCTCCGTCGAGACCTACCTGAATTACCAGGGCCGGTCCTTTGTCGAGCGGTTCGACGCGAACAGCTACCTCTATATCACCAAGGCCGCCGACTACTTCGACCTCGAGAGGGAGTACGGCACCCTGGCGGCCGCGTTCCGCGATGCACGATCGCGGTTTCTGGTCGTGAGCGTGGCCAGCGACTGGCTGTTCACGCCGGGCCAGTCGGCCGAGATCGTCAACGCCCTGATCGCCAACCGCAAGGATATCTCCTACTGTAACATCGACTCCTCTTATGGGCACGACGCCTTCCTGCTGGAGACCGAGACCCTGGGGGCCCTGCTGGCGGCCTTTCTGGAGAGGACGCGCTATCCGGGGCCTGTGACCGGCCCCATCAACGGCGGCGGCGCCCCTCGCCGGGACCGCATCGAGCAGGCCCGCCGCGCCCGCGTCGACTATGCCCTCATCGAATCGCTCATCGAACCCGGCGCCACGGTCCTGGACGTCGGCTGCGGCGACGGCGAATTGCTGGCGAACCTGACGGCCGACAAGCACATCCGGGGCGAGGGCATCGAGTTGGACCCGGACCTCCTACTGGCGTGCATCCAGCGCGGCCTGCCCGTTCTGCAGTACGACATCGAGAAGGGGCTCAAGGACTACGCCGACAACAGCTTCGACTATTCGATTCTCTCCCAGACCCTCCAGACCATCGGCAACACCGACGCCATCTTCAAAGAGCTGCTGCGTGTGGGGCGCAAGGTCATTGTCAGCTTCCCCAACTTCGCGCACTGGCGGTGCCGGGCGCAACTGCTG
>DDXG01000390.1 GCA_002347125.1 Phycisphaerales bacterium UBA2266
TCTGAGATCAGTCCCCTCTTGCGGATGTGCTCCATGAGCACCTTCAAGTCGCCCGTGGTCGCCTGTCGGGCCCACCGGCGGCGTCCCAGAATCAACCCCAGAATCGGACCCACCAATAGAATACGAAAGGTCGCCACGATGGGCCCCAGACCCTTCATACATACGTACAACGGCAGCGCCGCCAGAATACTGACCGACCGCGAATTGGCGTACGCCAACGACTTCGGCAGGATTTCCCCGAAGATCACCAGGCATGCAAACGCCACAAACGCCGCCGCTCCCGCCACCGCCACACCCGAATCCTGTTTGAGTCGGATTGTCAGGACGCTCGCCGTCGCATAAAATAATATGTTTACCGTCATGTTGCCGAACAGCAGACAACTGAGCATCTGGGAAGGCATATCCAACAGACGCGCCGTCAGCATCTGCAGGCGGTGCCCCGATTGCGCCAATGACCGCCGCTGGCGAAGCGACAGGTTGAAATAGGCCGTCTCCGTCCCCGAAAAGAACGCCGAACACCCCAGAAGAGCCGCCATGACCAGAATGCGTCCGATGTTGTTGTAGAAAGCGGCCACGTCAGATCACCCGCCTGCGCTCGGCAGGGCGATCGTGAAGCACGCCCCCCGGCCCGGTGACGATTCCACACGAATATTCCCCCTATGCGCCTCGACAACCTTCTTGCAGAACGCCAGCCCCAACCCGGACCCCTCCGGGCCTTTTGTGCTGAAGAACGGTTCGAAGATGCGGCCCATGACCCCGGGTTCGATGCCGGGGCCCGTATCTGTGACCGAGATCCGCGTCATCGGGCCCTCCACAACGGCCTCCACCGTCAGTATCCCTCCGCCCGGCAGCATAGCCTGACGCGCATTGATGATCAGATTCATCAACGCCTGCTGGACCTGAGCGGCCGCCACCTGCACGCGCGCCTGTGGCGCCACATGCACCCGCACATCAATCCCATCCTTGCTCAGGTCGCGGCAGATGCACGCGAAGGCTCCGTCCACCAGCTCAACCGCGGAAACCACCTCGGCCGGCCGCCGGGAGCCCTCCGCCAGTCCAAGAAGGCCCTCCATAACCGCCGCCGCCCGCTCGCAGTTCCGGGCCGTCTTGCACAACGCCTTGGCCGCCAGTTTCGCATCCCCCCCATGTGCCATCGCCAGCTCCGCGTAATTCCGTAGCGGCGTCAGCAGATTATTCACCTCATGTGCGATCATGTACGTCAACGTTCCGAGATTCGCCAACGGCTCCAGACGCTCGATCTCGGCCCGCAAACGGGCATTCTCATCCTGGCGGTCGGTCAGGTGGCGATGCAGGTTCCGCCGTTTCTCCAATAGGCTTGTCAATTTTCCGGTCTCGTTGTAGAATCTGACTGTAATCGACGTGCAGAGCACACGATCTTGTCTATATTAACACTATATCGACCCCCGCGACGGTTTTTCTTGAATCACCCGTACCGTGGCCGAACCGGCGAATACGCCATGACAGACCACCAGATACTCGAAGAACTCCTGGCTCTGCTCGAAGCCAACGCTGTCACCGTCCGCAATGAACCCCTCGGCGGCGCCGGCGGAGGCCTATGCACCGTCAGAGGTCGTCGGGTGTACTTCCACGATACGGACGCTTCATCCTCCGACGCCGCCTGCGCATGCGCCGAGGCCGTGGCAAGAACCGTTGACATTGAGTCCGTCTACCTGCGGCCGGAAGTCCGCGACTTCATTGAAACCCGCGCCGGCCGGCCGCAATGAAAGGGACCCCCATGCGGAAAAAGACAGTCGCCATCATGGTGGACCAAATGTACCAGGTCCTCGAAGTATGGTATCCCTATTACCGCCTCAAGGAACAGGGTGTTGACGTTGTTCTTGTCGCCGGCGAGGCCCGAACGTCATATCCCTCCAAGGAAGGCTACCCCTGTTTGTCCGACGTGGCCGCCCGTGACGCCGACCCCGGCGACTATGACGCCATGATCGTCCCCGGCGGGTTTGCCCCCGACTTCATGCGGCGCAGCGGCGAGGTTATTGCCTTCGCCAACGCCATGGTCGATGCCGGCAAGATCGTCGCCGCCATCTGCCACGGCGGATGGCTTCTTTGCAGCACACGGGCCTTCAGGAGCCGCAAGGCTACCTGTTTCATGGCCATCAAGGACGACATCATCAATGCCGGCGCCCGATACATCGACGCTGAATGCGTCGTCGACGGCCCGCTCATCACCGCTCGCAAGCCGGACGACCTTCCCGCGTTCTGCCGCGCCATACTCAAAGCACTCGAAGTCTGACACCCCGAAAACAGGAGTAGACCTTACATGCCGGAACAAGACCAGACACCCATCGTCCTCGTCGTCGACGACAACATCCAGAACCTCGAGCTGCTCCAGGTCTATCTCGAAGACATCGACTGCCGTATCATCACGGCCCAGGACGGCCTGGAGGCCTTGGAGATGGTCGCCGAGCACCGGCCGGACCTGATACTCCTGGACATCATGATGCCCCGGATGAGCGGCTTCGAGGTCTGCGAGCGGCTCAAAGGCGACCCCGCCACCGACGATATCCCCATCATCATGGTCACAGCGCTTAGTGAATTCGGGGATATCGAGCGAGGTATCAGCGCCGGCACCGACGACTTCATCAGCAAGCCCGTCAACAAGCTCGAACTGCTCACCCGCGTCAAGACCATGCTCAAGCTCAAGCACCTCAGCGATCGCCTGGAACGCACGCTTGCGTATCTCAGCGAGATCGAGAAACAGGCCCAGCATGGCCAGTGCGATCAGGAACCGCCGCAGTAGCCGACGATGCGGCATGGACAAGGAGATCAGTCATGGTTGCGCAACCCAAGGCCAGGGGGGCCTGGCTTCAGACGGTGGCCCTGTTGCTGCTGGGCGCCGTGCTTGGCGTGCTGTTCTTCTGGCTGCTTGGCTTCATCACTCGCGACATCGGAAATCTGCGCGGGCCCGATCTCCGTGCCGTCCGCGATAAGTACGTCAGCCCCAACCTCGATGAAGCGAGGACACGCCTGAACCGGACCCTCGCCGAGACGACGGCCGCCATCAACGACAAACAGCAGCAGCAAACCGTCATCCGCGACGCCGCCCAGAACCTCCAGAACACCATCAACCAGCTTCTCGCCATCCAGAAGCTCAGCGTCGAACGCGGTACGGACCTTGCCCCCGAGCAGCTTCAGACGCTCAACGAGACACAGACCGCCTTCCTCGACCAGCAGAGGCAATATCAGACGCTCAGTACGAATATTGCCGCCCTGACCTCACAGCGGCAGCAGCATCAGCAGGAACTGGCCGCCGTGGACGGCGAAATCGCCGCCGCCGAACGACCGGTCAATGACGAATTCAGACCCCTTATGGCCCGTCACCGCTGGAAGGTCGCCGCCCTGAAACTGGCGGTGGTCCTTCCCATCTTCATCCTGGCCACGATCCTCTTTATCAAGGCCCGATCCGGCGCGTGGTGGCCCATCGTTTACGCGGTCTTTCTGTCCGCCTTCGCCCGTGTCGGCCTGATCGTCCACGAGTACTTCCCGCGCGAGTACTTCAAGTACATTGCCATCTTCGTCCTCATTGGCATCGTCCTGAGACTCATCATCCATCTCGTCCGGGCCGTCATCGCCCCAAAGCCCGAACTGCTCATCCGGCGCTATCAGGAAGCCTACGACAGACACCGTTGTCCCATCTGCGCCAAGCCGATCCGCACGGGCCCGTTGCGTTATGCCGCCCCGGGTCATCGCCGACAGATCATTGTCACCGGCGCCGACGCCGCTCTCACCGCGCAGGAACCTTGCAACTGTCCCTCCTGCGGGACGACCCTCTACGAGAAATGCCCCGATTGCGGTAACATCCGCCACTCGCTGCTGCCGTTCTGTGAACACTGTGGCAAGCAGAAGGCCCTCTGAGCGAACAGACGACAGGCATCACATGCATCGGCGCAACAGCTACGCCAGGCCCATGACAATGCCCTGTCGCAGATGAGAGGCGGCCCGTGACGTTTGGGCTCAGGCCCCGGCCGCCGGATCGGTCACGAATCCCTTCATCCCCGGACCCGTCGTGGAGGGTGTGCCGGCGATCTTCGCCAGATACACCTGCCCGAGCTGTGCGATGTGCTGCTCGACGTTGTTGAAGTAGTTGAAGTGGGCCTGCTCATCGTCGATGATCGTCTCGAACAACTTCACGCTGGTGCTGTCCCCGCAGTCCCGGCAGGTCTGCAGGAACCCGTTGTACACCCGGATCGTGTCGTCTTCGAGCTTCGAGTCAAACGTAAAAGCCTCCTGCACCGGCTGCTCACGAATGACTTTGCCGGCCTTCTCCGTTGTCGGCTCGCCGCCCAGCTCCTTGATGNNGTGGCGCATCTCGTCGATGGCGATCAGTTTCACATTCGCCGCCAGCTCCCCGTAATCCATGTCATCGAGCCCGTAGTGCTGGTTCATATACTGATGGATCGCCAGCAACTCCATGGCCCGCGCCTGGTTGAGAACCTCGATCACCTTGTCCTTCGAACCCGCCTTCTTGGCCGCCATATCAGCGCCTCCTGGAATCAAAAAAAGTGCCCCTATAGAACGGCAGTCCACCCGGACCGCCCCCACAGGCCCGCCACAATACCCCACCGAGACCCCGTGCGTCAATACCTGTCTTGAGACAGTCTTCGAGTGGCGCCCCTTGTGCGGACCGGGCGCTTGACGCATCCGTTGGCCCCGCCTACAGTAGCAGCCATGCCGAGAACCCTCTTCATCATCGACGGGCACGCCCATATTTACGCCGCCTATTATGCCCCCATGCGGGGCCGCCTCTCATCGCCGTCCGGCGAGCCGACCAAGGCCGCGTACATCTTCACCCAGGCCGTCCTGGGCCTTATCGAGCGGCACAACCCCGATATGCTCGTCGTCGCGATGGACAGCAAGGACAAGACCTTCCGACACGACCTCTACGCCGACTACAAGGCCCAGCGCCCTCCCATGCCGGACGACCTGCCCGGCCAGATCGGCCGCATCGAGCAGATTCTCGACGG
>DDXG01000269.1 GCA_002347125.1 Phycisphaerales bacterium UBA2266
CGCCTATCGCAAGATCCGCAACACCCTGCGGTATCTGCTGGGCAATATCGACGACTTCGACCCGGCCGCCGACACCGTCGGCTACGAGCAGATGACGCAGATCGACCGCTGGGCGATGCAGCAGTTGCAGCGACTGATTCGGGATGTGGACCAGGCTTACGACGAGTTCACCTTCCACCGTGTCTTTTCGCTGATCTACAACTTCTGCACCGTGGAGATGAGCAGCATCTACATGGACGTGCTCAAGGACCGCATGTACTGCGAGCGGGCGGACGGCCCCAAGCGCCGCTCCGGTCAGACCGCCATGTGGCGAATCCTCGACTGCCTCGTGCGGATGCTGGCCCCGGTCCTGGTCCACACCGCTGAGGAGGCCTGGGCCGCCATCAGGCACAAGAGCCAGGACGTGCCAAGCGTCCATCTGGCTGCGCTGCCCACCGTGGACCCATCCATCGACTTTGAATCGCAGGCCCCCCGCTGGGACCGCCTCATGGCCATCCGCGACCAGGTCCTCCGCGTCCTGGAGACCCTCCGCGCCGAGAAGACCATCGCCAGCAACCAGGAGGCCGCCATCACCATTAACGCCAACCCCTCGGACATGGAACTACTCAACGACTTCACCCCCGATTCCTTCGCCGTCCTCTGCATCGTCAGCGAAGTCCACCTTACCCCATCCCCCAGCGAAACCACCATCGCCGCCCAAAAAAGCTCCCACCCCAAATGCGCCCGCTGCTGGAACTACTGGCCAAGCGTGGGTAAGAATGCCAACCACCCGCAAATCTGCGAGAGATGCGTTGGTGTAGTAGCCGGTGGTTAGCGTGTCACTATTCCTGGCCTGTGTCATCATCAAATGAGAACGTACTCTGTCCATTCGGCTTCTTTCGCGAGGTCCCCTGCCACAACTTGAGGCCAAACTGATGCCGGGAACAGAAGATCAGATAGTAAAGTGGCGCGCCTTTAATAGTCTTGATGCGCTCAAAGTCGACATACGGACAATTGAGTTGCGATTGGATCTGGCTCTTATACAGATCCCGTAGGACCTCTCCTCGCTTTTCCGGAAGACAGCCGCCGAGGCGTGAACGCCAATCCACATCCGCGCCAAGACAGTTGTCAAGGTTCGAATCGGGATTATCGAAGTAGTAGGCTGCCCAATTGCGGAGAGCATCCATACGATCTGGAAAGAAGATGACAAGGTCGGTGCGCCTGCGACAAAGTACCCGCAATGTACTGAGTTTCAGATGCAAGCCATAGGGATCGAGAAATGCCAGGCTAAGGCCACCCATCGGCACGTCGGCCACGATAGATTCAGCGTGATTCTCAGCGTCTCCTTGAACAATGTGAGAATCTGGGCGAACTTGCGTTACTCTCTGCCGCAGCGCGTCGCACTTCTCAGCGTCTCGTTCGCACAGATACAGGCGGGTGAAAGGGTCTTTCGATCGGGCAGCCAGCATTGGAGAGCCCCAATCGAGCTTTCTTGAGGTCCGCAACCGTTCGATCCCCGCACCCGCAAAGAGGTCTATGTAGTAGAGGCCAGCCCATTTCTGGTTCTTCATCGATGTCGTGAAAGCGTGAATGTAACGAGCAATGAAATGGTGCTTGTATTTCGAGTGTTCACCGACTTCGGGAATGCACAAGCCGTCGTCGTGCGGGTCGGAGGGATCTGGCATCATTTGCATCTCGCCTTTCCAATAACAGTGGTATTTCACTATAGGTGCGGCCGTTCAGCAATCGACCGTTCTTCTTCTTGTTCGGGCCACCCCATTGCTTGAAGAAGAACGGCACTCCGGCGGCGGTGCACTGGTCCTTGATGCTTGTGACCCAGGGCTTCTGCATCGGTCGTGCGCCGGGGCCGGATTCGCCTCCCACTATGGCCCAGTCGATGTCGTCGAAGTCGATGCTGTCGATAGGTCCAAGCAGTGGTTCGAATGAGATGAACTTGACGGCGGCGTCCGTGGCCCGCAGGTCATCGATACGGCCGAGGTAGTCCGCCGTCTCGACGGTAACGCCCATCCACACATTGGCGGGCCAGTCGAGTTGCGTATTCAGCTCCCGCAAACGGCCGGAACGTTTCGTCAGGACCTGGAAGGTGTGCCAGTCGGCCCGCCGCATGATGCCGAAGACCTGCCGTATGAACTCAAGCGGAACCCCCTCATGGAAAAGGTCGCTCATGGAGTTGACGAAGATCATCCGCGGCTTCTTCCAGTGCAGCGGCACATCCAGCACGTGCGGATGCAGTGTCAACGTGAAACCGTTGCGGTAATTGGGCTGCCCCATGGCCTTGAGCCGCAGGGCCATCCGCTCGGCATAGCAGTTCTTGCAGCCGGGGCTGATCTTGGTGCAGCCCGTAACGGGGTTCCAGGTGGCCGACGTCCATTCAATCCGCGATGCCTGCGCCATACGGTCTCCTACTGGGTTCTCTTTGCACCAATTGTAGCAACACACGGCGCCGGCGACAACACGGCACCAATGAGGATTGAACGGCTGGCCGATTGCCTGGATGGGCGCTGTCATTCCCGCGCAGGCGGGAATCCAGCCTTTTGCGTAGCCCTTCTGGACCCCTGCCTGCGCAGGGGTGACAACTTCGCCCGGCGTCCTCTTGCGCCCGACCATTCCATCCGCCATGAAGCCTGTGGCTTCAAGGAGTTGGCGGGGTGGTTGGGATTTGGTGGAGGGTCAGGTGGTCGAAATCGGCCTCGAAGCGGTAGTCGTCATTCTGGGTCGTGCGGGCGCGGAGCCATACGGAGATGCGGTCGGTCTTCGGGCGGATCGGCTCGCTTGTGTGGTCTACGAACAGGCCGCTGACGGCCGGTAGCAGCGTCCATGATATCGTCGCGGCCGTCGGGTCCGTTGTCTGGCCCGTTGGGTCGTAGCCGATCATGGCCACGTGCTTCTCATCGACCGGCCAGGTTGTTCGCAGGCGCCCGGCCAAGCGGTACGTATCGACGGCACGCAGCCCCCCTACCACCTGAACGAATCCCCCATCGGCCGAGTTGCCCGTGGAACTGCCCCCAAAGACCCGCGCCATGAAATCCACCCCCTGCGGCGGCTCGGCAACCAGCCGCAGGCCCGTCGCCGGGTCGATCCGAAACGCCTCCCACGCCGCCGGCATAAGGTCATTGGGCCCTGCCGCGCCCGGCCGGGCCTGCTGCATATCGCCGTTGGCAATCAGGTTCTCGCCCACAACGGCATCGGCCCAGCCCGCCCCCTCGTGCTCATATTCCGCAATCTGCATATCCAGGTCGAAATCCTGCCTCGCCGTCCCGCCGCGATACGCGGTTCCCGCCGCGTAGCCATCCCGCGGGTGCTTGCGATACGGATTGAACCCCGGCTTGTCGTCGCTGACCATGCCCTTGATATTGACGTATCCGTGAAGCGTTACATAGCTCTCGATCGACTCAAACTCCACGGCATAGGTCCTGCCCGGCTCCAGCACCACCTCCCCCGGCGCAAATGACACACCAAACACCCCCCACGAAGCATCGCCCGTGTAGTTGGCGTTGCCCGTGGCGATCTTCTCGACACCCACGACTTCGCCATCCGGCCCATCGACCCGCACCCGCACCCTGACCCGCTGGCGGTTCATCGAAGGCTGCACCCCCGACGTCGCCGCATAGAGTATCACCGACGCCAGCGACCGCCCCTGCGGCGCCCACGTCTGCGACCACGTGCGGTCGAACCCGCCGAACTCGCCGAACTTCTTATGGACGCACTTGTTGTACGGGATCACCAGCCCATCGCAGTCGGAACCGACCGTCATACAGAGATTACGCCCGACGAACCCGCCCTTGCCCGCCGGATCGACCCGATAGCAGTCCACCTGCGGATAAGAGGCCGCCCGCCAGAACGCCTGCAATCGCCCGCCCGCCGACTCGGCCCGAAGATGCACCGCGTAAGTCAGGCCCGGCGTCGTCGGCACCTTCCCGGAATCCCACCCCGCCGACCACCAGTAGTTCTTCGGCCCGCCGCAATCCACGTCGAGCACGCACGCAACCAGCCCGACCTGCGGCCACGTCTCGGGCGCACCGTCGGTCTTGCGATGGATACTGACCAGCAGATTCTGCCCCAGCGGCCCCGGCCCATCGACCCCGTCGGTGGCCAGCTTGAAGCCCACCTGCGTGATCGACGTCCCGACGGCTACAAACGTCTGGTAGTAGCCCGCCGCCGGTTTCTCATCCCAGGCGCCCTGAGTGAAGTCCGCATAGTCGAACCTCGGCGTCAGGTCCCTGCCGACCTTCTCGCCGGCGGCCGTGTAGATGTTGGTCAGGGCCAGCGGCCGCACAAACCCGGCGGGATCGGCAAATATGACACTGTAGCGGCCCGGCGAACCCGGCAGATAGTACCAGCCCGCCGGGTGCGTCTCCCACGTGCGGAATGCGACCGCCTGGTTCCACGACCCCGGCAGATTCGCAAAACAGTGCACCGCCGTCATCGGTACGGTCTGTTCCGCCCCAGGATACTCAGGCGCCGTCAGCCGTCCCGTCAATACAACCTGAGCATTCGCCAGACCGGCAACACTCGACAGCAAGGTGGCCGCGAGGGCCCGCGTCGATAGACTCATCTTTGTCTCCAGCAGCCACATTGTTAAGTTGCAGACCCGCACTGACAATCGTCCCTTGTCGCGCCAAGCGTGGCAAAGTGGCGAAGCGGCCTCTGCACGCCAAGCGCAGCGAAGCAGCCTTTGCGCGCCGCCTGTCATGCTGAGCGGAGCGAAGCATCTCCGGCTCCAATGAGGAGATTCTTCGCTACGCTCAGAATGACAATTGCCGTAATGACAACTACCTTAATGGCAATTAGCGTAACGGGATAGCCACTGATGGCGGTCGCCGCGGCCTCGTCATTGCTTCACGGGCGTCAGGACCGCGACGAATCCACCGCCCGGATTGATCTTGACGGTAATCGTGTCATCCCGCGTGACAGTCCGCTCCGACCGGTCAAAGGCATCAGCCCGGCCGGGCACATCCGCCAGCAGTTCGGCCTCGTATTGGCCCTTGGGCAGGAACGACAATTCCAGCGTGTACCCCCGCGACACGTCCGACAGTCCATTCATCAGTCCCACGAACCACACATCGCCGGACCGCCGCACCATCGCCGCGAAATCCCCGATCTGCGAGCCGGGGAGAACACATGTCTCATCCCAGACCGACGGGATCGCCTTGATCACATCAAACGCCCCGCACTCGCGGTAGACCTCGGGTTTATCCGCCCAGTGCATCACCGGACTGGTGAAACAGACCGCCGACGCAAGCTGCAGGGCGAACGTCGTGCCCTTGAGCATCGACGGCGTGAACGTGCCAGGCGTAAAATCGCCGTGACCCACCAGATAGCGCGTAAACGGCAGCGAGGCGTAGTGCGACGGGGCCAGCGCGGACCACTTGTTGTACTCCAGCCCCTGGATCCCCTCGCGGCTGACCTCGTTGGGCCAGGTGCGGGGCTCGCCGGTCGGCTTATAGGCCCCGTGGAAATTGACCATCAACCTATACTTGGCCGCATCGACAAGGACATCCTCATAGAACTGCACGATCTTCACGGATTCAGAATCCATGTAGTCGATCTTGATCCCCGTGACCCCCGCCTCGCTACAGTGCTTGAAGAAATCGCGGCGCAGCTCCGGCGTGTCCAGACCCTCCGTCGTAATACCTTCGGTATTGCCCGTCGTCCACCGCTTCCAGACATTCACGCCGACGCTCATGGTCTTGCCGTAGTCGCACAGTTCCTTCAGATGCGCCCATTTGTCCTTATCGGGCGTGACCCAGGTGTGCTCCCATCCCGCATCCACGAGGTAGTACTCGAAGCCGAACTCCGCCGTCGCATCAATCCAGGCTTTCTGCTTGTCAAAAGCCACGCTGTCCCAGTTGCCCATCGTCCCGGACCACCAGTGCCACAGCGACCGGCCCGGCCTGATCCAGTCGGCGTTCGCCAGCTCCTTCGGCGCCGGCGGGCAGAGGTTCCAGATGATGTCCGAGTTGACAAGCGTATTGAGGTCCGGGCCAACCATGACGACCCGCCACGGAGTCGTAATCGTCCCGACGAGGATCCATGACTTGTCATCCTGGAACGCCGCCTCGAAGACGGGCGAGCCCTCGCCGCAGGCCTTGAGCGTCATACCGCTGTACTTCGACAGCGCCGCCTCGCTGACGGCCGCGTAGCCGACCTGATCGGGCAACCTGACCACCAGCGGCGGCCCCAGATAGGTGTCCTTCTTGATATCGGCCAGGGCATGCCGGAGATAGGGCTTCTCGTAGTTGTTGGTGTTGGTCTGAAACCACACCGTTGACCCGGCCGGCACGGTGAAGGCCGTCACCTCTCCGCTGACGGTCCGCTGCCCATCGCCGGCGATAATGTACCGCATAGCCATGCCGCAGTCGAAAGCCCGCACTTCGAGCGTGTATCGGGTCCCGGTGGCCGTGTGCGTAACGGCGATGGTCGCCCCTCTGTAGTGGTTGCGGGCCGTGGAATGCACCCCCAGCCAGGGGTACGTCTCGTTCCCGGAGGACCGCCTGACGGCCCCGACGGCAACGCCTTGGCCCAGGTCCTCACCGTCCACGACGACACCCAGCGGCGAAGGCTCGATCACGGGTTGCCCGCCAAGACGGACCGAGTAGGTCAACCGGCCCTCCGAGTCGGCGCAAACCGAGGCGACGACCTGCCCATTGGGGCTGGTAATGGCGATCGGCGCGGCCTCTACCGTACAGGCAAATAACACTGCGACAGGAATGGTGCTCATAAGGATGGCTCTTATACCCATAGTCTCAGTCTCCATACTGCCGGGCGAACCGCCATGCGGCCGCCGGTTCCCTGACGGCTTGTATATACGTTCGCGGCGATTATAGACGCGCGCATGGCGTTTGTGTAGGGCAAATCACGCCTTGGAGATGAGGGTGGACCGACCGCGAGGAAACGACCACGTCTTCCCCGCTTTGGCGGACGTTTACGCGTGTCCTGGCGCATTTGGCTTGTAGGCGGGGGGCAATGGCGGTATAGTAGAGGTATGGCCCGCTCCGTAAGCGGAGATACGGGAAATGGTCGGTGGAACTGCATGTTGGGCGCCGGTGTGGCCGTTTCTTTGGATTCTATGCAGGCAAGGAAGTGAGTCGTTCTGAATGAAACTGAATATCCTGTGCGTGGGCGATGTCGTTGGAAGGCCCGGCCGGCGGGTGCTTGCAGACAGACTCCGCCACCTGGTCGAAGACAAGCAAATCGATTGCGTCATCGTCAACGCCGAAAACGCCGCCGGCGGCTCGGGCCTGACGCCCCAGATATACGACAAGCTCCTGAAGTACGGGGTGAATCTGGTAACCCTGGGCGACCACGCCTATCGGAAGCGCGACATCATCCCGGTTCTTGAGAATTCGGACCGTATCGCCAGGCCGATGAATCTGTCGGCACACGCTGCCGGCCGGGGCTATGCAAGTTACCGCACCAGCCAGGGGCCGGTCGTCGCCGTCGCCGTCTTGATCGGACGGCTGTTCATGAAGCCGGCGGATTGCCCTTATGAGGCCGCGGACCGGCTGGTTGGGACCCTCAACCAGCAGGCCGACATCGTCCTGGTCGAGATGCACGCGGAGGCCACCAGCGAGAAGATCGCCATGGGCTGGCACCTCGACGGCCGGGTCAGTGCGGTGTACGGCACTCACACGCACGTCGCTACGGCCGACGAGCGGATCCTGCCCGGCGGAGCCGCCTACATCACCGACCTGGGGATGACCGGGGCCCACGATTCCGTCATCGGGCGCGCCAAGGAGAACGTCATCAAGTCGTTCCGCACCCAGATGCCCTACCCATTCGGCGTGGCCACCGAAGACGTCCGCATAAACGGCGTGCTCATGACGGTTGACAGCAATACGAAGCGGGCCGAACACATCGAACGCATCCGTGTGGACGCCGAGACCACCGGCGAGACCGGGTACGACAGCGACGACGGGTCGCCGGAGTATCTCAGTCAGTTCTGAACGCCGGATACGAGAAAGCCCTGCAGGACGCGCCGCAGAGGACAGCGACGCCTTACGAGGAGCCCCGCTGGGGAATCTCAGATATGTCTTCTTCGTCGGGCGCCGGCTCCGTAGAGACATGGGGCACACGAAGCGGCGCACAGTCGGCGAGGAATTGAAGAGCCGATCGCGTCCGGCCGGTGAGCGCCGCCAGTTCGGCGGCAAGCGGTTTCTGTGCCGCATACGTAATCGCCGCCGGCGCAGGCTGTTCGGCCATGGGGCCGGCGATGGTTCGAGAGGCGATTCGGATATCCTCGATCGCCCGCAACGCCGCCGAGTAATCGGGTCTCGGCGGCTTGGAGTCCGCACTGTGATAATGGATGGCGGCCAGGGCGGCAATGACGATGGCCGCGGCGGCCGCGAGGTGCGCTCGCTCAAGACGACGCTGCATCGGCGAAGCCGCGGCGGCGACGATGCGATCGGTCGAGGCCGATCCCACGGCGCAGACGTCCTCGTTCGCCTGGGCCGCCAGACCCTCCCCGAGTCGGCGACAGACCTCGTAGAAACGGCGGCAGTTCGGACAACGGTCGAGGTGTTCCCGCAAACGACCCGACGGGGCGACCCCATTGTCCAGAGCATTCGATACAAGCCATTTGTAGAATGAGCAGAGCAGCATTATGCACCTTTGACAACGAATGGTGAGACGGTGTTGTCCATGCCCGTCGAGCCGCCACCGTTGGACCCGTGTCGCGGACGCGACGGCGGATTCCCCCGCGACCGCACCGACAGGCACAGCCTCGCACCCGACACGAGCGCCGGAGCAGCGGATTCGATGATGTCCACCCCGTCGGCGGACTGCCCGATCTGCTTGGCAAGGTTGACGCGGGCTCGGTGGAGAAGCACTTTCACGTTGACGCGGCTCTTGCCCAGTACCCCGGCAATCTGGCTGACCGGCATGGCCTCCGCGTAGCGAAGCCACAGGGCCCGATACTGCGATTGCGGGAGTTTCTCGGCCAGACGCCACAAGTTGATTCGGGCGTCACGACGGGCCAGAAGGTCACAGGGTTCAGCGACGCTGAACAAGTCCGCCGGTGGTCCGGTGGACGCCGAAACGGCGTTTCGACGGTGATGGCTCACCGCGAGGCGGCGGGCAATCGTGTACAGCCACGTCGAGAACCGCCAAGAATTGTCGTAGCGGTGCAGATTGGCATAGACCTTGACAAACGTATCCTGCACAAGGTCGTCGGCATCGGCGGCACACGCGGTTCGGCCGCGAAGGAATCCCCGCAGCCGCCGGTCATATCGCCGGACCAATTCCGCGAACGAGGCCTTGCACCCGGTTTGCGAGCGCAAGGCCAGTTCCTCGGACGATAAGGCAGACAGCGTCGTCGGCGACTCGGAGGTCGCGTCTACTGAATCGGCTTGGCCTGTTGCATGTGCCATAGTTCCTTGAGCAACGCGACGAGCGACTCGGACGGGGCCTCAAAACGAACACGAAGCGTATCTACGACCCGGCTTGTCTGGACTTTCTGGGCGAGTTCTGCGAGCTTGGGCTGGTCCGCAGAGGCCAGCATGGCAAAAGCCAGCAGGCCGTCCATCATCTTGTTGAGATTGATGGCCGCATCCTCGGAGTTGGCCGTCAGCCCGCCCTCGATAAAGAAATTGCCCGCTGACTCGCCGACGGCAATACCAAGTTCCTTGGCCTGCTTGAGCATCTGCGCCTGCTGCTGATCGCCCGCGAGTTCGTCGATGCGATTGGCCGCGATCTGGATGAAGGCGCCTTTGAGCTTGAGTTCGTTCTGGGCAAACGTGCCCGCATCGGCCCCGGCCGACACGCCCGCGAGGACGTCCAGACCACTCCTGACACCATCGAGCGAGGGACTCAGAATCGCCAGATTGTCATTGAAGAAACCACCGTAGGTGACCCCGGCGGACGGATCGTTTGCATCCCGCTTGTTCTCGTCGACCCAGCGATGAATGACCCAGTCGCCGTGCGTCGTCTTCTGATACTCCGGGTTCATAGCCAGGATGGAAAGGACCTGATCCACCTTGAAGGCTGCATCAATCAGGACCACGGCCTTGTTCTTGTCGGGTCCGATCCCATAGAGAGTCACATCCCGAAGATCATTGAGCGGATGGAAACCAAACACGTAAGCGAATTCCGCGAGTTTCTGCTCCACACCCAGGTTGGCCAGTTCGCCACGGACCATGGTCCCGATCGTGGAGGCCTTGAAAAGATCCAGATCAAAATGAACGACCCAGTTGGCGGACTTGCCCACCTGGTTCATGCCCAAAGGCCCGGCCGCGGCCGTTACGGCAACAAGCATTGGAATGGCCATAGCAACGAACAATCGGGTTCTCATAGCGTGGCTCCTTCTGTTCAACATGGCCCATTATAGCACACCCAGGGCCGTTTGCGTTGGTTCGTGCTCGGTCTCGGAGATATCCTGCAGGCTATCCGCCCGGAACCGACGTCTACGGTATCGCCCGACTGTACGCCGCGCCAACGGGGAAGGTTACACCGAATGCGGATTTTCGCCGGGCCACGGCCCCAACGACCGGGAGTCCTGGGCAATGCCCGTCTCCCACCGGGAATCCGACGCCCAGGTGTGGTGTGTGCCCGATAGACGGCTAATCACGCTGTTTCCGGCGGATGGTGGGCTTGCGTGGAGGCTTCGGGCTATCGGGCGACTGGGGGCTGTCTGCACCCTTGAGATGTCGGCGGAGAACTTCGCCGAGCCTCTTGTGGTCGATAGGCTTGGAGAGATAATCGGAGCACCCTGCGGCAAGGCATCTCTCCCTGTCGCCCTTCATGGCATGGGCGGTCAGGGCGATAATCGGGGTATTATTGCCGGCCCGACGCACTTGCTCGGCGGCCTCGTAGCCGTTCATGTTGGGCATCTGGATGTCCATGAAGATGAGGTCATAGGACTCCGCCGCGACCGCTTGGACCGCCTTGATCCCATCGTCGACAATGGCTACGTCGAGTCCGAACTTTTGGAGCAGAAGCCGGATGAGCATCTGGTTTGTGGGGGTATCCTCCGCCACAAGGACACGGCCGCTGAACAGACCGCCTGCTTCGGACCCCGAGGCATCGGGAGCCTCTTCCAGGTCGTCGACACCGTGATGATCGGCCGCATCCAGACCGACGGGAACGATCAGCGTGAAGACCGACCCGCGGCCCGGCTCGCTGCACAGAGTGAGACGCCCGCCCAGCAACTCGGCGAGCTTGCGGGTAATCGTCAGTCCCAGACCGGTGCCGCCGAACTTGCGGGTGGTGCTGCCGTCGGCCTGTGTGAAGGCCTCCAGAATCGCCTCTTGCCGGTCAAGGGGTATTCCAATGCCCGTGTCTTCGACGTCGAAACGGATAAGGGGCCTGCCGTTGACGGTCTCCAGTGAGACATTCAGGTATACGTGGCCGGCCTGTGTGAATTTGACCGCGTTATCAACGAGATTGGTCAGGCACTGTCTCAGCCGTGCGGGATCCGTCACGATATGGCTGGGCAAGCCCTTCGCGTGGACAACCTCGAACTCAAGGTTCTTCCGGACGGCTTTCGGGCGGGTAATGGAGGCGACGGTGTCCAACAACTGCTTGAGGGAGAAGTTGATGCGCTCGGTTTCAAGGCGTCCGGCCTCGATCTTGGAGAAATCAAGTATATCGCTGATCAGCCGCAGAAGGGTTTGCCCGCTGTCTTGAATGATGCCGATGTACTCGCTTTGTTCAGCCGTCATCGACTGCCCGGCCAGAACCTCGCTGAAGCCAATGATGGCGTTCAGAGGCGTGCGGATTTCGTGGCTCATGTTGGCCAGAAACTCGCTCTTGGCCTTGTTCGCCACGGTAGCCTGCTCGGCCAGCGTGTTGGCCCGCTCGATGGACTGCTGCAGCTTCTCGTTGATCAGTTCCACCTGCGCCTTCGACTGTTCGGTCTGGAGTTTGGCCTTGTTGGCGTCCTCCATCATGCTCAGCGCAATCTTCTCGCTGCGTTTGAGTTCCTCCGTGCGCAGCCGAACGCGGCTCTCAAGTACGTCCTTCTGTTCAAGCACGGCGTACTGGGCGGCCCGCAGGTTCTCGATCGTCTCGTTCAATACGTGCTCGAGGTGCCCGAGCGGTCCTTCACTGGTGATGTCAAGGGGGCGGGATGCCCGCCCGCCTGCGATATCGGCCAGTTGGGAGACGATCTCTGTCAGGCGGTGGTGAACGGATTCCGGTATGTCGTGTCTGGCCAGCGGCGCGGGCCGTTCCACGTAGGCGCAGAACGGCTGGCTCTTCATGTAGGCAAATGGATCGGCCTCAACAGAAGCCCCAAGGTCGTCCAGGCTGGGCCGCGCTTCCGGATCGAACCCCGCCTCGCGAGCCACCTCGAAGGTCCGTGCGTCAAAGACACTCTCCACAATCCCGCGGTAGTCCACGGGGCCGGGAAGTTGGGCCCAGCGCTGCATCTGGGTCAGTATCCATACGCCATATTGCGGCCAGGGATGCGGTTGGAAACCCATGCGGTCGTGAACACGCGGGCGGCCCCCCCGGCCGTCGGCGAATTCCCCGCAGAGCGACTGCTCCACCGGGCCGGTGATATCCTGATTGAGATGCATCGGTCCCGATAGATCGCGGGCGATCTGTTTGCGCTGTTCCGGATCGGCCGTGTGCAGGGCCAGCTCCGCCCGCACAATACATGCCAGCATCGCCTTGTAGGTGTTGGGACACTGCCGCACGAAATCCGTCCGCACGCCGATGCAGCAGCAGGGGTGGCCGTTCCAGATGTCCTTGGAGAGCCTGTAGATATATCCTGTTTCCTGATAGACGGATATCTGATTGAACGGCTCAGGCGCCAAGAAACCGTCGACCCAGCCCTTCTGAAGAAACCACGGCATTCGGGCGGGAGGCACTTCCTTGATCGTGACATCATGGAGCGGGTCAAGCCCGTGAGACGCAAGGAAATGGCAAAGCAGATAGTAGTGCATCGTGAACCGGTACGGTACGCCGAACGTGAACCCCTTCATATCGCGGGGGTCGTTGACGCCGGCGTGCTTCGCCGCCAGGGTAAGGGCCTGGCCGTTGACATTCGTGAGGGCGGCCAGCGTGATATCGGCGGCTCTGCCGTCGAGTCCCACCCGCTGAATCAGCGGTATGGACACGGGCATGTGGGCCGCGTGCAGCGCCCCTGCGGCCATCAATTCCTTGATGCCGCTTGGGCTGGGAATCGAGGAAAGCGTGACATCCAGGCCGGCGGCCGCAAACAGACCCTGACGGTGAGCATAGAGAACCGGGGCCGCGCAGAGAACTGGCATGAATCCAACCTTGACCTCAGGACATTCAATCCCGGCAAGTCGGGCCGCGGCGATATCGACCACCGTGGCCTCTCTGAGACGGCCGCCCCGGCGCCGTGTGACGTCATGGACAGCCTCCGGTCCAGCCGCATCTTCGCCGTCCGACGGATCGTCCGAGTCGACGATGCGGAACATCGGTTCGCGCCCAAGTTCGGCAAGTAGATCGTTGATCGCGCGTTTCAGCTCCAGGACCCGTTGCTCACGCCCCGCCATGAGCTGGTTGTATCGTCGCACCTCACACAACGTCTGGGTCAGCTTCTCCTCCGCGAGCCTGCGGTCCGTAATGTCCAACCCGTAGCAGTTGACGTACCCGGCGCCCGCAATCGGGCAGAAAGTCAGCGACAGAATACGATCACCGCACTCGACTTCGATTTGTCTGGGCTGTCCGCCTTCGATCGCCTCTTTGACGAACTTCAGCCACTGCCCGGACATCCGGCCGTCATCCGGGCTGCCCCAGAACTCGACCAACGCAGCGCTGGCCCTGTTGCTGTAGAGCAACTCGCCCGTGTAACTCATGCGGATCACCGGATGCGGACTCTCGTTGGGCAGGCGGGCCAGCATCTCGATCTCCGCTTCGGCCTGTTGACGCTCGTTGATCTCGTTCTCAAGAGCCTCATTCGCACCCTGCAATTCGCGGGTCCGCTGTCGCACCCTGTCTTCGAGCGAATCGTACAGAGTCCGCAGACGTCGCGTCAGCGCGTTGAACGCCTCCGCGACGACCCCGATCTCGTCGTCCTGCCGGTAGTCAATCGGGTCAACGAGTACCTCTTGCGAAGAATCCATCGCCTGGCGGAAATGGTCCGCGATGACGGTGAGTTTTCTGACAACGAGAACACGAAAGACCCAGTAGACCGCCGCCAGAAGGACACAGACGCCGAGTCCCATGATCAGCGCATTGATGACCGCGTCGCGTGCGGCCGCGGCGGCCACGGCGGCGGTAGGTATAGCGACCGTATCCAGGGCCATAACGACCCCCAGTCGGCGGTGAAAGCCGCCTCTGTCGCCGTACCGGGCGATGAGGGACCGGGGCGCGTCGGCGGGTTCTCCGTGGCACTGGAGGCAACTGTCCGTCATTCGTCGCGCGTGGAAACGGGCCTGGTATCGGCGATTGTCGATGGTGATCGGGCCGCACCAGGTGTCAATGTCGGGGTGTTCGTTGAAGTAGCCGATAATCTCGAGTTCCTCGATGCTGGCCTGGTTTACGGGGTTGCGCGGGTCGTCCGAGGAGAATTTGATGAGGTAGTCCGGAAACTGCCGGCGGACCTTCTCGAAGATACTCCGGGCCACGAATGACGTGGACATGGTCTCCGGCATGAAATCGTCTTCCGACACGTGCTGCTGCGCAAACGGGCGAATGGTCTCGCCCACATACTCCCGGATGGCCAAGTCGAAATGAAGGGCAAGCTCGCTTTGAGTCTCCAGCAACTGGCGCGCATGGGTATGATTGCGGTGGTAGGAGCGGACCAGGACAAAGGCCGCGAACAGCACAACCAACAGGCCGGTCGCCAGAAGGAACCGCACGCCGAGGCTGTTAAGGAACCGGGGCAGGCGAGGCCGCCATACGGACCGCGATTCGTTCATGTTTTTCTGCCCCGCATGAACTGGTATGAGTCGGTTCCACAATGCCATAGGCTTATACCTCACTGGTAGCTCTGGGACCCCTCTCCGCCGTATCCAACAGCCGGGAGCGGTGCGAGTCGCCCCTGTGCCGTCCTGCATGGGACCGGGGCAGACATCAGACCGTTCTATCGGCAGATGCAGCCTATGGCTTGCCGCGTATGGGCCAAACAGAAAGGCAAGAGAACGCAGCCCCAGCATATGAGATTTAAGTCTTTTACAACAAAGCACTTACAATCAAAGTTCTGGGGCCGCTTTGGGTGGAGCGCAATCCCTGCCTGCCTTATAGGACGAGGAAGGGGTTGTGATCTCTCTCATTGGCGACGGTGGTCTGCGGGCCGTGTCCGGGATAGACCACGGTCTCTCCCGGCAGCGTGAGCAGACTCTCCGCAATAGCCTCAAGCAGTTCCCGGGCATCGCCGCCGGGGAAGTCGGTTCTGCCGATTGAGTCGGCAAACAGGGTGTCGTCCGTGAATACGACGCCGTTTTCCCGACTGTAAAGGCATATCCCGCCGGGCGTATGACCGGGCGTATGCAGAACCCTGAGTCGGACGCCGGCGAATTCCACATCGCTGTCGCCTTCGAGCAGGACATCCGCGGGTCGGTCCGTGAAAGGCCTGCCGGTCAGAAGAGACAGGTTCGCCGTCGGTTCGACGAGCATGTTGGCGTCGTCGGGGTGGATACACACCCGGATGCCGGGGTGCCGCCGCCGCAGCAAGTTGACGCCCGCAATGTGATCAATGTGTCCGTGCGTCAGAATGACCGCCGCCGGCTCAAGGCCGCTGGCCGCCAGAAAATCCATCAGCCGGTGCCCCTGAAGGCCCGGATCGATAATCAGACAGTCTCTCGCGGCCTCATCGCGGCGAAGAACGTAGCAGTTGGTCTGGAAATCGCCCAATATAAGGCAGTCGATCTTCATGGCCGGCTCCTTGAGGTGCATGGCAAAGCCGGGAAACTAGCACAAAGCGGCGGTTCGGTCAACACGCTGTTTAGGGTTGACCGATGCGGCGGATTCTGATAGGGTGCGAGGATTGTCGCTTCGGCTGGACCGCGGAGGATACTTATCCCCGCTTGCGTCGGAGCCTTTTGTCCTGATTTGGGGTGTCGCCGGCGTGAAATCGCTCAGCCGTTTGTTGAAGTATGTTTGGGTGCAGTGGCCGCGGGTCATTGCCGTCGTGCTCAGCGCCATGGTCGTCTCGTCGCTGCTATCGCTGAGCTTTGTGACGGTCATCCCCCTGCTCAAGGTCATGATGGGGGACGAGGGGCTTCACGGCTGGGTCGACCGCAAGGTGGTCTCGCATCGGTACGGCCTGGAGTTCTACGTGCCCGGCAACGTCGACTTCATGCAGTCCGACATTGCCCACCACCTCCTTGTGACCGACGTCAAGGATGCCAGCCTCGGCGAGAAGGCCGGTCTGGCCGAGTTCGACCGAATCGTAGGCATCGGCGGCTTGCTTATCGAATCGCCCGACCAGCAATACTGGTCGCTGGATTTGCTGGAGGAACTCGCCACGGCCCCCGGTGGACGGCAGTTGACCCTGCAAGTCCGCAGGGCGGACGACACCGGCACCATGCAGACACAGACCTTCTCGATAGAAACAGGTCGACGCCCGTTCTATCTGAGCCGGCTGGAACGGCTCATGAGCTTCGTGCCCCGCGAACAAACCAGGGACAGCAAGACCAAGGCCGTGATCTTCATCGTCCTGGGCGTAGGTGTCATCACGGTTGTGCGTTGTGCCGCCAAGTTCGTTCAGGAGTACCTGGCGCAGAAGACCGTCCAGGTGGCGATCAGCGACCTGCGGGAAGACGCCTACGCGCACGTCCTGGAGATGCCGATCGGCTATTTCGCCGGAGAACGGCCGAGCGACAGCGTCAGCCGGATCATCCGCGACACCAGCGTCATGCGAAAGGCCATCAAGATCATGCTTGGCAAGGCCATCCGCGAGCCTCTTAACGCCCTGTTCCTGCTGCTGGCGGCCTTGTGGCTCGATTGGAAGCTGACGCTCATCTTCACCTGTGGCGTGCCCTTCGTGGTTGGGTTGCTCGTTGTGCTCGGCAAGAAGATGCGTAAGGCCACCAGGAAGTCCCTGATGGTCAGCTCGGAGATGCTCGGCAAACTGCAGGAAGCCCTCGCGTCGGTTCGCGTCATCAAGGTCTATAACCAGTATGAATATGAGAACAAACGCTTCCGAACCGTGAACCGGCGCTTCCTCAAGCAGGTCCTGAAGATGTCCAAGGTCGAAGCCGCCACGCAGCCGATCATGGAGGTCCTGGGCATGGCCGCCGGGTCCGCGGCGCTGGTCATTGGGGCCAAGTGGGTCACAGGCGGGTCGATGGATGGCACCGAATTCCTCGGCCTGCTGATCCTCCTGGGCTGCGCCGCCGAGGCCGCCCGCAAAACGGGCGATATCT
Source organism: Phycisphaerales bacterium UBA2266 (assembly GCA_002347125.1). Classification (GTDB taxonomy): domain Bacteria; phylum Planctomycetota; class Phycisphaerae; order Sedimentisphaerales; family Anaerobacaceae; genus UBA2266. The sequence goes on from DDXG01000269.1 coordinate 17,280, forward strand.
GGCCCGCCATCCAGGAAGCGGGGGCCGCCGCCGAACGCATCTTCGCATTGATGGACTCACCGCTGGAGTACGAGAAGTCCGACGCCAAGGACCTCGCCCCGCTCAAACGCGGAATCGAATTTCGAGACGTGGTCTTCACCTATCCGGGCAGCTCGACGCCCGCCCTGCGGGGGGTGAACCTGAGTGTCCGCGCCGGCCATAACATCGCCGTCGTCGGTGGCAACGGCTCCGGCAAGACGACGCTGAT
>DDXG01000350.1 GCA_002347125.1 Phycisphaerales bacterium UBA2266
TTGTGCTGGCGACAGTGTGGCCGTCGGGCGTGATACCTGGGGCACGCGAGGGAGGGACGACCTCGACACGCAAGGGCGAGACGCCCTCGACACAGCGGGGTTGGCAGGTGAGCGTGACGCCGGGCGACGCGGAGGTGGAGGCCGGTTCGCCGGTGGTGGTGCTGGCGCGGTTTGACGGCCGGCTGCCGGCGGCGGCCACGCTGGTGTACACGCCGAAGGGATCGTCCTCCCAGCGGATTGCCCTGAACAAGAACCTGGAGGACCCGGTATTCGGGGGGGTGATCCCGTCGGTGCCGGGTAATACCGTGTATCGGGTGGAGTACGAGGGGCGGCGGACGCAGGACTTCAGGCTGACCGCGTTCATCTATCCGGAGCTTCGCCGGGCCGATGCGCGGGTCGTATATCCGGCGTACACGAATCTGCCGGAGAAGGTCGTGGAGGACACGCGCCAGGTCAGCACCGTGGAGGGTTCGCAGGTGACGCTGACATTCACGTTGAACAAGCCCGTGGCGACGGCGCGGTTGCAGGCCAGGGACAGCTCGGCGGTGGGTCTGGCGGCCGATGCGAACCGGCCGGGGGTCTACACGGCTGCGATGACCGCGACGGAGAGCCGCCGGTATGAACTGCTGTTGACCGACGGCGAGGGACGGATGAATCGGATGCCGCCGCGGTTTACGATTGACGTGCACAAGAACCTCGCCGCCCAGGTGAAGGTGAAGTTCCCGAACCGGGACATTTCGGCCTCGGCGCTGGAGGAGTTGGCGCTGGAAGCGGAGGTGTTTGACGATTACGGGCTGGCCGGGTATGGCGTGACTTATGCGGTGGCGGGATTGGAGGCCGTGGATGTTGCGCTGGGACCTGGCGGCGGATGGACGATCCCGAAGCGAGTTCGGGACGAGGGACGAAGGACGAGAGACGACGGAGGAACGGCGAACGACGCGGGTGGCAGCCTTTCGCGCAGCGAAGGGCTGGACGATCCGGCCCTTGCCTTAGGCAAAGGCCGCCACCCCGACGAGATGCGAAATACGAACGACGAAATACTAGCGGCGAAATACGAAATACGAACGACGAAGCAGGCGATTGCCCATGTTCTGGCGCTGGAGGAATTGGAGGTTGCGCCGGACCAGTTGGTGACGTATCACTTCTGGGCGGACGACGTGGGGCCGGACGGCCGGACGCGGCGGTCGTACAGCGATATCTACTTCGCCGAGATTCGGCCGTTTGAGGAGATATTCCGCGAAAGTGAGTCCTCGGCGGCGCAGCGGGAGCAGCAGCAACGACAGCAGCAGGAGAACCAGGAGGGCCAGCCACAGGATGCCCAACAACGGGCCGAGCAGTTGGCGCGGCTGCAGAAGGAGATCATTAACGCGACCTGGAACGTCAAGCGCAAGGCCGACCAGGCGGGCAGGCTGGAGGGCAATACCGAGGACGTGGAGGTCGTGGCGCAGAGTCAGGATCAGGCGTTTCAGCAGACGCAGGCGGCCCAGGGCCAAGCTGAGGATGCGGACTCGGCGGCGGCGCTGGCGGCGGCGGCGCGGCACATGCAGACGTCACTGGAGCATCTGACGGAGGCGGCCGAGTCCGTGTCGGTCGAGGAATTGACGCCGGCCCTGGCGGCCGAGCAGGCGGCCTATCAGGAGCTGCTCAAGCTGCGGCAGCGCGAGGCCCAGGTGGCGCAGAGCCGCGGGCAGAACCCGTCGAGACAGTCGGCGCGTTCGCAGCAGCAGTTGCAGCAGTTGGAGATGCGGCAGGAACAAGACCGGTACGAGACACAGCGGCAGGCCCAGCCACAGCAGGAGGCCGAGCAGCGGCAGGACTTGCAGATGCAGAACCGGCTGCGGGAGCTGGCTCGGCGGCAGAGCGATATGAGCGAACGGCTGCGGGAACTGGAGGCCGAGCTTCGCCAGGCGCAGACCGAGCAGCAGCGGCAGGAGGCCCAGCGGGAGCTGGAGCGGCTGCGGCAGCAGCAGTTGCAGTCGTTGGAGGACGTGGATGAGCTGGCGGCGCAAATGGATCGGCCGGAGAATCGCCAGAGGACGGCGGAGGCTTCGCAGCAGTTGGATCGGACGCGGTCGCAGGTTCGCCGGTCGGCCGAGCAGATGCAGCAGCGGATGGTGTCGGAGGCGGGGGCCTCGGCGGCGCGTGCCGGGCGCGAGTTCGAGCAGATGCGCGAGGATCTTCAGGACAGGACCTCCGGGCGGTTCACGCAGGAGATGCAGCAGATGCGGGAGGACGCGCGGCAGATGGAGCAGCGGCAGCAGGAAGTTGCTGAGGGGATATCACAGGAACTGGAGCGGCAGCAGCGGACACTGACGGGGCCTGGGGCCGGTCAAGAACTGGCCGAGGGGATGGAGCAGCAACAGGCGCGGGCGCGGCAGTTGTTGGAGCAGATGCGGGAGACGAGCGAGGCGGCGGAGGAGACAGAGCCGGTGCTGCACCGGCGGTTGTATGACACGCTGCGCGAGGCGAGCACGGGGGACCTAGATCGGTCACTGGACCTGACAGGCGAGTTGCTGCGGCGGAACTTCCTGCCGGAGGCACAGGAGATCGAGCGGCGGGCGGGCGAGGCGGTTCGTCGGCTGCGCGAGGGGATCGAGGAGGCGGCCGAGGGGGTGCTGGGGCGCGAGGACGAAGCCTTGCGGCGGGCGCGTAAGCAGGTGGAGGAGTTGATTCGACAAGTGAATGAGGAGGCGGCCCGCGAGGGTCGCGCCCGCGGCGGCATGGGCGATCCCAATCGGCCTGGGGATCCAAGCGCCATGGGGATGGCAAGGGCAATGGGCGATGCGAATAGTCCCGGGGATCCCAACGGGGCGCCGACAGCGCAGGGCGGACGGGGGGCCGGTGATCCCAATGCGCCGGTTGACAGCAACGAGCCGCGACTGGCGAGGAACGATCTGATGCGCGGGCGAGACGCCCGCGACACACGAGGGCAAGATGCCCGCGCTACGGGGGACCGCGCGGGAACGAGGGACGAGGGACGAGAGACGAACGACGGGCCAGAGCGGGCGGACGAAAGCGGCGGTCCCGGCGGGACATTCCGGGACCGGGCGGACTACGAGCAGCGGCGCGGGCCGATTGCCGGGCGAGATTACCGTGAGTGGTCGGACCGGCTACGGGAGGTGGAGGAGATGCTGACAAGCCGCCAGTTGCGGGAGCAGGCGGCACGCGTGCGCGACCGTGCGCAAGAGATGCGGGCGGAGGTGACGCGGCATGGAAAAGAGCCGCAGTGGGATGTTGTCGAGCAACAGATCGCCCGGCCGCTGACGGAATTGTATCGGCGGTTGAGCGACGAGTTGGTGCGGCTGGAGTCGGACAAGGCGCCGACGCCGATCGACCGGGACCCTGTGCCGGGTCGGTTCAGCGACATGGTGCGGCGTTACTTTGAGAATCTGGGGGGCGGCCAGCCATGACCGGACCGGCGATGATTACGATAGCCGGGGGACCGTGGCTGTGGCCGGTGGCGGCGGTTTGCGTCATCGAGGCGGCGGCGGTGGTCTGGTCGTATCGGCGGGTGCCGCAGATGAGCGGGGCGCACCGGGCGGCGTTCGCGCTCAAGGTGCTGGGGGTATTGCTGGTGGGGTTGTGTATGGCCGAGCCGTTGTACCGCGGCAGGCGGGTGGAGCCGGGGGCGAACCTGCTGGTGGTCGCGGCCGACAACAGCGGGTCGATGAGTGTCCGGGACGAAGGGGCAGCACGAATGCGGGGCGAGGTGATGGCGGACGTGCTGGCCGGTGACGGGGCCGGGTGGCTGGCTCTGCTGGATGAGGATCTTCAGGTTCGCCGGTATGTCTTTGATTCACGGGTCAGACGAAGCACGGATTTCTCGGAGCTTACGTTCGACGGGCGGGCGTCGTCACTGGGGACGGTGTTGCATCTGGCTGGCTCGGCGCGCGGCATGGGCCTGAAGCCTCTAGCGCATCGGCAGGATGCCGATGCCACGTCTATGCACGGGCAGGATGCCCGTGCCACGCAAGGGCGAGACGCCCTCGCCATGGATGGAGACAGGCCGATAGCCGGGATTGTGCTGCTGACCGACGGCGTGGCGACGGACGTGGGCGAGGAGTTCTATGATTTGTCGGGGGTCCCACCGGTGTACCCGGTGGCGGTCGGGGGCGGGCGTTCACAGAGGGACTTGGCGCTGGCGAACGTGTCGGTGACGCAGACGGCGTTCGAGGATGCGCCGGTGACGATCCAGGCGGATGTGGAGGCGGTTCGTTTCGCGGGGCGGGAGGTGGTGGTGGCCGTGCTGGACAGCAACGGTGTTGAGGTCGAGAGAAACGCATGGACGGTCAAGGGCGACGATGAGAAGCAGGCGTTTCGGTTTGCGATACGGCCGCAGGGAGCGGGCGTGTTGTTCTATCGCGTGGCGGTCGGGGAAGGCCCGATGGACGATCCCGAAGCGAGTTCGGGACGAGGGACGACGGACGATCTGATGCGCGGGCGAGACGCCCGCGATACGCAAGGGCAAGATGCTCTCGCCACGGGCGAGGCGACGATGTTGAATAACGAGCGGATGGTCGTGGTGGACCGCCGTCGCGGGCCATATCGTATTCTGTATGTGAGTGGGCGACCGAACTGGGAGTACAAGTTTCTCAAGCGCGCCCTGGAGGCTGATGAGCAGGTGCAGTTGGTGGGGCTGCTGCGTGTGGCGCGGCGGGAGCCGAAATATGACTGGCGCGGTCGGCGCGGGGAGCAGAGCAACCCGTTGTATCGGGGCTATGATGAGCGGGAGCAGGCCGAGGCCGAGTCGTATGACCAGCCGGTCCTGGTGCGGCTGAATACCCGGGACGATGCGGAACTGGCCGATGGATTCCCCAGGACGGCCGAGGCGCTGTTTGAGTATCACGCGATTATCCTCGACGACGTTGAGAAGGACTTCTTCACGCAGGACCAGATGGATCTGGTGCGGAGGTTCGTCGCCGAGCGGGGCGGAGGATTCGCCATGCTCGGCGGGATGGACTCGCTGCGCGAGGGCGGGTACGACCGCACGGCCATCGGGGGCATCCTGCCGGTGTATCTGGACCGCGTGCCGGAAGCACCGCCGGCAAGGCCGGTTCAGATGTCGTTGACGCGGGAAGGTTGGCTGGAGCCATGGGCGAGGCTGCGGGACAACGAATTGGATGAACGGCGGCGGATGCAGGAAACGGCGGGCTTTGAGGTGCTCAACCGGGTGGGGGCGATCAAGGCCGGCGCGAGGGTGGTGGCGACGGCCTCGACGCAAGGGAGTATGACATTCGAGGGCGAGACGCCCGCGGCACAGGTCCGAGTGATGCCTGCGGCAGGCGGGCGCCAGGCCGTCCCGGCGCTGGTGGTACATCGGTACGGCAACGGGCGGGCGGCCGTGTTGACGGTCGGGGATCTGTGGCGGTGGGGCCTGCGCAGCGCCGAGATGCGCGAGGATATGGATAAGTTCTGGCGGCAGATGGTGCGATTCCTGGTGGCGGATGTGCCGCCGCGGTTTGAATTACAGGTGGTTCACAGACATGAGTTGGCGAATCAGCCGGTGGAGCTACGGGTCCGCACTCGCGGCAAGGACTTCGGGCCACTGGACGACGTCTTGGTGACGGTGGAGGTTCGCGACCCGCACGGCCGGACGCTGCCACTGCGCGCCGAGCCGTCGCTGAGCGAGCGCGGGCTGTTTGAGGCCGGGTACGTGCCCCGCGACAGCGGTGGCTACTTCGCGCGGGCAAGCGTGCGGGCTGCGGGGGGCATCGAGATTGGCAGTGCCGAGACGGGCTGGACGGCAGACTTGCAGGCGAGAGAGTTCGCCTCGATTCACGTCCAACGGGCGCTGCTGGAGAGGATTGCACGGGCCACCGGTGGCAGGATGGTGGAACTGGATGAATTGGATAAGTTCGCGGCTCGGTTGCCTTCGAGGGAGGCGCCGATGACGACCGTGTGGGTCCGCCCGTTGTGGGACCTGCCGGGCGTACTGGGGGGGGCGTTCGTTGCGATTATCGCGTGTTTCGCGGGGGAGTGGCTGCTTCGTCGATGGAAACAGACGCCATGAACTTTTTGAAGGCATTTACTTTGTGTGTGTTGTACCTGGTCATTGCCGCCGCTGCAATGGCTCAGAACGATGGGCAAGCGGTGCGTCCGTCGTCCGTCGTCCGTCGTCCCTCGGATTCGGCGGTGATTGTCGTTGTAGGGGCGGCTGGCGAGGCGGAATTCGGGCGGCAGTTTGCACAATGGGCGGATTCGTGGCGGCAGGCCTGTGATAAGGGCGGTGTGCGGTGCGTGGTGATTGGGCTGGAGGAGGGGGAGGGCAAGACGGACCGCGACAGGCTGAAGGGGTTACTGGCGGAGGAGGCGGGCGCGGACGAGGGACGAGAGACAACAGATGAATCGCACGGGCAGGATGGCCGTGCCACGCAAAGGCGGGACGCCCTCGCCACGGGGGATCGGCGCGCCGGGGCGCTGTGGGTGGTGCTGATCGGGCATGGGACGTTCGACGGTCGGGCGGCGAAGTTCAATCTGCGGGGGCCCGATATCTCGGCCGAGGAGCTGAGCCGGTGGCTCGAACCCATACAGCGGCCGGTGGCGGTGATCAACACGGCGTCGTCCAGTGCGCCGTTCCTGACGACGCTGTCAGGGCCCAATCGGGTGGTGATAACGGCGACCAAGAGCGGGTTCGAACAGAACTACACACGGTTCGGGCAGTATCTGGCCGAGTCGATTGCGGCCGGCGAGGCAGATTTGGACAAGGACGGGCAGACGTCGCTGCTGGAGGCGTTCCTGATGGCGGCCAGCCGCACGGCGGAATTCTACGCCGGGGCCGGGCGGATGGCGACGGAGCATCCTCTGCTCGATGACAACGGTGACGCCCTGGGCACGCGGGCGGACTGGTTCCGGGGGATTCGGCCGGTGGTTAAGGCGGCCGATGGCGCATCATTGGATGGGTATCGGGCGCACCAGTTCCATATCGTACGCAGCGCCACGGAGGCGGCGATGACACCGGACCAGCGGGCGCGGCGGGATCAACTGGAACTGGAGGTGATGAAGCTGCGGGATGCGAAGGAGGCGATCGCCGAGCCCGTCTATCTGACGCGCCTTGAGACGCTGCTGCGGGAGATTGCCCGGTTGTACGAGGGCGATCCGAACGGCTGAGACCGCGGGCGGTCGGCGGGGGCCCACGCAATGGCGGGCAACAGCAGGGCAACCACGGTGGGTTGCCCCTACGAGCGGTGGGGCGCTTGGTGGAAACGGTGTTATTGGGCTGCCGGTTTGTTGAGGTAGTTCAAAAGGGTCTTGAGGCCTTCTTCGGTGGTGGATGGGAGCGTCAGTTGGCCTTCTCGGGTCAGGGGCAGGCGCATGCGGCCGAGCTTGGAGGCATCGACGGCCAGGCCCGCCTCGGCGTGATAGGGGATAGTGGAGCCGGGGCGGACATCCTTGAGGGCCTTGAACATCTCGAGGTAGTTGACACTCACGGGCAGGGAGACGGTCTGGGCGGATTTGGCGGGGATGGAGCCCTGAACGTCGGCGGCGCCGGCGAGGAAGGGATTGTCGTTGGTGGTGAGGCTGTAATCGAGGTTGCTCAGGGGCAGATCGAAGGGATAGGGGTTGTCGATCTCGACGTCGAAGATCAAGGTGGCGGCCTTGAGGCCGACGTCGCCGAATTGCAGGCCGGTGAGGTTGGCGGTGGGTTTCTTCATCGCCAGAAGCTCGAGGGATTGGCAGCCCCCAGCGTTGAGCATGATAACGGTCGTCAGAAGTATCGTCAAACGTGTAGCTCTCATGATTCGTGCCCCCTTGAAATATGTGGTCTCTTGAGTTTGCTGTAATTGATGCTGTATTATACGCCCGGCAAGACGACAGGTGCAACGGTGCGCTCGGCATTATCCGGGGGCGTTGTCAACGGGGGGTACGTGAGGTTTCTGATGGTTATCAGGCGTCGCGTGGGGCTACTTGCCGAAGGCGGCGAGGAGGGCTTCGTATTGGGCGGTTGTGATGGGGACCATGCAGCCGTGGCGGGCGTTTGGCGGGGTGCTATGGTCGCCGGCGTAGACGTCGTGCCAGGGGCCGGTCAGCGCCGGGGCGGTGGCCAGGCCGTAGGAGCGGCCGGGGTATTGCTCGAAGTAGAGATACCAGCCGCGGTCGTCGGGGCGGCGGATGAGCATGGGGGCCTCGCGGAAGTTGGGTGAGATGGGCGGACCCGGTGGGCCGTAGGGGCCAAGCAGACTCTGGGCGGTGCTGATGCGGATGGTCTTGCCGGTGGGCCAGTCGAAGTCGGGGTATCGCTCATCCTTGAGGATGGCGACGTACTTGTCGGCCTCTTTGCGGACGATGGCGTCGATGGTGGCCATGTCGAGGTCGAAGAGCCGGCGGGGCTTGGAGAAGGCGACGAGATCCTCGGATGTGACGCAGAAGGTCTTCATGCCGCTCCAGTAGTTCTCAGGGGCCTCCTTGAGCTTGGCGGCGTTGGAGAAGTGCCAGGTGAGCAGGTAAGTACGGGTGGATTTGTCGTAGAAGAGCTTCGGGGCGCCGTGCCAGCGGTCGGGGCCCTCGTAATCGGGGAATTGCGACATGTCCGGGACCAGGTCCCGCTGGTGCGACCAGGCGATGAGGTCGGAGGAGGCCCAGATACGGATGTCGCCGCGGTCGGGCGGGTTGCCGAGCAGGTAGAAGCGGCCGTCGTGGCCGAGCATGATGTCGGGATGGCCGCGGTAGTCGTCCATGATGCGGCAGCCGCCGTTGATGGATTGCCAGTGCAGGCCGTCGGTGCTGAGGGCGTAGTAGAGGCGGCCATAGTCCTCGCCGGTCATGTGGGCGAAGAGATAGGGGGTAGCCCGGCAGAGCGGGACGGCGGCGCACAGGGCCGCAAGGCCCATGAGCAACAGGCGCGCGGCGCACGCTGTCATGTACGGGGTCCGTTTCATTGGCGGGTCATTTCAGACGTCGCAGGCCTTGATGGCCTGGACGAGGGCGGCGACGGCGTCGCCGGTGGGGGTGTATTCGTGGGCGACATAGCCTTTGTAGCCGGTCTCGGCGATGGCTCTCATGACGGCGGGATAGTTGATCTCCTGGTTCTCGTCGAGTTCGTGTCGGCCCGGAACGCCGGCGGTGTGGAAGTGGCCGATCATATTGATATTCTTGCGGATGGTGGCGATGAGGTCGCCTTCCATGATCTGCATGTGGTAGATGTCGTAGAGCATCTTGAAGCGCGGCGAACCGACGCGGCGGCAGAGTTCGAAGCCCCACTCGGACCGGTCGCACATGTAGCCGGGGTGGTTGACCTTGCTGTTAAGCAGCTCCATACAGATGGTGACGTTGCCGTCTTCGGCGATCTTGACGGCTTCCTTGAGAATCGCCGCGCAATTGTCCATGCCCTCTTCATCACTGATGCCCTTGCGGCTGCCGGCCATGCAGATAACGTTGGGCCATTTGGCGTCGGAGGCGGCCTTGATGTTCTTCCTGAACTCATCGAGGAGTTGGGGGTGTTTGGCCTTGTTGTTGAGGCCGTCGTTGATGGAGCCGGCGCCGGGAACCATTGTGGCGACAAGGCCGCGCCTCTTGAGTGCGGGCCAGTCGCTCGGGCCGACGAGGTCTTTGCCGACGACGCCGAATTTCCAGAGCAAGCCGCACTCCTCGTCCAAGCTCATCTTTGCCTTCCGCAGGACGCCGCCGCAGACGGACTGCTTGATGCGGCCTTTGACAATGAGCGATTCCCGCGCGACGGCCGCACCGGGCAGGGAAGCCGCCAGGGAAGAGGCACCGACGGCCGCGGCGGCGGCCAGGACGCCACGGCGTGTGAGATGTTCGGCCGCGCGGGTGTTCAGGTGGGTGTTGGCAGGGTTCATCGTATCGTCCTTTCCAGAGATGGGATCGAGATGGTGCTGTGCATACGGTGCAGCTTACACATCGCGGCGGGCCGTTGCAATGGGAATAGTCCGGGCCCTCGGCATGCGCCGGCAGGATGGGCTTGCGGCGGCTGCGACGTGGGGGTTGTTGCGCGGGTGGGCATGGGGTAGGATGGGATGGGTATAAAGCACGTCAATGGCGGCTTTGCTGTTTGGAAGGAGTATGGTATGAAACGATTGATCTGGATGTCGGCGGCGGCAGTCATGTTGTTCTGGACGTTGGCCGCGGGGCGGGAGATTCATGTATCGAAGGCGGGCAGCGATTCGGCGGCCGGGGATGCTCAGCGGCCGTATGTGACAATCGGCAAGGCGGCGGCGGTGGCCCAGGCGGGCGATACGGTGATTGTCCACGCGGGGGTCTACCGCGAGCACATCAAGCCGGCGCGCGGCGGCGACAGCGAGGAACGCCGGATTGCGTACCGGGCGGCGGCGGACGAGCAGGTGTTCATCAAGGGGTCGGAGCGGATTGACTCGTGGAAGCGGCAGGCGGCCGGCGTGTGGAAGGCGGAGCTGCGCAACGCGTTCTTTGGAGACTACAATCCGTATGCACTGAACGTCTCCGGAGGCTGGCTCAATTACGGGCAGTGGCATCATCGGGGGGACGTGTATCTCAACGGGGAGGCGTTCTATGAGAAACAGACGGTCGATGAGGTGGCCGCGACGCAGAACAGTTGGCACTGCGCCGTCCAGGGCGATACGACGATTATCACGGCGAATTTCGGCGATGCGAATCCCAATACGGAACTGACGGAGATCAACGTCCGCGAGAGCCTGTTCATGCCGGAGATTACGGGGCTGCGGTACATCACGGTGGACGGCTTCCATTTCGCCCATGCGGCGGCGAACTGGGCCCCGCCGGTGCTCGATCTGCAGACGGGGGCGGTCGGGACGCGGATGGGCAAGCACTGGGTGATCGAGAACTGCACCATCACGAACGCGCGGTGCGTGGGGATCATCCTGGGCCACGCGCCGGGCGTGGACTACGAGGACATCGAGGCGTTCGGCGACCACGTGGTCCGCAACAACGTGATTCGTCGGTGCGGGCAGGCGGGCATCGCGGGCCAGAAGGGGGCGACGCGGTCGCTGATTGCGGGCAACCTCATCGAGGAGACGAATTACCGGCGGGAGTTCGGCGGGTGGGAGACGGCGGCGATCAAGTTCCACAACAGCGTCGATACGGTCATTCGAGGCAATCTGATTCGCGGAGTGTACCGGCAGAAGGAAGGGGCGTTCGGGATATGGATCGACTTCGGGAATCAGGGGGTGCGGATCAGCGGGAACCTCATTTACCACTGCGAGGCCGAGACGGTGTTTCTGGAGATGAACCACGGGCCGACGCTGGTGGACAACAACATCCTGATCGGCCGGCCGACGCGGGCCAACTCCGAGGCAACGGTCTTCGCGCATAATCTGTTTGTCGATTCGGGTTATGTCTATACGCCCGATACGGACCGCCGCAGTGGGTATTTCAAGCCGCATACGACGATCACCGTGGGGCGCAAGACCGGGACCGCCCAGGACGACAAGTGGTACAACAACATCTTCGTGCGCAAGGGCCTGGATGATGTGAAGGATGCGAACGGCTACGCTTCGGACTACAACGCCTTTCTGGCAGGGGCGAGAAAGAGCCGTTTCGGCGACGAACACAGTGTGGTCGATGCTTACGCGGCGGAGGCGGTTGTCCGTGACGAGCCGCTGGGGGCGACAGTGGAGTTCACCGTCAACGAGGCGGCGCCGGGGGTAACGGGCCCACGGGTCGATGCCGAGCTTGTTGGGGTATTTCCGACGGTCGGCCAGACGATCGAAGACCGGTACGGCAGACCCATCGCCGTGGACAGGGATATGCAGGGCAACGAACGCCGGGTGAACGCGCCGGGTCCGCTGGCGGAGCTGAGGGCCGGCAAGAATACGGTCGTCTGGTCGTTGGGGCCGCGTCGGTAGAGGCGAGCGGCATCATGGCGACGTGACTTCATCTTCATTCGGCGAAAAGGAAAGACTCACACCCAGGGCCGGCGCGGCAATCCCCAGAGCGTCCGGAAGCGGTCTTCAAGGGCCATGAGGTAGGCGGCGGCCTCGGCGTCGCCCTCGCGGGGGGCCCAGGGAGCGAAGCCCTTGTCGGTGGCCGGGTCGTAGGGACCGGGTTTGACCTCGAAAACGACGGTGTCGGGCGCCAGGGCGAAGATCATATGCCAGACCCCGGGGCGATAGTCGACACCGATGACGCCGCTGTCGAGGTCGAGGAGGATGGAGGCGGCTTCGTCGGGCTGGCCGTGGCCGTCGAACTGGATGCAGGCGAGCCGGCCCTGGAGCAGGATGAGGGACTCGGACTTGGGCGGGTCGGCGTGGCGGTGCGGGGTGACGTAGCTGGCGGGCTGGAGGGCGTTGAGCATCCGCTGGAGGTTGTCGCCGTCGCCGGTGTGGAAGATGTGGATGTCGCGCTTGCGGGGGCTAAGGGCAGCGTCGGCGGCCTTGGCGGCGACGAGGGCCGAATCGATGGCCACCGAACTGTGGTGGTCGGATCGGGTGGCCATGGATGAGATGCGGATGGGTGCGGGCTGGTTCATAGGGCGAGTCCTGTCAGAGGCCCAGGTATTGACGCAGAGGCTCGAAGAGGTTCGCCCCGGCGGCGATCATTCCCGTGATGAGGGTGTTGGGATTGTTGAAGGTGAGCGGGCCGCCCTGCTTTTCCATGGTCCGGCCGCCGGCCGCTTCGATGAGGGCGACGCCGGCGGCGATATCCCACTCGTTCTTGGGGACGAGTGTGAAAGTCGAGTCCGCGAGGCCCGCCGCTATCGCTGCGAGCTTATAAGCCACTGAGCCGCTCGGGACCACCTTCAATGGACCGTCCATGAAACGGTCCCATTCACCTCGCTTGATTTCGCTTCGACTGGCCAGAACGGTTGCCCCTTCGAGGGTGTCTTTGTCGGTGGTTCTCACGGGTATGCCGTTCATCGTAACACCTGCTCCGGCCGCACCGATGATCAACTGGTCCGCCTGCGGATTGCAGATACCTCCTGCAACGACCTTGCCATCGACTGCCAGCCCCACCGAGATGCACCATTCCGGAATACCCTGGATGAATTCCTTGGTGCCGTCGATGGGGTCCACGATCCAGACGCGGTGCTTTCCCCGTCGGGCGGGGTTGTCGCGGGTCTCTTCGGAGAGCCAGCCGTCATCATCGATGCAGAGTGTTTGCTTGAGCACCTCATCGAGTTCGAGGTCGGCGGCCGTGACAGGGTCCCCCCCTGCTTTTCGGTCTGCGTCGATGCGGCCGGGCGTATACTTGGCGACGGCCTTTCGGGCGAGTGCCAGGGCCTGTTCGATGCGTTGGAGGTCTCTTTCGATGTCCATTCGTCGTTCGTATCTCGTATATGATATTGCGTCGTGTGTATTGCGCCGCCGCCGCTGCTCACTGGTGACTGCTCACTGCTTGTTTTCACGTATTTTGTCGTTCGTCCCGAAGCCGGTTCGGGATCGCGCTGGTGGGGCGAGCCCCACCCAGCCGCTGGATTCCCGCCTGCGCGGGAATGACCTTCTGCTCTTATGCCCCTTGTCAGAACGGCCAGACCAGTGGTATCAAGAGCGTCGCACAGACGCCCAGAAGGACCGTCAGCGGCAGTCCGACCCTGACGAAATCGCCGAATTTGTATCCACCGGGACCGTAGACCATCATATTGGTCTGATAGCCGATGGGACTGACGAAACTGGCGGACGCGGCGAAGACAATCGCCATGACGAGCGGCCGCGGACTGATACCCATTTCATCGGCGATGGCCACGGCAAAGGGGAATATCAACGCGGCCGCGGCCGTGTTGGTGATGACGGCGGTAAAGACGGCCGTCATGAAGAATATGTACGCCAGCAGTCCATACGAACCCAGCCGGCCGGCGTGGTCTACAAGGTAATCGGCGGTGGCGTGGACGATGCCGGAATTCTCCATGGCCTTGGCCAGGCCAAAGGCGGCGGCGATGGCAATCAGCGTCTGCCAGTCGATGCTGTTTCGAGCGGACGAGGCGGATATGCAGCGAAAGACAATCATCAGGCCCGCCACGAGGAAGACCGCCACCACGGTCGGCAGGACCCCGCTGATCAGCAGCGCCACGAGCACCAGCAGCAGCACCACGCTGAGCAAGGCCTTCTCCGAGCGGACGGGACCGGAGTCTTCGATGCCGCTGACCAGGAGGAAGTCGGGGTTGTTCCGATGGGCGCGGACGAAATGGGCGCCGGCCTGGAGGAGCAGGGCATCGCCGGGGCGCAGGACGATGTCGCCGACCCTACCGACGAGGCGGCGGCCGCCGCGATGAACCGCGATGACGGCGGCGTTGTAGGTGGCGCGGAAATCCGCATCTCGAATGGCCTTGCCGACGCCTGGGCAGGCCTGGGAAACGACGGCCTCGCAGAGCACCTCGTTGCGCCGCTGAGCCGCCTGGTCCTCGTAGCTGTCATCGGCGACGGGGACCAACCCCGGTATCTTCTCGAGATCGACGATAGTGCCCACGACGCCCGCGAAGGTGAGCACATCGGAGGCCCGCAGGATGCAATCGGGGGGCACGGGGGAGATGACGCGGTAGTCGCGGACCACCTCGATGAGGAACAGGCCCGGCAGATGGCGCAGATCCGCCTGTTCGACGGTCCGCCCGATGAGGCGGCAGTCTGGCTGGACGCGCATATTGACGAGGTACTCGCGGGGACTGTCCATGAGGCCCTCGATGAGGTCTTTGCGATTGGGAAGGAGCCGGCGGCCAATCAAGAGCATGTAGGCGATACCGATGGCGGCATAGGGCAGGCCCACGTATCCGACTTCGAAGAAGGTCATGGGCCGAAGCGACTCGCCCAGCGCGGGGGTGCTCCGCGAGGTCTCGGTCATCAGTCCGTTGACCACGAGGTTCGTGCTGGTGCCAATCAGGGTGCAGGTGCCGCCGATGATACAGAAGTAAGACAGGGGCAGCAGGAGCCTGGACGGCGCGACGCGATGGGTCCTGCACCAGCTTGAGATGATGGGAATGAACATGGCCACAATCGGCGTGTTGTTGAGGAAGGCCGACATCAGGGGCAAGGAGGCGGCCATGCGGGCCAGGACGGAGCGGTGAGTCCGGGCACGGCCGAGCAGCCAGGCCCCGGCCGCATCGAGAGCCCCGGTCTCGCGCATGGCGGCGGCGATGACGAACAGCGCAGCGACGGTGAGCATCCCGGGATTGGAGAAGCCGGTCAGAGCCTCCTGCGGGGTGATAATCCCCACGAGGGCAAACAGCACCACGGCGCCCAGGAGCAGCGCATCGGGCGCACGATTGGCCAGCAAGCCCCAAAGGACCCCCAATAGAACTACCAGGCAGAATATCGCTTCCCATGCCATCGATCACGCCTTTGGTTGGCGGTGTGTCTGAAACACGGCCTGCCACGCTGTGTCAGTAGCCGCCGGTCAACGTCTGGACAGGCCCAGACCTCGCCACTCAGGATGCGTTGACCGCGGCGATATAGCCCTGCTTCTCAAGATAGAGAATAATGCTCTGAACACCCTCTTCGGGTGTCGCGTCGGTTGTGTCGCAGACGAGTTCGGCGTCCTTGGGTTCTTCATAGGGGTCGGAGACGCCCGTGAATTCCTTGATGATACCGGCGCGGGCCTTGGCGTAGAGGCCTTTGCGGTCGCGCTGCTCGCAGACCTCGGCGGGCGTCGAGACGTGGACCAGGACGAATCCACCGACCGGTTCGATCATCTCGCGGACCTCCTTGCGGATCCGATCGTAAGGGGCGATCGGGGCGCAGATGGCGATACCGCCGTTCTTGGTGATCTCGGAGGCGACCCAGCCGATCCGGCGGATGTTAATGTCGCGATGCTCCTTGGAGAAGCCCAGTTCGGACGAGAGGTGTTTGCGGACGAGGTCGCCGTCAAGCAGGGTCGTGGGACGGCCGCCGATCTCCATCAGCCGCGTGATAAGGACGTTGGCCAGGGTGGACTTGCCGGAGCTGGGCAGGCCGGTGAAGAACACCGTGAAGCCCTGCCGGCTGCGAGGGGGATAGGTCCGGCGCAGCTCGGTGATGACGTCGGCGAAGCTGAACCAGGTCGGGATGTCGCGGCCGGTGGCCAGGCGGTCGCGCAGTTCGGTGCCGGAGATGTTCTTGGTGACGGCGCCTTCGGGGACCTCATCGACGGGCACATAGGTGTCCTGATCCTCGACGTAGACCATCTCCTTGAAGGGAACCATGCCGATACCCAGTTCCTTCTCGTGCTCCTGCACGGCTTCCTGGGCTTCGTAGGGTCCGTAGAAGGGCTTGCCTGAGGGGTCCTTGCCCGGGCCGGCGTGGTCGCGGCCGACGAT
>DDXG01000055.1 GCA_002347125.1 Phycisphaerales bacterium UBA2266
GTGGAACTGGTGAAGTCGGGGGTTATAGGCAAAGTTCGCCGGGTGGACATATTCAGCGACAAGAACTGGGGCGGCGGCGAGAAACCGAGCGATACCCCGCCGGTGCCCGAGACGCTGGACTGGGATCTGTGGCTCGGCCCGGCCGCGTACAGGCCGTATCACCCCGCCTACCTGCCGGGCAACTGGCGGCGGTGGTGGGATTTCGGGACCGGGACGCTTGGGGATATGGGTTGCCATATCATTGATCCGGTGTGGTGGGCCCTGGACCTGACGTACCCGACGAGCATCGAGGCGACGCCGGGCCCGTTCAATGACCAGACCTATCCGCAGGCCACGGTGGTCAAGTGGGAATTCCCGGCTCGTGGCGATCTGCCACCTGTGACGGTCACATGGTGCGACGGGGCCAACCGGCCCGATCGACCCGCGGAACTGGAGGAAGGCCGCAATCTGCCGGGCCAGGGTGGGCTTTACTACGGGGATAAGGGCGTGATCCTGGCCCCGCACATGAGCAGCCCGCGCCTGATCCCCGATGCGAAGATGAAAGAAATCAACGCCCCGGAGCCGTTCCTTGAACGGGGTGTGAACCACTACCAGGACTGGATTCGGGCGTGCAAAGGCGGGCCGAAGCCCTCGGCCAACTTTGACTACTCCGGTCCGTTGAGCGAGGCCATCCTGCTGGGCAACGTCGCGGCCAGGGCCGGGACGAGGATCGAGTGGGATGCGGCCGGTATGACTATCAGGAACAACGACCAGGCCAATGCCTGGCTGCTGCGGAAGTATCGCGACGGATGGACGCTGTAACTGTTTGCGGCGACGCATGTTAGGGTATCTGAACAGAACTTGAAGCAAGCCATTTCACAGGAGAACAGAAGATGAGCAAGGGATCAAGGATTGGCGTGATGTTGGTCATTGCCGCCGCATGTGTGTCGGCATCGGCGAAGGTGGCGACGGTCCAGGAGTGGGAGTCGCCGTGGAAAGTGACGATGCAGGCCTACACGTTCAACCGATTCACCTTCTCTGAGGCGGTGGACAAGACCGCGTCGCTGGGGCTGCGCTATATCGAGGCCTATCCGGGCCAGCGGCTCAGCGCCGACAGGGGCAACGCGGCGTTTGTGCATACGATGTCCTCCGAGGACAAGCAGGCCGCGATGCTGAAGCTGCAATCGGCGGGCGTGCGGCTGGTGAACTACGGCGTGGTAGGGCTGCCCAACAACGAGGATGAATGCCGCAAGGTGTTCAATTTCGCCAAGGAAATGGGCATCCGGACCATCGTCTCGGAACCGCCGGAGGACGCGTTCGACCTGATCGAGAAGCTGGTCAAGGAATACGACATCAACGTGGCGATTCACAATCATCCGGAGCCGTCACACTACTGGAACCCGGATACCGTGTTGAAGGTCTGCCAGGGCAGAGACAAGCGGATCGGCGCCTGCGCGGACACCGGGCACTGGATGCGGTCGGGGCTTAACCCAGTTGAGCAACTCAAGAGGCTCCAGGGGCGGATCATCAGCCTGCACCTCAAGGACCTCAACGAGTTCAACGACAAGGGCGCCCACGATGTCATCTGGGGCACGGGCAAGGTGGAAATGAAGGCCGTGCTGGCGGAGCTGAAACGCCAGGATTTCGCCGGGCACTTCTCGATTGAGTACGAATACAACTGGATGAACTCGGTGCCGGAGATTGCCGAGTGCATCCCGGCGTTCAACCGCCTCTCGGCCGAGGTCGGCCAGACGGACTGGCAGTGGATCTTCAATGGGAAGGACCTGAGCGGCTGGAAGGGCGATATGCGACTGTGGACCGTGCAGGACGGGGTAATTCGCGGGGAAACGACCCCTGAGAAACAGACCAACGGCAATACATTTCTGGTCTGGGAGGGCGGTCGGCTCAAGGATTTCGAGCTGATGCTCAAGTTCCGTATTCGCAACGGCAACAGCGGCGTGCAGTATCGCAGCAAGGAGTTTGCCGAGTTCCGCATCACGGGCTATCAGGCCGAGGTGGAGAACGCCCAGGGCAAGGTGGGCTTTTTGTACCACGAGGGTGGCCGCGGGTGGCTGGTGAACGTCGGCGATATGATGCTGATCGACGAGAAGGGCCAGAAGAAGGTCGTTGGCCGAGTCGGCGATCAGGCGGCCATGATCAAGGCGGGGTACTACGACGAGCAGGACTGGAACGAGTACCATATCATCTGCCGCGGCAACCAGGTTGAACAGTATCTCAATGGTCTGCAGACCATCGAACTGATCGATAACGACCGTGTAACGAACCCGGATGACCCGGCCGACCGCAACGGTTCGATCCGCGAGGGCGTCATTGCCCTGCAGATTCACGCCGGCCCGCCCATGCTCGTGGAGTTCAAGGATGTCCGCATCAGGCGGCTGGAGCCGCGGTATGGCGATGCGGTGCTGCTGTTCAACGGTGAGGATCTGGGCCAGTGGCAGGTCAATGGTCCGGACGCCAAGAACAGGTGGGTCGTGGGCAAGGCGGCGGTCTCGCCGGATAACCCGAAGCTGCTGGTCGTTGAGGACGGCAAGGGAGAGATGATCAACCCGGTCAAGGAGCACGGCGAGAGCCTGGATTTCTACTCAAAGGCCAAGTTCGGCGACTGCCGGATTG
>DDXG01000368.1 GCA_002347125.1 Phycisphaerales bacterium UBA2266
GCACGGGCATCCTGCCCGTGAGTAGCATGGGCATCCCGCCCATGAACAGCATGGGCATCCTATTCGCTTCGCTCAGGACAGGCCTGGCCGTGCACAAGAAATCGCTTGCCAACAGCGACGCCACCGGCTGAATCCGCAATACTATCGACTGACGACTAACCTGGTGACTCAACCCATAATATATGAAATATCCCAAAACACTTCGGGAACAAAATACGTGTCAGCAAGAGACTGGATCTTCGTTCATCGCCGATCCAGAAATTGGTGGCTGTCCCTCCAATCACGACGCAAAGGAGAGTACTTGCACCGGGCTTATGACGCGCGTACGAAACGGGCAATCACACGCAAGCTGCACGTTAAGCTGCACGTTAGGCACATACGAGTTACCCCTTCTTTGCAGTTATTGCTGAGTACAGTGCGGCAGCATGCACCTCGTTGGACGTTCTTAATACTTGATATTCCTTCAGTGCATTAGCGATGTCACCGATATGGGCATAAACCAAACCAAGATTGCCACGCGCCTTAGCATAATCAGGCTTGATACGAAGAGCCTCTCTAAACGAATCAATTGCCATTGCATAATTGCCGATATCTTTATAGCACATTCCAAGATTGCAGTATGCTTCTGATGAAGAAGGCTTCATCTTAATGACTCCATGGAACGACTCTATTGCCTTTGGCGTGTTGCCTACCTTGTCATACGCCAACCCAAGGCGGAAACGAGCCTCGGCAGAATCTCGTCTTGCTAGAATGGATTGCTCATAGCATTCGATTGCTTTGGCGTAATCGCCCGCTAGATAGAAAGCGCGAGCTGGATCCCTGGTCCCGATGTACCATAATGAACCGTACATTGACGCGGGGATCCACAGAAGCTTAAGTGGCCAGACCACACTGGCTAGACCCAGAATGAAGGAGGAAGGTAACATCCATAGTAAATGAAGAGAGGACAAAGATAGCACTGGAATGCTTGCTACTGAAATTGCGGCCAGCATAGCATGGACTTCGAAAGTGTGTTCTGTGGCCTGTTCATTCTTGGCCTTTTGGCGAATAAGAACACCGTGATTGACAGCCCATAATAAACCCGCTATCCAAAGGATGATGTTGATGATCTGCATGCCTGTTTGCCCTTTCTTGCCACCGAACGCCTAGTCTCACAGGTGGTGATAGGTTCCCTTGGCGAACTTCTACCATTCCTGTGTGCCCACAGCACCTCAATCCAGTCTTTTCTTTGCGGCAAGGGCGGTGTGTATACCCATAACGGCACTCCTATACGCGATGCCGTGAATCATGCGACAATTGTGCCTCCATGTCAATGCTCCCGCCTATCGAATATCGAGTATCCAGCATCGAGCATCGAAGTTCCCCCCTTGCCCATCGTTCCTCCTTCCTCGTGTCCTCTTGCTCGTGGCTGCCCAAAGAACGAAAGCCGCCCCTGAAGCCTGGAGTCTGGCCCCTGACCCCCGCTCTCTGACCCCTGACCTCCGAAGTCCGAGTTTGTGGGCGCCCGGCCCTATATGAGGCCAAATCAATCGGACAACTGCGGGTAGGCCCCCCGGATGCTGCCTGTGTGAAAGGCGGTTGCCGGCTATGAGCCGGCAGATGGCTTACTGGAATCCTGTGACAGCCATTGGTGCAACTGCCCTGCCTTGCGGAATGCCTCCTGATCGCCGTAACGCCGGATATAGTCGAGCGTGCGCAGCCCATCCTGCTTGATGCATCAGGAGCGCCACGCCCATTTCCGCCCTGCTGGACGACCCTATTGCAAAACAGCCCCCAAAGTAGTATAGCATCCTTACCGGCCGCCGCCCCCCGCGACCGGCGGACACTGTTACGACAAGTAAGGACTATCAACATGCAACAGTCGAAAATGCGCCTTCTCCTGACCGCAACCGTGTTTCTAACCGCCGTCGCGCCCGCCCTGGCCGCCGATGCGTACCTCTCGCCCCTGGGCGTCGTGGCCGACAGCGCCGGCAAGACCCTCTACGTCGCCCAGTCCACCGCCGGCAAGGTCGCCGTGGTCGATGTGGCCTCCGGCAAGGTGGCCCGCGAGATCGCCGTCGAAGGCCCGCTCAGCGGCATGGTCCTTTCCCCCGAGGGCGATAAGCTGTACGTTGCCCAATGTGTGCCGGCCGGGCGCATCCGCACGATAGATGTTAAGACGGGCAAGGCCACCGCCAGTATCCGGGCCGGGCACTGCCCCGCGGGTATTGTCGTAAGCCCAGACGGTAAAAGACTTTATGTCTGCTCCCAGTTCAACAACGCCATTACGGTCATAGACCTGGCCGCCGGCAGCGTCGAAGGCAGAATCCCCGTCAAACGAGAGCCCATCGCCGCGGCTATAACCCCTGACGGGAAGACCCTCTTCGTCGCCAACCACCTGCCCGCCGGCGCCACCGACGGCGATTACGCCGCCGCCGAGGTCTCGGTCATCGACACCGAATCCAGGAAGCCCGTCGCCTCGCTGCTGCTGCCCAACGGCAGCACGGCGCTTCGCGATATCACCATAAGTCCTGACGGACAAAACGCTTACGTCACCCACGTCCTGGCCCGCTACCAGTTGCCCACGACCCAGCTCGAACGCGGCTGGATGAATACGAACGCCCTGACCATCATCGACGTTCCCGCTCGCAAGCTCATCAATACCGTCCTGCTGGACGACGTGGACCTCGGCGCCGCCAACCCCTGGTCCGTCCGCTGTACGGCCGACGGCAAGCACATCTGCGTTACCCTGGCCGGTACGCACGAATTGTGCGTCATCGACCGGGCCAGGCTGCACGAGAAGCTCGCCAAGGCCGCCGCAGGCGAGAAGGTCTCCGACGCCACCAGCACCGCTGATGATGTGCCGAATGACCTGTCCTTCCTCGTCCTGATCAAGCGCCGCATCCGCCTGGAAGGCAACAATCCGCGCGGCCTGGCCCTGATCGGCGACAAGGCCTACGCCGCCCAGTATTTCACGGCGAACCTCGCCGTCGTGGACCTGAACCCGGACGCCCGCCCCAAGCCGCAATACGTCTCGCTCGGCGCGGAGCCGCCCATGACCGCCGCCCGCAAGGGCGAGATGTTCTTCCACGATGCCTCCCTGTGCTTCCAGAAGTGGCAGAGCTGCTCCAGTTGCCATCCGGGCAACGGCCGCGTGGACGGCCTCAACTGGGACCTGCTCAATGACGGCCTGGGCAATCCGAAGAACACAAAAAGCATGTTGCTGGCCCACAAGACGCCCCCGGCCATGAGCCTGGGCGTCCGCGCCGACGCCGAAGCGGCCGTGCGGGCCGGCATCCGGCACATCCAGTTCGCCGTCCGCCCCGAAGAGGATGCCGTCGCCATCGACGAATACCTCAAGGGCCTCGAACCGGTCCCGAGCCCGCAACTGCGCCGCGGCGCCCTTTCCGAGAGCGCCGAGCGCGGCAAGGAGGTCTTCCAGTTGGCGGGCTGCGGATCATGCCATACGCCCGGCCTGTTCACCGACTTGAAGGAGTATGACCTCGGCATGGGCCGTTACCTCGACGAAGGCAAGCCCGTGGACACCCCGACGCTCATCGAATGCTGGCGGACCGCCCCGTATCTACACGACGGCCGGGCCGCCACCATCCGGGAGGTCCTCACCAAGTTCAACAAGGACGACAAACACGGAAAAACCTCCAATCTGACGGATCAGCAAATAAAAGACCTGGCCGCATACGTCTTATCCCTCTAGGCTCCCAAGCCTCGGCAGTACATGACTTCACAAGGACCTATGCCTATGGGTTGCAGCGACCAAACGCCGTCCGTCACGCTGCACAGACAGCGAATCTCCGATACCCTGTCCGTCGTTACCCTGGACAAGCCCCCGTTTACCGAGTACTTCATTACCGTAGCCGCCCTGGGGGGCCTGACGCCGGAGGCCGCAGTCGGCGAAATCGCTGAATTCCTGGCCGCGAAGAACGCGACCATCGCCTGCCAGGACATATTCGCCTCCGTCGCCGCCGAAAAACCCCTGCGAGAGGCTATGCACAGGCGCCTGGGTCCCACGAAGTGGCCGCTGACCTGGACTGATTCGGGCCGACAGGACCTCGCCGGTATCCAGGTCTGGGCTGTTTCCAGCCGCAACGTGCGGCCCCTGGGCCTCAACGGCCACACCACCGCCGTGGTCTTTGAGGACGCCTGCGCCCGTTACTGCCGCATCGCGGGCGTCAACGCCGCCGACCTGTCCGCCGATCGTAACACCCAGGCCGTCGATGTGTTCCATCTGCTGGAACAAACCCTGCGAGATGCCGGTTTTGCCCTGTCGGACACGATTCGCACATGGTTCTACCTCAACGATATCCTCGGCTGGTACGGCGATTTCAACCGCATCCGGGACGGTTTCTTCCGCGAGAGGGGTGTTTTTGACGGACTGGTCCCGGCCAGCACAGGCATCGGGTCGGCCAATGCCGCCGGATCGGCGGTGGTAGGGGGGCTCATCGCCGTGCGGCCTGTCAACGGCGCCGTCGAGTCCTATCCGGTTGCCTCCCCCTTGCAGTGCCCGGCCCTGGATTACGGCAGCAGCTTCAGCCGGGCCGCCGAACTGAACATGCCCTGCCTGCGGCGGCTCTACGTTTCCGGCACCGCCAGTATCGCCCCTGAGGGCCACACCCTGCACGTCAACGATGCCGACGCCCAGATCGACAAGACAATGGAAGTCGTCAACGCCATCCTCGAATCCCGCCGGATGTCCTGGTCCGACGTGGTCCGCGGCATCGCCTACATCCGCGACGCCGAGGACCTGCCCCGCTACGAACAGTACTGCCGCGGCAAGGGTCTGCCCGATATGCCCGTTGTCGTCACCCACAGCACCGTCTGTCGCGACGACCTGCTCTTCGAGATCGAAGTCGACGCCATTGTCCCGAAATAAACCCAAAACGCAAGACGCGAAGCCCAAAACCAAGACTCAAAACCGAGAACTGCGCCCATGTCGCGCCGTCGGACCGGCTTTGGGTTTTCAGCCTTGGCTTTGAGTTTTGGGTTTTGAGTTTTCAGTTTCGTGGGGCCTGACCCTCGTCCCCTCAGGCCGTCACCTCACGTCCACGCAGACCATATCGCCGGCGGCGTTGCGAGCGTACACCCTGCCGTTGGCCAGCGTCGGGGCCGTCCAGCACAGTTCCGAAGGCAGAATCTGCGCCCGCGCCGTCGCCTCAAAGGCGGCCGGGTCGGCTTTGGCGATCACCAGCTCCCCCTTGTCGCTCATGATGATCATCCGACCGTCGGCGCTCATGATCAGCGCGCCTTTGCCCATGCCGCGGTTGGTCCACTTCTGGCTGAAGTCCGCGAAGCTGACGCACTTGAGTTCCGATTCGTCGAAGCCGTAGATATGTCCCTTCCACAGCATCGAGCAGTTCATGTGGTTGCGCATCACCTTGCTGTCGAGAAGCGTCTCGGCCTTGTCGCCGTCGATCTTGATCTTGATGCAGCCGCGTCCGTAGCCCGTGGACGCAAAGACCTCGTTGCCCGCGATGATGGGATCGGCCGCATTGACCTTGTGCTGATTGACGAAAGGGGCCTTCCAGAGCACTTTGCCGTCAGTCAGTCTCGCGGCCAGGACCGAATCGGACGCGGCGATGCACACCGCCTTCTGCCCGGCGAACTCGCTGGGCACGGGAGTGGAATAGCCGCAGATCCCCTTACCGTTGGTCCAGACGACCTGGCCGTTGCGTTTGTCCAGCGCCAGCCCCGCATCGCCCAGGTTCAGCACCAGCAGGTCCCCGCAGACCATCGGCGAGCTGGAGAAGTGCCATGTGGGGAACTCGCAGCCCAGGTCCTTGTTCACCTGCTTCGACCAGACCACCTCGCCGGTGGCGGCCTTGAGGCAGAACAGGTCGCCGACCTTACTCAATGCGTACACGACGTCGCCGTCGGCCGTCGGGGTCGAGAGCGTGCCGCCTTTGTAGTATTTCGGCAGCAGCTCGCAGTCATAGGAGTGCGTCCAGACGGGTTTGCCCGTGGCCGCGTCGAAACAGTAGACCGTGTCCTTGGCTCCGGTTTCCTGTCCGCTGTTGCCCATGGCGTAGACTCTGCCGTCGGCCACCGTGATGGACGAGAAACCGATGCCGATCGAGGCCCGCCAAAGCACCTTGGGCCCGTCGGCGCCCCAGGTGCCCTTCCATTCGGTCTCCTCGGTGAAACCGTTATGGCTGGGCCCGCGATAGACGGGCCAGTCCGCCGCACCGGCCGCCGGGGCAAATATCGCCGCAAACGCAAGGACTACCACAGCACTAACCGACAGATTCTTCGCCGCACGACGCATCATAGCCAGACCTCCAAATGAACCACGTTTCTTGCCAATCCCCACACAGGCGGATAACTCCAGCAATTCCAAGTAGTTACAGACCAACCGCCCCAGGTATTTGATGCGGTGTCTTGCCCATTGTACGACGGTCCCGCCCGTCGGTTCATTGCACGTATCGGCGCTTCTCGCCAGGCGTCGCGGCTTACTTGCCGCCCAGCAGCCTCTCGATCTCGCCCAACAGCGTCTCGGGCATCACGGGCTTATCGAGGAATCCATCCACAGGGCACCACGTCGGATCGCCGGCCGATCCCTTGAAGTCGATCCCCGTCTTGTCCCGCACGCCCGTCAGCATGAGGATCGGCATGTCCTTGAATTCCGGGTCCTGCTTCAATTCCCGGCTCATCTCGAAGCCGTCCTGCCATGTTGACATCATCACGTCCAGGACAATAAGGTCCGGTCTCTCCGACCGGATCTTTGCCATGGCCTCGTCGCGGTCGGCCGCCAGAACCACGTCGTAGCCGCTGCTTTCCAGGACCACACCCAGCGAATCCCGGATGTCCGGATCGTCGTCTGCAATCAGAATCCTTGCCTTGCTCATCTGGCACCTCACACATTCTGGTCCGTGGTCTACTCGGCCGATTCGCTGCCGGGTCCGAGTTCGTGCCCCAACACGATACCAGATTCCTCCCGACGCTACAACCGCTCGCCCGCTGGAATCCTCTTGAATCCCCCGGGCAAATCCGGCAATATAGTCCGCGGTTTGACGATCCACGGCGTTCGAGGACCTTATGAAAGACCCCGATCCCAATGTCTCGACGCCCCGCTCGGCGGCGGGGCGTTTCATGACGACCCACTGGAGCGTGGTTCTGGCCGCCAAGAGCGCCGCCTCGCCCAAGCGCACGGAGGCCCTGAGCACCCTGTGCGAGACCTACTGGTTCCCCCTGTATGCGTTCCTGCGGCGCAACGGTCACGGCACCGCCCATGCCGAGGATTTGGCCCAGGCCTTCTTCGCCCAATTGCTCGACAAGGACTATCTGCGTCAGGTTGAGCCCGAAAAAGGCAAGTTCCGCACCTTCCTGCTGACCGCCCTCAAGCACTTCGTCTCCAAACAACGTAAGTACGACCGTGCCCTGAAGCGCGGCGGGGGCCGGACTATCTTATCGCTCGACGTGGAAGACGCCGAGAATCGCTACAGCCTCGAACCGGTCGATCGCCTGACCCCCGAGATGCTGTTCGAGCGATCCTGGGCCATGACCGTGCTGCGCCGGGCGATGGACCGGCTCCAGGGCGAGGCCGCCACGGTCAGGAAGAAACGCCTCTACGAGGAACTCAGCGGGTATCTGACCGCCCAAAGGGCCTGCGTTCCGTACGCGGACATAGCCGAGGAACTGGGCATGACCGAGGGCGCCGTCAAGGTCGCCATCCACCGAATGCGAAGCCGTTACCGGGAGATCCTCCGGGACGAAATCGCCCAGACCGTTGCCGATGAGCAGCAGATTGACGACGAAATCCGGGATCTCTTCAGCGCCTTGGGTAGCTAAACCGTGTTGCGGACATGTTGCCCCCGAACGCCGCTTCTGGAGATGGTCCGCCAGGGTGGCAGTTCTTCGCGGAGCGAAGGGCTGGGGCAATCCGGCCCTTGCCTTTCCCGAACTGGCTTCGGGACCACCCCGACCGCGGAGCCGGAAGGGCGGGCATGACGGCGGGGTCCTGATACGCTTGCCTTTCCCGAACTGGCTTCGGGACCACCCGGACGCGTGACGCAATGCCGCTTTTGGCGATGGTCGCTCAGGGCGGCATCCCTTCGCGGCGCGACGGGATGGGTCGCCATTGCCGGAGAGTGTAACTTCCGGCCGCTTTCGGGTATGGTATCGGTGCAAAGAAACGGCTTTTCAAGGAATACGACCATGACAACTCCAGGGCATTGCAAACAGTGTGGCAAAGACCTCCCGGCCGACGCCCCCCAGGGCCTGTGTCCGCAATGCCTCATGAAACTGGGCCTGCCCAGCGAGGCGCCGACACGCGAAGGTCCGGAAAAAACCCTCGAATCAGGCTCTGCGGCCGCTTTTTCACCGCCATCGCCCGAAGAACTGTCCGAACAGTTTCACCAGCTTGAAATCCTCGAATTACTCGGCAAGGGCGGCATGGGCGCGGTCTATAAGGCCCGCCAGAAGCACTTGGACCGCTTCGTCGCCCTCAAGATTCTCCCCCCCAAAGTCGGCCGAGACCCCGCTTTCACCGAGCGTTTTACCCGTGAAGCCCGCTCCCTGGCCCGCCTGAGCCACCCCCACATCGTCACCGTCCACGATTTTGGACGGACCCCCACCGGCCTCTGCTATTTCCTCATGGAGTACGTGGACGGCACCGATCTGCGCAAGGTCATCGCCTCCAAGACAATGACCCCCCATGAGGCCCTGGCCATTGTCCCGCAGGTATGCGAGGCCCTGCAATTCGCCCACGAACGCGGCATCGTCCACCGCGACATCAAACCCGAGAACATCCTCATCGACAAAAACGGCAAAGTCAAAATCGCGGATTTCGGCCTGGCCCGCCTGCTGGACTCGGCGGCCGACGCTTATACCCTCACCGCCGTCGACCAGCGTATGGGCACTCCTCTTTATATGGCCCCCGAACAGGTCGAGCATCCCCACAGCGTAGACCACCGGGCCGACATCTATTCCCTCGGCGTCGTCTTTTACGAGATGCTCACCGGTGAACTGCCCCTGGGCCGCTTCGCCCC
>DDXG01000274.1 GCA_002347125.1 Phycisphaerales bacterium UBA2266
GTGTATAAGAGACAGTTATCACGGCGTCTGGGGCGGGTCCTGTTCGTCGGCCTGACGCTGGCGGCCATGCCCATCGGCCTGGCGGTCAGTTTCGTGGTCATGGCCCTGTTCTATTTCCTGCTCCTGACGCCGTTGGCCCTGGTGTTCCGGTTGCTCGGCCGCGACGCACTCGACCGCCACTTCACCCGCGACAGCGGCTCCTGCTGGCGGCCGCACGAGCAGACCACCCAGGTCAAACGCTATTTCCAGCAGTTCTGATGGAGAACGCGAATGCCCGATAAACCCACCCATGACCCAACCGATGACTTCCAGGCCCTCTCCACGGGCAAGCAACTCTCGATTATCGGCGAGTTCTGGGAGTTCCTCAAGCACAACAAGAAGTGGTGGCTGTTGCCCATGCTCATCGTGATGCTCCTGCTGGGTCTGCTGGTCCTGCTGGGCGGCACGGGTATCGCCCCATTCCTCTATCCCCTCTTCTAACCCGCTTAATCCCGCGTCCTCCCGCCTAATCCCGCAGGTTGGCGATGGGATACTCGCCCGCCAGCCTGCCGAAAAGCGTCAGCCTGTGCCCCGCCGACTCCAGCGACCCGTTGGCGTTGACCTCGATCTGCAGGCTCGCCGGACCGCTTCCCCGGCGGTCGCGGATCGGGATCGTCAGCCGCACCACGTCGTCCGCCGGCGTCCGGCCGTCGTCCGGCGCCTTCTCCCACAGCAACTCCCTCTGCGTGCCGTCGCGGGACTGCACACACATCCGGCTTCGCGCGAAATCCAGGGCTTCGGCCGCCTCGCATACCGCCTCCCACCACTGGTCGAAGCCGCTGGCATGGCGGAAGTGAAGCTCGATTCGCTCGAAATGGGCCAATTCCTGTTTGCGCCGAGCGCTGATCTGCCTGTTGCGGCAAATCCCCTCGATGGTCTCGCGCAGCCGGATCGAACCGACCGCACGGAAGACCAGCACGAACAACAGCAGAATACAGCCGAAGATGACGACTGTCTGCGCCCCCTGTGTAAAGAGCATAAACAGCCCCAGGGCCGTCCCGGCCAGCGTCAACGCATAGGCCATCAGGACCGCATGACGCTGTCGAAGCCCCATGGCGAGCAGCCGGTGGTGAAAATGGCTCCTGTCCGGCGCGAAGAGCGACCGCCGCTGCAGGAAACGCCGAAGCATCGAGAAGAACGTGTCGAAGATCGGCACACCCAACGCCACGACCGGCAGGGCCAGTCCCACCAGCGTGGCCGTCTTGGCGGCGCACAGCACGCTTGACGATCCCAGGATCATGCCGAGGAACAGACTGCCGGAATCGCCCATGAATATCCGGGCCGGGCTGAAGTTGAAATACAAGAAGCCCGTCAGGCTGCCCAGCAGCGAAAGCATCAGCACAGCCATCATCACATTGGAGGTGTGCATCGCATAGATGGCGATGACTCCGCAGGCAACGGCCGCAATCCCCGCCGCCAGCCCGTCCAGTCCGTCGCTGAGATTGACCGCGTTCGTGATGCCTACGATCCATAGGACAGTCAGAGGCCAGGCCAGCCAGCCAAACGACACGACAACACCATTGCCGAAGCTTACGGCCTCGATACGCACCCCGGCGGCGCAGACGAGCGTCGCCGCGGCCAGTTGGGCCATCAGCTTGGTCCTGGCGCGCAGCGAACGAATATCGTCTACGAGACCCACCAGCAGCATGATCGTGCCGGACGCCAGAACCGTCGCCACCTGCGGTGCGATGGCACGAAAGCTCTGCCCGATGGCATTCGGCAGGAACAGAACCGGCACACTCAGCCCCATCATGGCGATGTAGATTGCCAATCCTCCGATCCGCGGCACGGGCTTGCGATGAACCTTGCGGGGGTCCGGCGAGTCCAGGATGCCTCGATCGCGTGCCATCCGAATCACAATCGGCGTGGCGATCAGCGCCAAGGCCAGCGAACCGAAATACACGCAGACGTACGTCGTCATGGGTATCACATGAACATTCGTGCTTCTACCCCCGCCGATGGCCCCCCTGGCGACTGTGCGCGACTCACAGCCGGCAGACACGGCAGACGGCTCGTTATGGGATTTCAGTCTTTGAGTTCAACACCGCCGGATGCGTCGCCAGCGTCAGGGCGAGCTTGCGGGCCGGCGCATATCGCGGATGCAAACGCAGACACGTCTTGACCTCCTCAAAGGCCTCAGTGACACGGTCCATCTTCACCAGCAGCTCCGCCAGCGATAGTCGCCACGCCACCTGGCCATAGTCCAAGGCCAGGGCCCGCCGGTAGCACTCGGCGGCCTGTTCATTCTCGCCGTCGCTCTTGAGGAAATCGGCGAGCATCACCAATTCCGGCGCGGAGGCTCCGTTGGCCTGCTTCTTGACGTCGAGCAACGACCTGGCCTTCGCCCTCGCCTCGGCGGCCATGTCCGCATATTGCATCGTATCCAGGAGGCGGGCCACATAATTCAGCCTCCAGATGTCGTCCTCGGCCGCGGCCAGCGCCAACTGCGGACGGCTCAGGTCCGTCAGGAAGATGTTCACGACATCCTTGAACAGCCCTCTGTTGAGGCTGACGGCTTTCTGGAACTTGGCCGCCGCCGCATCCATATCCCCCTCGAGCATATCCAGGCGACCCGCCACAAAGCAACCGACCGGATCCGACGGCGACAGCCGCAAGCCCCGCCGGATATTCTCGGCGCCCGCCGGCCGGTCCAGAACGAACAGTTCGATCTGGCCGAGCACACTGTACGCCGGCCCATACACCGGGCAGATGGCGCAGGCTCGCCGCAGATCGCCGACAATATGTTCAAGGGACTCCCTCTGCTCCGGCGACACGCTTATCAAATTCCCCTGTCCGCCGGACTGTTGGTCCAATTGACGCCACCGATAAACCGCCAGCCAGTGCAAATACGCCACATTTCCTGGCCGGCGCTCCACCGCTTGGGCGCCACGCGAAATCAGTTGCGAATACTCCGCCTCATCGCCCTGCCAATCTCTCTTGGCCAAAGCTTTCTCCAGTTTCAGCGCAGCGGCCCAGTGAGTTTCATCCGTCCGAGCGTGATCCGACGCCCGGGCAGCCATCCCAAACACCGTCGCGACCACGACCACAAACAACAGCCGCCGCATGTATCCCGCGCCGCCCGCCGGCCCTGCCTGCGCGACGGCAGGCTCCGCCAAGCCGTGCCTTGAGAGGCTGATCACCAGCGCACAGAACACGGCCGACAGCATCGCATTAGCGGGCATGTGCTGGCCGAAATCCGTCAGGCTGTGAATCAGAATGGCCGTCAACCCAAAGCCCAGCCCGTACACCGCTGAACAGATCGGCAGCCGCCCGCGCCTCAGGCATCGGCAGCCGCCGTGCATCACCAGCAAGCCGAACAACGCCAGCACCGCGAAACCCGTAATGCCCGTCTCCTCCAGGACCTGAGCATACTCGTTCTCCGCATGGGTGTACCACAGAACGTTGTCAATCCGTTTGAACATGGGATACACAAACGCATGGGTACCCAAACCCGTTCCGAAGGCGGGAAACCGCCCGTAGGCCGCGGTCAGGTCCTTGAGAATCTGCATACGGCTCTCGGAACTGGTGTCGGCTCCGAGATTGGCAAACCTGTCGATAATAGCGTCCAGCCCCGTAAAAACCACACAGGCGAAAGCCACCACCGCCAGGATCACCACGATCCAACCCGAACCCTTCAGGGATGACCGAAGCGAGAGGAGGATTACCGTCAGGGCCCCGGAGATCACCAGGCTGATGGCCCCCCCTCGCGACATCGCGATCAGCACTGTCGCAACCCCAATACCCATCAGCCCAATGAGCACCCATACTTCCCGTGCGGCCTTTGACCCCAGATACTCGCAGAGCCCCGCCAGGCAGCGCCTCCGCCCGGCGAACGCCTCGTGCAGACGAACGCACAGATACGCCAGACCCGCACCGACCGACAGCGCCATGAACTGCGCGAAGTGATTGCGATTGACAAAGGGCCCCGAGCGGATGGCCACGGGATACTCCGGCGTGATGAACCAGTAGTACTTGCCGTTGCCGAACAGGGCCTGCAACAGGGCCAGGACGGCCACCGCCCCGCCGATCAACGCAACGACCTTGAGCAGATGCTGCACCTGGCTCGCTTGGCGAAGGACATTGAGAACCACCACGAACACCGCCGCCACGGACAGCACCAGACGCAGATCGTGCCACGTCGCGTGCCGGTAGAAGCTCAACGGCATGGTCGCCAGCAACCGGTCCGCCTCCGGAAAGTCCCCCAAGAGGACCTCGCGTTCAGCGGCCGTGTTCGGCGAGATGACATCCACCACCGGGCGCGGAAGCGGCACCAACTGGAACAAGGCCACCGCCACAAACAGGGCGATGGGCAGATACGCCCAACTCCACACGACCGGCTGCGAACGATGGATCAGCAGTTTCATGGCGAAACACAGCAGCATCAGCCCGGACAGGACGATAACAACCTGCTCGCTCCAGGCCTTCCGGACCCCGAATGCGAAAGGCATGAAGATCAGGAGGCCGACGAGCAATCGCTCTATCACCGCGTCGAACCATGTATGGTAATATAACGAATTATCAACCCTCACTCAGAATACCCCCCATCGAGGCACATTCCCACGCGATCCCGGCCGAACGACAGCCACATCCATTCCGACCATCGTCCGCCGCCTCATGGTTCGCACCGCACGAGTAGCCGTATCACACAAGAAGCCTTCCATGACACCAGACACCTTTTTCACCTGCCATCCAACGGCGGATCGCGGCCTCTCCGGGAGCATTCGACTATGCTTCATCATCTTCGCGATTGCCAGCACGGCCGTAATAGCCGTGCCGTCCGTAGTACCCATACCCCCCATAGCTGCCATAGCTCGAGTAGTAACCGTACCGTCCATGTTTTCGAGGCACGTCGTTCACCACAACACCGAGGACGTTGCCTCCGACACTCATCAGACTGTCCTTTGCGTACAGACTGTGCCGCCGCGTCGATTTCTCCGCCCGCAGCACCAGCAGAACGACATCGCAGGTGGCCGCGAGGATTTGGCTGTCCGCCACGGGTCCAACCGGCGGGGAGTCGATAATCACTCGGTCGTAGGTCTGGGCCAACTCCTGGAGCATGCCGCCGAACAGCGCACTGTTGAGAACCTCGGACGGATTGGGCAATTCCATGCCGCAATGCAGAATATCCAGCCCCGGCACCGGCCCATGCTCGATGGCTTCCTTGAGGCTGATTTCCTGGGTCAACACGTCGGCCAGCCCCTTCTTCCCGCTGTCGATTTCAAAAATGTTGTGCTGCATCGGCTTTCGGAAGTCGGCGTCCACTATGATGGTCTTCTGGCCCGCCTGCGCCATCGTAATGGCGAGATTGCTGACAAGCGTGCTCTTGCCGTCGCCGGGGGCCGGCGAGGTCACCAGAATCGTCTTGGCCTCCTCCTTGGGAATTCCGAAGAATACGCCTGTTCGTATCGTCCGGTAGGCCTCGGCGACAACCGACTTGGGCTTCAGATGCGCCTTCTGCCCCCGGTTGACGACGTCTTTGTCGGCCGAGCGCGGCCAGTTACGACGAGCAGCGGAGCTTAGACTCTGACTCACGGCGCCTTTGGCCGCCGCCGTCTGGATGGCGTGTGATGCGTCCGTTTGAACGGTCCCACCGAGAAGATGTCTGACATGACCGAGCAGACCGCGCCGCGAGGCCGTCACCGGCTGCTCGCCGGGCATCGACGGCACCACGCCCAGAACCGGCAGGGCCAGAACCGCCGATATCTCATCGGAGGTTCTCAAGGTCACATCGACCCACTCGCGGACATAGGCCAGTCCGCCGCCCAGCATCATTCCGGCTAAAAGCGCCAGCGCCAGGACACGGGCCCGCTGCGGCTTGACCGGCGACTGCGCCGGGCCGGCCACCTCCAGCACGCTGATATGCAGCGAACCGGCGTCCTCGGTCACGTTCAAATCCTTGATGCGGTTGTCCAGTATCTCACACAGTCGCTCCAGGCGCCGCAGTTCCGATTGAAGCACCGCGTATTGCGTTGCCTTGACCCCCATATCCCTGGCCTCGGCCAGCTGAGTGTCAAATGACGTCTGCAATTCTCCCTCTCGCTGCATGGCCGCCTCCCAGCGAAGCCGCATCACTTCCACGTACGAATCGGCAAACTGGGCGGCCTGCTCATTCAACTCCTGCTTGATCCGGTTGATCTTGGCGTGAACCGCCTGCACTGACGGATGGTCCTCCGTGCAATGGTATAGGACGTTCTTCAGTTCGATCTCCCCCGCCCGCAACTCGCTCTGGAGCTGCGTTTCAATGTCGTTGACAAAGACCCGCACGCCCGCCGACGGAGAGGCCGCGGCGAATTGCTTGATCCGGGCCGGCTCATCCAGCATGGACTTGACGGCCTCGTAATCGGCCTTGGTGTTCAGTGCGTTCAATTGGGCGTCGGTCAGCGCCGACGATAATTTCCCGAGCCGGTCGAATACAACCGGATTGCCCCTGTCACTGACGGATATAATACCGTTCTCGCGGGTGAAATCGAGCATCTCTTCAAACTTCGCCGACAGCTCGTTATCGCGCGTTACCTTTTCCCTGCTAAGGATGGTGAGCACTTCGCTGACGGTGCTGCGCTTCTGTGAGGAGTGGTATTTAATATACGACTGAACCAAGGCGTTGACGATCTCCGCGGCATCCACCGGATAAGGGCATTCAAAGGAGACGGTGATGATGTCGTCTTTTCGCCCGACCTCCGCGCTCAGATGCGACTTGATGTACCCCTCAATGCCGTTCATTCCCTCGAATGTCTGCAACCGTCGTATGCGGGGAGACTGGACAATATCGCTGACAATCGGGTATGAACGGATCATTTCCGCCTGGGTGAACAAGTAGCTCTTCGACTGCGGCATCATCACATCGTACTCGCTGATCCGCGGCGCCGCCTGCTCGACGTAGACCTTGGAAACCCCCCGGTATATCGGCGTGGCCCTGACCAGGTACAACACCGCCGCCAGAATCGCCACCGCCAACGTCAGGAGAATCACCCACCGGTGTCGAAAAGGCACCTCGATAATCCGCCGGATATCCAGTTCGTCGCTCTGCCGCACCACCGGATACGATGCGCCATTCTCATGTGTCCCGTTGTTCATAAATGGTTCCAATAGAACTCGGCCCCGAGGCCCAGACTCATTCCAGCAACCTGTTGCCGCTGAACGCCACTCCCAGCCGCAATTGCAGCACATCGGCCAGAAATTGATTCATGCGGGTGCGCAGCGTGTGGTCCACGTAGATCACGTCGCCCGGCTTGATCGCCACGCGGTAGGCGTCAAGAAACGACTTGCTGTCGATGCCGAATACGGCCGAGACGATCTCGCCATTGGCGTCCTGGCGGTAGATCTTCACATATCGGGGATCCGCCACCATGTTCATCCCGCCCGCAAATGCCAGCGCTTCCATCAGATTGTACTGTACATCCGGCGGGTAGGGAAAGGCATTCGGTTTCTGCACAAGCCCCATCACTGTAAACACGCGTTCGCTCTCTCGCTGGTACTTGGCCACCTGGCAGACGACCATGGGGCTGTTCACCACGTACTTGGGATAGTACGCATCGATGACCATCGCCTCGATCTCCGCCAGTGTCTTACCGCCGACCTGGAGGTCCCCCACAATCGGCAGGGTGATGACGCCCGCGTCGTTGACCCGCACCAGATAGGCCTCGACATCCCTGTGGCCCCACGCCGGCTTGAACCACTCCGACAATTCCGAAGAGATCACGCGCAGCACGGCGGGCATCTGGAACTCGAGGATATCCCCTGGAATGACCCGGTATGGGCCCTTCTGCCGTATTCCCCCCAAGCCCGCAAAATCCTTCTCCCCCTCGATGGGTCCGGCCGCGTCAAATCGTTCCACCTGAGCCGTGTCCGACAACTTCGGACCGCATCCGCTGAGAATCAGCACACCAGACACAAACACCGTCAAGCATGCCGATGTAAGGGCTCGACGCCCCTTGAACGTCCATGCCGCGTCCACCGGATACCTCCATGAGACCGTAATTATCGCTATCCTGCGGTCGTAAGCGAAAAACCGCATACCACAACCGCACCGACGACTGCGTGCGGGCTCCCGCACGCACAGTTGGAATAACACACAACCGCCGTCGCAGCCGGCGACGTCGCCACAGTATGCACGATATGATACCGGCCAATCGCCGCTTTTCAAATGATTTTTGGATTTCCCGCGCCGAAACTAAGCTGGGTACCCTTGCGCCACAGGGGGTTCGGCGGGTCGCTGGATATCGCTCGTCCCGGCGACAGATACTCAAAGACCCCACTCCCCCGTCGGACCCGGACGCCGAACATCACAGGTCGGTTGCCAGATTACCCATCTTCCCACGCACTTGGAAGTTCTCCGCCGTGGATAACGGTCCCGCCGCCGAATTATGTCTATCCGCCGGGCTCGTAACCTGGTAGACTACCCCAACACGATTCGGCTTCTGACGCCGGCGCGCGCGAGCGGCCCTGTTCAGGCCCGGGGGCGGAATCCTGAGAACCAAGGAGATCATCATGAACGAACACCAGACAAACAGTGGGCATCCACACGCAAGGTGCTGCCCGTGTGGACACAGCGGCAACTCAGACATCACCAGGCGCACATTCCTCAAGGGTATGGGGGGGGCCACCCTGTTGAGCACCGCCTTGACCGGCCTGACGTGGTCGAGCCTGGCGGTCTCCGGGCAGAGTGAACCGGGCCCCTCCAGCCGCCGCGCACTGGTCGTAAAGCCAATTCTGGCCTACGATCTCCCACAGAAACGGCACCAGTCCAGTTGGCGTAATTGGGGAGGCGTCCAGACCCAGGACGACGTGAAGAAAGAGATGGCCCGTATTGAGGGCGAACTGAAGGAGCTCGAACGCCAGGCGGGCTTCCCGGTCCGTTTCCTGCCGCTGGCCGGCGTGCAGAAAGGTGCGGACCTCCAGGCCGCCCCAGACCTGGGTCAGGCGGATGTCTATCTGGTCTACGCGGCCGGTGGGTGGATGGACGTGTTCGACCAGCTCAATAAGACCGGCAAGGACATGATTGTGTTCTGTCGCCATAAGAGCGGCCCGGTGTATCTGTGGTACGAAATCATCAGTCCACGGTATCTGCGCCAACATACGGATACTCTCGCCGTCAAGGGCTTCGACGACGTCGACGTCGTTGTCGACAATCCGCAGGAGATACTCTGGCGGTTGCGGGCCCTGTGCGGCCTGCGCAACACGATGGGCACACGGATGCTGGCCGTCGGCGGGCCGGACGCATGGGCCCAGCCCAAGGGCGTCGTCCCGGAACTGGTCCGGAAGGTCTGGAAGTTCGACATACAGACGGTCTCCTATGAAGATTTGGGTAAGCTGATTAAGGAGGCGCGCGCCGACGCCTCGGCGGTGGAGCGGGCCCGCAAGGCGGCCCAGGCATATCTAAAGGGCCCCGGCGTAACGCTCGAGACGGAAAAGACATTCGTGGAGAACGGCTTCCTGCTCGAACAGGTGTTCCGCGGCCTGATGAGCAAGGCCGATTGCAGTTCCATCACGATCAACGGCTGCATGGGAACGATCATGCCCCTGGCCGAGACCTCGGCCTGCCTGACGCTCAGCCTGCTCAACGACGCCGGCTACCTGGCCTTCTGCGAATCGGATTTCGTCGTTATCCCGTCCGGGGTCCTGCTGGCGAACATCTCCGGGCAGCCCGTGTTTCTTAACGATCCGACCTATCCGCACGACGGCATCATCACCCTGGCGCATTGCACCGCTCCGCGGAAGATGAACGGCCGCGAGCTCGAACCTGCCCGTATCCTGACCCACTTCGAGTCCGACTACGGGGCGGCCCCGAAGGTCGAGATGCGACAAGGTCAGGTCGTCACCAATATCGTTCCGGATTTTGCCGTCAAGCGGTGGGTCGGCCTCCGCGGCGAGATCATCGATGCCCCCTTCATGGACATCTGCCGTTCCCAGATCGACATCCGCTTCGACTGCGACAGTTTGACCCTGGCCCAGCGGATGCCGGGCTTCCACTGGATGACCTGTTACGGCGACTACATGAAGGAAGTCGGCTACGCTATAAAGCGGCTCGGAATCGATTGGGAAATCCTGCCCAATCGCCCGGCGTAGACAGGGGGGATCCCTCACAACTACGCCTGGCAGGATTCGAACCTGCGACCCCCGGTTTAGGAAACTGACCGGACCCTTTATTATCTGAATGAAAACCGCGTTTTTCAAGCGATAACGCGGGTCACTAGCGCACCGAGTACCACCAAAAACCATAGAAACCCGCCTTTCCGCGCCCTATGGCGCGCCCTACGACCCCCCATCGGGACACGGCAGGGACACAGTAGGGACATTTGACGGTCAGCCGATTCGCTTCTCATGGTTCGCCTTGCCCCCGGCGTCCAGCCCCGGCAGGCTGTTCAAAGCCCCGGCCAGGTCCAGAATCGCCGCGTCGCTGTAATGCCTCATCGTCAATTCGACCGTCGAATGTCTCATCAATTCTTGTGTCGTTCGCACAGGGACGCCCGCCGCCGCCAAGTGGCTCCCCATCGACGTTCGCAAGCAGTGAAAGTCGGCGATTCGGCCCCGTTCATCGACAAGGGCGACACCCGCCGCCTCCAGGTCCCTCCTGAACGTCCGCGGGGACGGGAAATCACCGAACACCAAGTCATCCGCCGCCAAGCCCCGGCGCTCGATGAAGTCGCCCAATTCCCTCGCTAAGTCTGCCCGCAAGGGCAACTCGGACCCCTTGCGGCTCTTCTCGTTCGCGGCGTCCAGGACGATCTTCGGCGGTATCGACCGAAACCGAACGTCGGCGACCCGTATCGACCCCAACTCCGACCGCCGAAGGCCCGTGCCGAACGCTATCCGGTAGACCAATCGCCTTGTTTCGCCAAGCCGCTTCAGCTTCTCGATGGTCCCCGGCGTCAGCATTGCCCCCAGCTTGCCCTTGTCAGCCCCCCGGTTCAACTTGACGGCCTCGGCCAAAGGTCTCTCCCGCGCCGCCTCAAACAGCCGCTCCAATTCGTCGGCCGTCAGCGCCCGCCGGATCCTGCGCCGGTCCTCGTTCCAATTCAGCGGCTTTATGGCCTTGAAGCCCGGCACAGGCTGTACGATTTCCCGGTTCACAAGGAAATTGCTGAAGGCCCGGAAAGCCGCAAGGTAAGTGTTCACGGTTCGCGCAGACAGGCCCTCTTGTTTCAGGCCGCTCAAGAACCCCTCCAACGCCCCCGCCTCGCAGTCCGACCAGGCCTCGAACCGACACCCCGCAAACAGCCGCCGCAATGCCTGCCCCATTTCGCCGATGTACTGATCCGTTCGCCGCTTCGCCCTCAAGTGGGCAATAAACCGGCCCAACAGGTCCTCAAGGCTTGTCCCGGCCGCCGCCTGCCGCTGCTCGATCAGCCCGCACCGCAGCAAATGCTCTCTCATGTTCTGCGGCGCCGATTCAAGCCATCGCGCCAGGTCCGGCCGCAGGGCGTCCCGATTCTTCACCGTCGCCACAAGCAGGTCCAGCTTGCGGCCCAAGTCCTCAGACAGACGCCGATCCCGATAGCCGACAAACCGTCGGGCCTTGCCGCGAACGTCCCTGATCTCGATGTACCATTTCTCGTATGCGACCTCCCGGCCGTCCGGGGTCTTGCGTGTCGCTTTGAAGATTCTCATTGCCGACCTCCTCTCAGAAGAAACCGCCGGCCGCGCCCAGTTCCGCAAAGGCCGTATATCTCTGCGGCCGGCCGGCCCGCAAATTGCTTACAGCACCGAAACTGCTCCAGGACTTCATCACAGAGAGCGCCGCTGGAACGCCTCAGCATCCGCACAAGCTCGGCAATAGTACGCTCTCCGCAAGAAGCGCCAGCGGAAAGCCTCGTAAGCCGCACAATCTCCGCAATGGCGAATTCCTTCTCAAAGTCCATGATGTTGGGTTTCGATCCCATACGTCACCTCAGAAAATAGGCCGGGGGTGTGAAGGCCCAACAAGTGAAGCCCGGTCAGCCTTGCGGACAGACCACCCCGGCCGATTGTCGTTTGGTGAACATCGTCAGAATTGCGCTTGTTGGTTTTCACGTCGTTCATTATCGCAGGTCTCAAGTCGTTGTCAACAGTGTTTCGACCCGATTTTCGGAAATCCTTACCCGGCCCCGGACAGGCCGTCAACTCAATTTCTCAGAATCGCCCACGTGCCCTACAATCGACGATCTACCCCTTGACCCCATGCCGGGGGCCGGGAATAGGCCGTTTGGCCAGCCCCTTGCACGTGGCGCAACCGATTCGATATATGTGTCGTGGCGTCATCGTGAAAAAACCGCCATCGGCCGACCCGGGCGCTGCAGCGTGTCGAATCGCACCCAGAACCGCGCGGCCCAGGAGAAGGCCCCCAGGTCGTTCGCCAGGCCCAGGACAGCGGCGTCGGGGATATG
>DDXG01000018.1:0-3323 GCA_002347125.1 Phycisphaerales bacterium UBA2266
CGCGGGCGAGCGGATCGCGCTGGCGGATGCCTCCGGGCGTGAGATTCACAACTTCCGCTACAAAGACGGCTGGTATGGCATCACCGATGGCAAGGGGTTCAGCCTGACCATCCGCGACGCGACCGATCCCGACCCGAACACCTGGGACCGCAAGGACGGCTGGCGGCCCAGCGCGACCCCCGGCGGCTCGCCCGGCTATGACGACACGGGGCTGATTCCCGATCCCGGCTCCATCGTGATTAACGAGGCGCTGGCCCATTCACACGCCGGCGCGCCGGACTGGATCGAGCTGTACAACACCACCGGCCGGGCCATCAACATCGGCGGCTGGTTCCTCTCCGATAACGACGGGGATGATGCGAGCCGGATGAAGTACCGCATACCCGATGGGACCAGCATCGATGCCTATGGCTTCCTGGTGTTCTTTGAGGACCTGCACTTCGGCAACGGGGCCAGCCTCGATGCGCGAATCCCCTTCGCGCTGAGCGAAAACGGAGAGGTTGTGGTCCTATCGTCGGCGGCCGGCGAGGTCCTGACGGGCTATCGCGTGCGGGAGGATTTCGACGCCTCGCCGACGGGGGTGTCGTTCGGGCGCTACTACAAGGCCTCGACGGACACGTGGAATTTCGTGCTGATGAGCCAGAACACGCCGGGCTGGGAGAACGCCTATCCCATGGTCGGGCCCATCGTGATCAATGAGCTGATGTACAATCCCGTCGGCGGCAATCAGGATCAGGAGTATATCGAGTTGCACAACATCACGGGTTCGCCGGTGACGCTCTTCGACTTCATCACCTCCACGCCGTGGAGGTTCACCGACGGCATCCAACTGACGTTCCCGACCGATCCGCCGCTGACGATCCCGGCCGGCGGCTACGCCCTGGTGGTCAAGAACGCGGCGGCCTTCGCGGCGAAATACGGCGCGGCCCCGGCGGGCGTGGCGGTGCTGGAATACGAAGATGGGAACCTGGACAACGGCGGTGAGAAGGTGGAGCTGTCGATGCCCGGCGACGTGGACAGCTACGGCAACCGCTGCTATATCCGGATCGACCGCGTGAATTACAGCGACGGCTCGCATCCGGTCGGCGGCGATCCGTGGCCGACGGGTCCCGACGGCAATGGGTCGTCTCTGTCGCGGATTCTACCGGCGGCCTACGGAAACGATGTGGCCAACTGGAAGGCCGCCGCGCCGAGTCCGGGTGCGGCGAATCCATAGCGGCGGTGTGGGTCGTTTTAGCGGGTCAACGGCCGCCCGAAGGTCCGTCCGGTGAACCAGCGAATGCCGGTATCGCCGAGGGGGTCGTAACCGGCGGCGTGCTCGGCTGGCATGGACCGGACATACTCCCACCAGCGGCGGTAGGCGGCCAGCACCTTCTGATGAATCTCGGCGGAGGTCTCGGCCTCGGTCATGCCGACGTCGTCGCCGCGGCACAAGGGATTGAGCGGGAACAGATAGTGCACCCGGGGCGCGTCCCGGCCGGCCGCCAGCGCTTCGTTGACGGCGGCCTGTTTGCAGCGGAGACCCTCGATCAGCCACAGCGCCACCATCCCCTGGCGGCATCGGTCCTGCCGGTAGGATGAGAAGAGGTTATAGGGCACCTTGCCCGCGTCCTCCGCGCGGTCGGCAAGGGCCAGCAGGGCGGGAATGTCACGCCACTGAAAGCACGGATGCCATTCGTGATGCGCCCGCAGGTCAACCTTCATCCCCGCCGACTCCTGCGCGGGCGTGACGGCCTCGGCGCGGACGTACCAGTCGAATAGCCAGGTCACCTCGTCCTGCCGATTGTCCGCCCCCGGTCGCCGCCCCGGCTCGATCTCTATCGACGCCGCGTCACTGACCAGCAGGACGCCGCGATTGGGATCAGGCTGGCCGTCCGGATCGGGGGCTATCTGTCCGGCCCAGGCGATACGGACCCGGTGCTCGCCGGGTTGCCACGCGAGCGGCTCATTGCCGTCGCAGGTCCGCCAACACCATCCATCCAGGGGCACGGTCAGGAAGCCCCCGACCCCGGCCAGCCACGGCGTCCGGTCGTAGGGGCCGAATACGCCCAGCCACTGCGGCCCGGCCCAGCGATACGACCGGTCATCGACCTGCAGCTCGAAGGCCGCCCCGATCACGGTGGCCAGCCAGACGCTGTTGCTGTCAGAGCTTTGGATACAGGCCTTGGCGCGCGGCGATTCATCGGGCGGCCACGTCGTCTTGTCCGGGATGAGCCTGCATTGCACGCCTTCGATACTCGAAGCTCGAAGGATCGGCCGGCCGGGTTCGCCGTCCCGGCTGAGGGCCGCCGCGGCCGGTAGTGATGCGAGAACCATTACGAACAGTGTCCTGTGGTGCATACGCCGTCCTTTCCTTGTGTTGGAGTCGTCGGATTCCAGTATACGAGGCGGGCCTGGGGTGGTGGCGTAAAATGGCGGTAAAACCTCAGGAGTCGTAAGGGGGTCCGGTACGTTTTCTCGGAGCGGCTACCGGCAGTATCCTGGCCGTCGTGTGCGGCACTGGGTCATACCGAGAAAATGTACCGGACCCCTTCCGGTGTTTTACAGGCAATTTACAGACGCCGCCGCGGCCGTTGGCCTATAATATAGGGTAGGCCAGGAGTATGAATATGACGCAGCCGACACACATATTACTCGTCGAGGATGAAGACAAGATACGCACGGCGCTGGCGGATTTTCTGGAGTTTCAGGGGTTTCGCGTGACCTGTGCGGCCGACGGCCTGGCGGCCCGCGATGCCGTGGCCGCCGGGCACTTCGACCTGATCCTGCTGGACCTGATGCTCCCGAAGGTATCCGGCGAGCAATTGTGCCTCCAGTGGCGGCGGGAGGCGGTGCAGACGCCGATCATCATGCTCACGGCCAAGGGCTTGGAGAAGGAGCGCGTCGCCGGGCTCAACCTCGGGGCCGACGACTACATTACCAAGCCGTTGGGCCTGGAGGAGCTGCTGGCGCGGATTCACGCGGTGTTGCGGCGGATGGACCCCGGTCGGGCCGTCGCCCAGAGCTTCATGTTCGGCGACGTCCAGGTCGATATCGCGGCGCTGCGGGCCGTGCGGGATGGGCGGTCGGTGGAACTGAGCCGGCGCGAGGCGGATATCATCCGGTACTTCGCGGCCAACCCCGGCCGGGTCATCAGCCGCGAGGAGCTGTACAAGGAGGTCTGGGACGAGGTGCTCACCGACCTGGGGACCCGGACGATTGACATGCACATTGCCAAACTGCGGGCCAAGATCGAGCACGACCCCG
Source organism: Phycisphaerales bacterium UBA2266 (assembly GCA_002347125.1). Classification (GTDB taxonomy): domain Bacteria; phylum Planctomycetota; class Phycisphaerae; order Sedimentisphaerales; family Anaerobacaceae; genus UBA2266. The sequence continues at coordinate 3,247 of DDXG01000018.1, forward strand.
CGGCCCCGCGGATCATTACAACGGTGCGGGGCGCCGGATACAAGTATGAGTCTTGAACCGCCCCGAAACAGTGGCGT
>DDXG01000018.1:3331-16510 GCA_002347125.1 Phycisphaerales bacterium UBA2266
CACGGGCATCCTGCCCGTGAGTACCACGGGCGTCTCGCCCGTGGAAGACGACGCATTGCAGGGCCCCGATGGCCCTGCGACTCATGGGCAAGCCTGTCCTGAGAGAAGCGAATGGGATGCCCATGCTACGACAAGGCGACTTCTCACACACGCTCTCAGACAGTGCAGGGCCTGTGGCTTGATGCAACCGCGGATTATCTGAAAGCAGGTGGCGTGACTAGACGGCTCGTTGTCATCTCGACAATCATTCTGGCGGCCTTGTTCGCCCTGGCGGCCCTGGGGTATCACTCCGTCCGCATGTGGGCGGCGGGGCTGGAGGGGGCGCGGCTGGGGCAGTTCGCGCGGGTCGCCGAAAGCATCCGGTCGGACGTCAGACGCAAGCTCGATGACTTTCTGGCGGCCGAGCAGCAGCGGCCCTATACGCATTATCAGTACTACTACGTGCCCGACGACTTCGCCCAACAGCCTCAGGCGCCCGTGCTGCGTTCACCGCTGAGCGGGACGCTGTCCAACGAGTTCGCGTTCGGCAATTTCCAGATTGACGCCGCCGGCAACATCACGACGCCCAACGACGACCTGCTCGTCGCGGCGCACCCGACGCCCGCGGACGGCGAACTGTCCAGGCTGGTGGGCCTCAACCGGTGGAACATCGAGAATAGCCTGCTGCCGGTCCTGCGCGAGGCGGGCGTTGATGATGCCTCGCGTGTCGAGGACATCGCGTCTGCCGAGGGCATCGCGCATGACAAGGCCGTCTCACGTGTCGAGGGCGTCTCGCGTGTCGAGGGCGTCTCGCCCTCGATAGTTAAACCGGATGGCCCGGCCGTGGCGGCAGGCAAGCACGCCGCTACGGCGATTGAGCCGCCGCCGGTGCCTAAAGGCAAGACCGGCGACGCCGGTCGCACGCAATCGCTGCCGATCGGCTCGCTCACGGAGAACCTGGCGACGCAGGTCTTCCGCCAGTCGCGGGCGGCCGCCGCGTCGAACACGGCCCAGGTGGCCGCCGATGACTACCAGCAGGAGGCCCGCACGCTCGAACCGCCCCAGCAGGTCGTGATCCCGCTGCCGGCTGAGCCGAACGACCGCACAGGTGTCCAGGTACAGTTGGAGCAGGCGGCTGTGGCCGCGACCGATGCCATACACGAGGCGCAACCGCCGCTTACCATGTCCGCCATCGGCCAGGCGGCTGGCCCAGCAACCACCGAGCCCCCCGGCACGCCCCAGCCACAGGCGGCACGGCCGCTGCCGCCCCCACCCACAAGGGCCCCTGTCGCTGGACAACAAGCCCAATCCGGCCCGGAATCATCGGTAGGGTACGGACCGGCCGACGTTCAGAATGGCCCGGCGGCTACAGCGGGCGGCCGCTACGGCGCCATGGGTGCCGACAGCGGATCATCCCCCGCGATGGGCGGCTACGGAGGCGGCGCCGCGCGGGCGGGAGCGGACATGCAACAGCGAGTCTGGGCGATGGATGAGGCCGCCCCGGCACAGACCGATGGACGCCGGGCCGCGTCGCCGGCCGATACCGTGGAGGTGCGCGTCGAGCCGTTTCGCCCGATTGTGGCCCCGCCGGCCAACGGCAGACCCTCGGTGTTCACAGGCCAGGTGTTCCTCGTTCGCAACGTCGTTATCGAGGACCAGCGGCTCATCCAGGGCTTCCAACTCGATGAGAACAAGCTGATCGACGAGGTCCGCGAATCCGCCGACCGGATCACCGGCCTCCAGAGCGGCATGGGCTTCGACCTGCCCCAGGTCTCCCCCGCGGCCGGTTCCGCGCCGGCTCCCGCGGACGCCGAGGTCGCCTACACGGCCCTGCTGGATTTCGGCTTCGGGTATCTGGCGGTGAACCTGCTCGAAATGGACCCCGCGCGGATCGCCCGTCAGGTGACGCAGATTGAGCACTGGTACTTCGCCATCATCGTTACGGTGCTGCTCGTGGTGACATTGGCCCTGGTCGCCCTGTGGCGCAGCGCCTATGCGCAGCTCCGTTTGGCGAGCAGGAAGGACGACTTCATCTCGGCGGTCTCGCACGAGCTGCGCACCCCGCTGACGTCCATCCGCATGTACTCGGAGATGCTGGAGAAAAACTGGGTCAAGTCGCCAGACAAACTCGGTGAATACTACCGCAATATGCGGCAGGAGAGCGAGCGCCTGAGCCGGCTCATCGAGAACGTGCTGGATTTCTCGCGGATCCAGCGGGGCCGCAAGACATACACATTCCGGGCCGGTGACATCAACCGTTGCGTCGCGGACGTCGTCGAGATGATGCGGCCGTACGCGGCCCAGGCCGGTTTTACGATTGAGACGCACCTGGCCGAGCTGGAGCCGACGGCGTTCGACTCCGACGCCGTCACGCAGATCGTCGTGAACCTGCTGGACAACGCCGTCAAGTACGCCCGGGATGCGGCGGATAAGCGGATTCTCGTGCGGACGGCACGGACGGATGGCTCGGTGCTTATCGAGGTCGAGGACCACGGCCCCGGCATCCCCGCCCGCCACCGCAAGAAGGTCTTCGAGGAGTTCTACCGCATCGGCCCCGAGGCCACGCGCGAGACGGCCGGAACCGGCCTGGGCCTGGCCCTGGTCCGCCGATTCGCCGAGGCCCACCGCGGATTCGTGGAGGTCCTATCGGCCAGACCCACCGGCGCCGTCCTGCGAGTCGTCCTGCCGGTAAGTTAATCGGCCTGGCCGCGCCTTCCCACGACAGGTGGCATCCCTTCGCGCAACGAAGGGATGGGGAGCACTCGGCAAGCCGGGCAGGATAACGTCACAAACGCGAGGGTGGAGGCACGGACGGGTGGCATTCCTTCGCGCAGCGAAGGGATGGGGAACACTCGGCAAGCCGGGCAAGATAACGTCACAAACGCGAGGGTAGAGGCGCGCAAAACGGCGGAATTGTGAAAAAATTATTACTCCCGTCCGGACAAGGACTTACGACGATGCGGCCGGCGCCGGCGGCGGGAAAACTCGTCACAAACGCGCATGTTCCGCCCAAGGGTAGAGCCGCGCGTGTGTCTCGCAAAGGAATCGAATGGCGGCCCGTCCGCGGCGGGTCGCCGGAACCTGCGTGGAGCTTCACCGAATCGAGGCTGATATTTGCATTCCGCACCGCCGGCGAATTGGGTAGGATAGCCCTGACACGCGCCGCGATACGAGCGACGCACGACGACATACAAACGACGATACACGAGTCGCTTGGAGGCACTGCGATGAACCGATACAAACGCCTGGCTGTCTGCGGAGTGCTGCTGGCCTGCACCGGGGTGGCCGCGGCTTACGACAGCAACCCCTTCGTCATCCAACTGGGCACCCCCGACCCGGGGATAGAGGATTCCGCGGGCGGGATTCTGGTGGCCGACGTCGATGACGATGGAAAGATGGACTACATCGTTACGCTCGCCGGGCACATTGCCGTGCACGACAACGCCGGCAAGCGGCTGTGGCTCAAGAAGACCGATCTTACGGTGGGCTGGTCGAGCGAGAACATGGGCCTGCCGGGCCACCACGGGCCGGGCGTGGCCGCCGGTGATATCGACGACGACGGAAAGTGCGAGGTGGTCTACGTAACGAAAGACGGGGTCATACGCATCGCCGACGGCGCCACGGGTAACGAGAAGGCCACCGCCGCCCCACCGGTCCCGGCCGGAGCCGAGCGCTGGGAGATGGCCATGATCGCGGACTTCCGCGGCACGGGCAAGGACGCCGACCTGCTCTTGCAGGCGACGAACAAAGACGGCTATCGGACCGGCCGATACCTGGCCGCTTATGCGGTCAAGGACCTGCTGGCCGCCGGCAAACCCCTCTGGACCACGGACCAGTTCGCGGCCTGTGCCCACAATGGGGCCCGGCTCGCGGACCTCGACGGCGACGGCCGCGACGAGGTGCTCGGTCAGACGCTGTTTTCGCACGACGGCAGGCTGCTGGCCCAGGCCGTGCCCGACCGTTACCACATCGACAGCGTATTCGTGGCCGATGTGCGGCCGGACCTGCCCGGCCTGGAGGTCGTGATGCTCGAAGAAGGGGCCAACCAACTGCAGGTCGTCGCCATGTCGGGCCCCGTCTGGCGGGCCCACCACAACCGGCAGGAGCCGCAGAACGCCGCCGTCGGCAGGTTCAAGAAAGGCTCCGAGGACATCTTCATCTGGTGCCGCTCACGGTACGATGAGCACCAGAAGCCGTTCATCTTCGACTCTTCGGGCAAGATGGTCTTTGAATATGCGATGGACGACCTGGCGCCGGCCGGCTGGACCACCAAGGGCGTCGAGGTGATCCATACCATCGACTGGACCGGGCAGAGGCATCAACTGGCCTGCGCCAAGGAGCGGCACACATCCGGCGACGTCTGCCTGTTTGAACCCCTGACGGGCCGCTTCGTGGAACGGTTCAAGGAGAAGGCGGACCGGCTCTACGTGGCGGATGTCTGCGGAGACTGGCGCGAGGAGATCGTCGTGCTCAACGGCGGCGAACTGCACATATACGCCAACACCGCCGCCAACCCGCGGCCGGACGAGAAACCCCTCTGGAGCAACCGTAACTACCGGCGGCTCAAGCAGTGCCACAACTACTACAGCCCGTGAGATCGGGCCGATGGGAGCGCGAATATGGAATACGCCGTTGGCAGACCGGGGCGCGTCATCGTCGCGCGGCTGTTCGAAGGCGAAGACCTTTACGAGTCGATTGAGGACATCGCCCGCAAAGAGGCCGTGCGCTGTGCGGCCGTGCTGATAACCGGGGGCATCCGCAAGGCCGACGTCGTCGTAGGCCCGCGGACCGAGCAGCCGAAGATCGTGCCCCAGCACAAGGATTTCCGGGGCCCGGGCGAGGTCCTGGGCGTCGGAACGCTGTACCACGACGACGCCGGGCCCAAACTGCATATCCACGCGGCCATGGGCCGGGGCGACGACTACATCGTCGGTTGCCCGCGCGGCGGGGCCGAGGTGTTCCTCATCCTTGAAGTGACGCTCATCGAGTTCGACGGCATCGACGCCGTCCGCCGGCTCGATGAGGCCAGCGGCTTTCGGCTCCTGCGCGTGGGGCAAGGGGGATAGGCCCGAGGCCGGTCTTCTCTCCCAACCGAAACGGCGCTACTTCCTCGCGGGAGCAGGGACGACCGCGGGGGCGTCGTTGCGGTGGCCGAAGCAGACGAAGGCGATCAGGACCAGCGCCGAGCCGGCGCCGAAAAGGCCCTTACGCCGCTGGGGGTCAATGCACCGCTGGAGCCAGGCCGGCGGGCCCGTCGCCGTTGTGTGGCCGGTCTCCTCGGCCAGCGCCTGGCGGGCGGCGGCCAGTTCCTGGGCACGGGCCCGCGGATAGACGGTGTCCGGTTCGTTGACCTCGGCCCCGATGGTCACGGGAGCGACCCGGCGGACGAGGTTCGGGTCCTCGGCCAGGCGGGTCAGGAGCGTCCCATATCTGGCATTGAGGTGCTCCAGCCCTTCAATCGCCGCACGTGCATCCGTCACGTAGCGGTGGTTCTCATAATAGTTGAGCAGTTCGGGTCCCAAGGCCGCCAACGCCAAGCCGACGGCTCCCACGCTGAAGAACAACATGAACAGCAGGATTCGCATATCGAAACACCGCGCCCGGCGATACAGGATAGACCGCGGGCATAGAAGCTATGTCGGATGAAACGTCCTGAAAAGTTTAGCGGGCCTGCACTGAACCGGCCGAAACAGGCGCACATGACCACGCCCATAGTCCCATAAGAGGCCTGTGAAGGGATAAGCTACGGAGGCGATTTGGCGGACGGGAGAAGACTTTCTATATTATGAACGGCGGCGCGACCGGCGCTCATCGGGCGGACCGGATGCGCTGCGTGGGGGCATCGACCCATCTAACAATATCGCCGAAGCATTTTTTCCGAGACGTCGGCGACGACAGACATGTGCCAACGGAGGAACGGTATGAACGATCTGGTCATATTGACCAATCAGCAGAGGTTCGACCCTCTTGAGACGGTGCGAAACGAACGGCTGACGGCTATCCTGACGTATCAGTCGAAGGGCAAATGGCGTGTCGCCAAGGTTCTTGTCAGCGATTGTGTGCAGGAGCGGATCACGCTGGCGTGTATGATGCCGGACAGCGGCCGGCCCCAGCCGGTGAACATCCAGCCGGGCCAGTCGGTCGGACTGTCGTTCAAACTGCCGTGCGGCAAGTGCGTGCTCGAGACCCGCGTCGTGGCTTTGCAGCCGGCGGCGACGGGTGACGTCGGCGGACGGATTGTGATCGAGATGCCGGACGGGATCGAGGTGATCCAGCGGCGAAGCTACTTCCGGGTCAACGTACCGGAGTCGTTGCCCGTCGACGTTACGCTGTGGCGGCGCAGCGGCAAGACCGGCCCGCGTGTCGAGCCGACCCGATACTGTCATGGTCGGTTGGTGGATATCTCGGCCGGCGGGGCGCAGGTGGCGCTGGAAGCCGACGTCGAGGCCGCGGCGGATGAGGACCCGGAGCCGGCGGCGTGGCGCGTGGTGTCGACCCCGCCCGGCCGCGATGGCGAGTGTTCGGCGCCGGGCCTTCACAACGGTCAATTCATCGAGATGCGCTTCACCCCCCTGCCGTATGAGCCACCCATGCTCCTGGCGGCTCAGATACGCAACATCTGGCCGTCGGCGGACGGATCGAAGCTCTATCTTGGGCTCCAGCTTGTGGGTCTTGAGGCCACGGCCGAAGGCCACCAGTTGCTGGCCCGGCTGGTCAACGTGGTCGAGCAATACCACCGGATGAACGAATCGGGGCCGCCGCGCCGGGACCTCTGTGCGGCCGGCGAGGGTGTTGCTGAGGCGGGTTACGGACCTGTCGGCTTCGCCCCGTAGGCGGCCGCGGGCAGGCGGTTTCCGCCACGGGGCCTCGACCGGAGACCTCACATGCAACTGCGTCTCGCGCATCGGGCGCGAGGCGGGGGCCGGGGGAGCAGCGGCGCTGCGCATCGTGGTAGGAGATGCTGTTTTCCAATGGACAGCCGCTCCACCGCCCCCTAGACTTGATGCTCATGGACGATGAATGCACTGCCATGAGCGCCCGACCCGCGGGGGGTCTGGCCCGGCCCGCGGTCACGGTGTTTGTCGCCAGTTTCTGCATCATGGTTCTGGAACTGGTGGCCACCCGGTTGAACGCGCGGCACCTGGGTTCTTCCATCTACACATGGACCTCCGTGATCGGCGTGGTACTGGCCGGGATCTCACTTGGCAACTATCTGGGCGGGCGGGCGGCGGATCGTTTCGAACCGGCGGCGGCGCTGTCGGTCTGCTTTGCGCTGTGCTCGCTGAGTTGCATACAAATCGTCCTGCTGGACAACCTCGCGGGCGAGTGGCTGTGGGTCTGGAGGCTTTCCTGGCCGGTTCGCGTCTTCACGCACATCGTGCTGGTGTTCATGCTTCCGTCGACGCTCCTGGGAACCATCAGTCCCATCGTGACCAAGATGGCTCTGGAGCGAGGCCTTCCCGCCGGGCGAACCGTGGGGGCGATCTACGCCTGGGGCGCCGCCGGGAGTATCGCGGGGACTCTGGCGGCCGGCTTCGCCCTGATCGGCGTCGTGGCCGTGACGACTATCGTATGGCTTATCGGGGGCCTGCTCCTGTTGCCGGCCGTATTCTACAGCACGCGCGTGCGGCGTGTCGGCGTCTGGGCCGTTCTGTTTCTTCTGGCCATGACGGCGGGGATGGCGCCGCTGCGCCTGTGCGAAGCGATCGGGACCCGTCTTGCCTTGCGGCGGCCCCTTGAGCCGGGGACCATCTACAGCCATGAGACGCGCTACTGCCGCGTCTTCGTCAAGCAGATTTCCTCCGAGCCCGACACGCGCGAGTTCATTCAGGACAAACTCACCCACAGCAAGATCATCATGTCGGACATTACCGACTTGCAGTACTTCTACACGGAGATCTACGCGGCCATCACACACGGCCTGAGCGTGGATCGGGACAAGCTGGCGGTCATGGTGATCGGGGGGGGCGGTTATGTCTGGCCGCGGTATGTCACGGCGAAGTGGCCGGGCAGCCTGGTCGAGGTTGTGGAGATCGATCCGGGCATCACTCGGGCCGCCGTCAAGGCCTTCGGCCTCGACCCTCGCGCGCCGATCCGGACGATTCACATGGACGCCCGCAATTACATCGACGGCCTCCTGGAGAACCGCCGTCTGGGCGGGACGGGGAGGCAGTACGACTTCATCTATGGGGACGCCGTCAACGACTTCTCGGCGCCGTTCCAACTCCTTACGAAGGAGTTCAACGACCGGGTCGCCCAACTGCTGACCGAGCGGGGCGTCTACATGCTGACTCTCATCGATATGTACGACTGCGGCGGCTATCTGGGCGCGGTGGTCAACACGATGGAGCGGACTTTTGCGCACGTGGGGGTCTATACTGAGGCGGACTTGCCGGATTGGGCCCGCAACACGTTTGTTGTCGCCGGTTCAGGGCGGCCGCTGGACATGCCGACGCTGATCAAGCACTATCCCAAGCCGCTGGAGATACGCTCGCTGAACGAACAAGGCATGGCCTACATCCGGGCCCAATCCAGGGGGATCATGTTCACGGACGACTACGCCCCGGTGGAGAATCTGCTGGCCCCCGTCGTGCGCGAGAGCGCCAGGGGCTTTCTGGCCTTCAAGTACATGAACGAAGCGGCGAAGTATCAATCGCTCGGCCAGACGCAGCGCAGCATCGATTACTACAGGAAAGCGGCCGGAACGAAGCCCGCGCTGACGACCGAGGTGTATAGTCGAATCGGGAGGATATACGCCGAGCAGAGCCGCTATGCGGAGGCGATTGAGGCATACGAAACGGCTCTCGAGCACAACCGGAATTCAAAACGGCCCGTCGATATCCGCGAGATAGAGGATGCCCTGGAGGACGCCCGCTCCAAGCTGTTGGGACGGCGGGAGCCGAACGAGTAACGGCTCGTCGCTGGAACCAGGCCTATTTCAGCGGCCATCCGGGCGGACACAACCGCAGCCACAGATCCGCCAACAGGGAGTAATCGCGGAAGTCCACGTTGAGCGTCTGGTCGAGATCGCCCGGTCCTCCAATGTCCAGCCAGGTCTGCGCGAACCGCTGGAGGTCGTCGAAATCAACGCGGCAGTCGGTTATCCACGCGGTCTGGACCTTGTAGGCTACGGGACTTGCCGAGCGGAAGTGAATCCATCCTATGTTCTCACCGTAGGCCCACCCGTCGAAATCTCCGGACGCATCGATTGTGACCCCGTAGTGGGTCGGATCCCCCGGGACCTTCGGATTGAAGTTGATCCAGCCGACGTTTTGGCCGTAGGCGTATCCCGAAAGCATGCCCGTACCATCGTTTACGACACCGCCAAACACCGGGGAGAGATTGACCCATCCGATATTGGCGCCCCAGACATAGCCGACGACGGACACATCGTCGACCGTGACGCCGGGGCCGGTGGAGGGCTTGAAATTGACCCAGCCGACATTCTCCCCGTAGGCGTAACGCGAGCCATCATTGGCAGGATCGATGTTGTCCGCTAGAGTCGGACAGACAAATCCCCACGTCAACGCGGCAACGCAAAGAAGCGATTTCAGAGTGTTCATTTGGCATCACCTCCCAACGGCGGCGGTCAAATCCATGATCCGGCCCGCCGACGTTGGAAAAGCCGACCCGTCAGGCATGTGGGTCACCGGCCGGTATTGTTGATGACATCCCACTCCGTGTGTGTGGTCTCAACGGCTCCGGAGTCGTCGACGTATGTGTAGCTCCACTCGATCTTGGCGTAGTTGAAGCTGACCTGCTCGCTCGGGAGCGGTTCGCCGGACGATGGTCCGCCGGTCTGGGCCGCCACCACGGTTGCGTCCGACAGTACATACTGCATGTAGGGTTCGGCGCCGAGGGGTCCGGACTTGCGAACGAGGTGGATTTCGACCTTCGGGAAGACCTTGCCGTCGCAGGCCGCCAGCATGAGCTTGGGCGTTGCCTTGTCGACACTCTTTACCACGGTGAGATCGCGCAACTGGGGCACGCTCGGTGTTCCGGGTTGAGCGGGGGGCCGGGTGATCCCATGGCTGTACGACAGCAGGTCAATCCATTCCTTGTGGCCGTCATCCTTGGCCTCGCCTGGGATGGAGTCGATCTTCAGGTACGCGTCAAAGGCGGCCGCCACGGGTGGGCACGGCGTCGTTACGGCGGCGTAGATATCTGCCAGGGTGTTCATTGTCGGCCCGGGCGGTGCGGTCGGCTCCAGACTACCCCCACCGGCCGTCAAGGATATCAGCACAATCGCGCCTGCCACGGCCGCCGCAGCCGCCAGTTTGCCGGTTATCTGTCTGCTCTTCATGTTTGTGTCCTCCGAAAGCCACAGGCTTCCACGCGCTTGGACAGACTCGGCGGTCCAGGTAACGCGCACGCACGGACGACCCGGCCTGCCGCGCCGCCGCCGAGTTTCTTCTTGGTTGTTCAGGTCATCATACGCCAAGCGGCGAGCGCGGCGGTTAGGGAAGACACTTGTATTCTCTAAGGAAAATCCTGTCTGTGCCGTGCTGGGGGATGTGCGTCAGCAGGGTCGGCCGTCGGGCTGAGAGTCGGGCTGCCGGGGCGCGACGGCGACCGCTTCGGTCTTGCGCAGGACCCGTAGATAGACCCATCTGACAAAACTGCCGCTGGTGAACAGGCAGAAGATAACGGCCAGAGCGGCCTGACGGTTCCAGACAATCACCCCGAGGAAGAGGATGGCGCGGATCAGGTGGTCGAACGGCTTCCTGCCCTTGAGATACACATTGAGGATGTGCGGATAGCGGATCCGGCTGACCATGAGGACGCCCATGCCGAAGACGGCGAAGGGTAACGTGTACACGAGGGTATGGTCGAATGCGCCGTAGACGCCGCCGACGGCGGGAAGGACGATCTCCTGGTGGAAGATAACGAGGCTGACGACGGTCCCGGCCGCGGCCGGCGTGGGTAGCCCGACGAAACTCATGTGAGCTGTTTCATCTTCCTCGTTCTCAACATTGAAACGGGCCAGACGAATGATCGCGCAACTGAGATAGACGGCCGCGGCAAGCCAGATGAACCGCTGCATGAAGTGCAGTCCCGGAGTGCCGGCCAGTTGCAGGCTGAGCTTGGATTCAACGATCTGGACCATCAGGAAGGCGGGGGCGGCGCCGAAGCTGACGACATCGCACAGACTGTCCAACTGGCCGCCGAAGCTGGAGGTGCTGTGGCTCATTCGCGCCAGGCGTCCGTCGAGCATGTCGGCGATCATGGCCATGAAGATCATGTAACCTGCGCCGGCGAAGTGCCCCTTGGCCGCCAGCAGGAGGCTTCCGAACCCGCATACGCCGTTGAGGATCGTTACGAGGGCAGGAAGCATCGCGACATATTTCAGTCGCTGGCGACGCACCCGGCGGAGGAATCGGGCTCTTGCACGGCCGTCTTTATGTCGGCTCATGATTCGTACCTCATCAATACGGTCAGGCCGGCCTTGACCTTGTCGCCGTTGGCGACCAGGCACTTGAGGTCGCCGCGCGCCGGGGCGTAGAGTTCCGTCCGTGAGCCAAACTTGATCATTCCGAAACGTTGGCCGGCGACAAGCCGGGCGCCATCCTCGACGCCGCAGACGATACGGCGGGCGATGGCCCCGCTGATCTGGCGGACGATGAGCCGGTCCTGGGGCTCGGTGGTGCGGACCAGATGCAGGTCGTTGGACTCATTGACCTTGCCGGCGCGGGGGTTCATGGCGTTGAGGAACTTGCCGGGCCGGTATCGGACGGCATGGACGCGGACATCGCCGGGGGCGCGGTTGATGTGGGCGTTGAAGATGCTCAGGAAGATGCCGATCCGCAAGGCCGGGCCGCCGATGAAGTCGTCTTCCTGCACGATTTCCACATCCCGGACCACCCCGTCGGCCGGAGAGAGCAGTTCGCCTTTGTCGGCGGCCGCCACGCGCTCCGGGTCGCGGAAGAATGCCAGCACAAACACCAGGCCCAGACCCAGGAGAGCCTCCAAAACGGCCAAGCTCCCCCCGGTAATGCGTCCGGGCCCCAACAGGGCGGCGGCCGCCATCGCACCGAGTATCACAAGCGGAAACACCAGCACCTGGGGCATTCCGTATCGTGTCAAAGGGATTCTCATGGGGGCGCATGATACCCCCGGGGGGGGCCGCGAGCAACGAAAAAAGGCCGACTCAACTGAACCGGCCTTTCGGAGGAGGGTGATGATACATACTTATGACGCATGAAAAGGACGGAAAGTTACACCGTTCCATGAAAACAGGGCGTCAGAAGGCCTCCCAGACGACAAAGCAAGCGGGGCCCGGATGGGTGTCCGGGCCCCGCGGTGATGTTGATAAAAGGCTTACAGGCTCTAAACTTACGGCGCCGGCCAGACCTGGGTCTGCAGCCACTTGGCCAGCAGAACCGCCAGGTCCTTGAAATTGACCACCTTATCGCCCTGCGGCTCGGCGTCCGAGAGGTTCGCCGGCGAGAGCACCGGGGCATACCACTGGGCCGCCCCATTGCCCGCCAGGTAGCAGACCTGGGCCTGCGTCAACGCCGTGTTGTAGATGTACACGTCGTCGATGCTGCCGGGGAAGAATGCAGCGTTATCCCCACGCTTACCCATCTGAACGTTGTCCGCCGTGTCCAGGGCCCGCGCCTCGCTGCCGACCAGACGACCATCGCCGTACCACGCAATCGTCGTGCCGTCATACGTCGCCGCCAGGTGGTGCCACTCCAGGTCCAATGCCATGATCGGCCGTTCCCAGCCGTACACGTGGATGCCGTAACCGAAGTTCCAGTTACCCAGCTTCTCAATGTCAAAACTGCGGTTGCTCTGGCTGGCCGTCAGGTCATTGGTGAACCCAAACAGGTTCGTCCAGTTCGTGATCGTCAGTGTACTGGCCTTGGCCCAGCCGGCGATCGTCCTGGCCGCCGCCCCGCTGATATCCACGGCCCCAACACTGATATAGGCGTCCGTGCCGTTGAGGCTCGCCGCCTGACCGTAGACGCCCGCGCCATAAGTGACCGCCCCGTTCGCTGTGCCGTGGTGGGCGTTGCCACTGGCGTCATTGGCGTTGCCGTTGAGCGGGTAGTACGCCACCTGTCCACCGGCCGGCGCCGAGGTCGTTACATAGTAGTCGTCCTCGAGCCAGTCGGCCACCAGCGCCTCGACGTCCAGCAGGTTGATCGTGCCGTCCTGGACCAGGTCCTCCGGCCACGGCGGCAGCATCCCGGCCAC